>CAYHHE010000191.1:0-1549 GCA_964356295.1 uncultured Actinomycetes bacterium | reverse complement strand
GGGCGGTCGACTGCGCCGTACCACGTACTCCAACCGACGCGGGGCGCTCGAAAGCAGCCGAGAGGCGCCGATGGGCGAGAGGCTCCGAGCGGTCGGTGCTGATGACTGCGGGCTCTGTCGGCGACGCCGGAGTCGGAGTACTCGTGGGTGGAGACACGAGGGGACGGTGAGTGGGGTGGCCCGAGGGTCGACCGGGATGCTCAGCGGGGGGATCCCGTATCTGGCGGTTGGTGAGGGCCCGCCGCTGGTGATGGTGCAGGGGCTGACATCGACCCATGAGGTCCCCAAGGGCATGGAATGGCGCATGGCGCTGTCGATGACGAAGCCGTGGACCGGGCACTTCCGGGCGCATGTGGTGAACCGCAAGCAGGGACTGCGGCCAGGCGAGTCGATGTCGGACATCGCCGGGCACCTGGCGACGGCCATCGAGCAGGAGTTCGGTGGGCCGGTGTTCCTGACCGGTACGAGCACCGGCGGGTCCGTCGTCTTGCAGCTGGCGGTGGACCGGCCGGACCTGGTGCGGGCGTTGGTGGTGGTGGCCTCGGCCTACCGGCTCGGGCCGGGGGGCCGCCAGGTGCAGCAGGACCTGGCACGGCTGACCAGGGCCGGGGATCCCGCCGGCGGATTCGCCGGGTTGATGACTGCGATGCTGCCGACCCCGCTGCAGGGCCCCCTGCACCCGCTGGCCCGGGTGATGGCGCGGTCCATGTCGCCGAAGGATCCCAGCGACATGCTGGTCACTCTGGACGCCGAGGACGTCTTCGACGTCGGCGACCAACTGGATCGGATCACGGCACCCACGCTGGTCATCGGTGGGGCCAAGGACGTCTTCTACACCCGCGAGCTGTTCGAGCAGACCGCGGCCGGGGTCAAGGACGGCCGTGCGCACATCTACCCCGACTGGGGACACGGGCGCACCATCACGTCCTCGACCACGGCGAATCTCGCGCTTGGGTTCTTCCTGGCGGCCACAGACCCTCGCTAGGCCAGCAACGGAGTCGCGGCACCGAGTGTCGATCGGGGACGCTCGGGCCCGTTTGCCGCGATTGCCGAGGCCGATCCCACCGAGCAGACACTGCCCCCAAACCAACGCTCACATCTGCCGCAACCAGTGCGTTTTCGACCCGATGAGAGGTCAGGCGAAGCAGGCCTCACGGTCTCGGCTGTGGGAGTTGATCAACAGCAAGGACACCCACACGGGGTCACTCAACAGCAGAGTCAGGCCGCCGGACGACACTGCACATCGCCCGAAAGAGGGGGGACAGGGTCGGGTCGTGTGTCCTGCCTGGGGCGGACCGAGGGCCCGTCGTTCTCGCGCCTGTTGGCGCGAGAGTGTCCGGCGTGACGTCTGTCCGTGCCGGTGTGGGCGTGTTGGCCGGGCTGGCCGCGGTGGCCGGATACGGCGTCCTCTATCGCCTCGGCAGGACTTCGGGCTCCACGGTCGACGAACGCGCACGGCAACTGCCCGGTGACGAGCTCATCGATGCCCCGTCGTTCGTCACCAACCACGCGGCCACCCTCGACGCGCCCCCCGAGCAGGTGTGGCCCT
>CAYHHE010000190.1:0-1570 GCA_964356295.1 uncultured Actinomycetes bacterium | reverse complement strand
CGGCGGGTTTGGTGCTCGTAGCGCACCTTTTCCGCCGTGGATCATCTGTGGGGAGCGCCAGAACCGCCGTGGATCATGGACGGGGCGTCGATCGCCCCCGCGGGGCTGTGCGCGCGTGGCGTGCTGCAGGGCAGGGGGCGGCCCAGGTCGGACGCCTCGGCCTGTGGCGGCGCGAGGTGGAGGCGTCCAGGCGTCCGGTCGCCGTCACCTCGACCGACCGGCCCGACGTCTGCCAACGCGTTGCAGGCGTGCCTGCTGCCGTCGCTGCCGCTGCCCCCGGGCGGCGGTGGCATTCGCGCCACGCTGGGCCAGCCTGGGTGAGCATGGCGCTCCCAAGCCTGGACCTTTGCCCCTGACGTCCGAGCCGTGACGGTCCACGCTGAAGGCGTCGGAAGGGCAGGACGATGCGAACGCGACCCATGCGCGTGGGGATCGGGGTCGTGGCAGCGGCGGTGGCGCTGGTGGTCGGATGCGGCACACCAGAACAGCAGGAGCCCTCGGCGACGCCATCTCCGACCCCGAGTGCGACCGAGACGAGCAGCCCGGCGCCGGTCGCCCCGGTCACCGGGAACGGGTCGGTCTACACCGTCCGACCCGGCGGCGAGGCGACGGCCATCCATCGGCACGCGATCGACGTGAGCGGCTCGGTCGGCGAGGGTGTGGAGGTGTTCACCGGACCGGCGACCGACTACGCCGCCGAGGACACCGCGGTGGTCGACGGCGCTGGGCAGACGCTAGTGCTCGGGACGTTCTCGGCCTACTGGACCACCGCCATCCAGGTGGTCGATCTGGCCACGGAACAGGTCTCGGCCCCCGTGGACGCCCCCCGGTGGTGCGGCGGCGAGGGTCTGACCTACAACCCGTGCGTCGTGCTGGACGACACCCGACTGGTCCGGTCCACCGAGCTCGGCGGGGCGGGGCTTCCCGAGGCGACGATCTACGTGTCGTCGCTGGAGTCAGGGGAGACCCTGGCCGAGTACGGCCCGTTCCCGGGGCTGAGCATGATGTTCGGCACGACCGACCCGGACACCGTGATGATCACCACCACCGACGTCCCCAGTGCGGACCCGCCCGAGCTCCGGCCGGGCACGGTGGCCCGGCTGGACGTGACCTCCGGGCAGGTGACCCCGATCGGCAGCCACTCCCAGACCTGGCAGCCGCTGTGCGCGATCGGAACTGACTCGATGCTCGGCTTCACCCAGGACGGTGCCCTGGAAGCTGCCGTGGTCGGACCTGCCGTCATCGGCTCGGTCACCTGGCCCGAGCAGGACAACCCTCTGGGGTGCTCGGCCGACGGCCGCTTCCTGTACGTCCAGCAGACGACGGAGCCGTCCGCGCTGATCGGCATCGACCTAGCCAGCGGGATCAGCGAGCCGGTGCTCTCGCTGCAGCCGCCCGAGTGGGTGGCCGGCGTCACGCGGTAGGAGGGCGTCCCACGCGGCGTCACCTGGCGGCATCCTGCTCGGGGGGCGGGGGGAGAGAGAGGCCGTTCGCAGCACGGTTGGCGCGCATCCCACGCGATCACGTGAGCGGGAGGGCGGGGGGCGATGGCTCCGCTGGGCGCCACTAG
>CAYHHE010000189.1:0-1596 GCA_964356295.1 uncultured Actinomycetes bacterium | reverse complement strand
CACTACGCCGACGTCCCGCCGGGCCAGGCCAAGTACGTGACGTGTCTGGCCGGGCGGGTGCTCGACCTGGTGGTGGACCTCCGGGTGGGCTCACCCACCTTCGGTGCGGTCGATGCGGTGGTCCTCGACACCGACACCCGGCGGGCCGTCTTCATCGCCGAGGGACTCGGCCACGCCTTCATGGCGCTCAGCGACGAGGCGACCGTCACCTACCTGTGCTCCACCCCCTACGCCCCGGCGCGGGAGCATGGGATCAGCCCGGTCGATCCCCGCCTCGCGCTTCCGTGGCCCGCCGACATCCCGCCGCTGCTGTCTCCGAAGGACGCCGAGGCTCCGACGCTCGACGAGGCCGCGGAGCAGGGGCTCCTGCCGACGTACACCGAGTGCCGGGCCTGGTACGAGGGGCCCGATCCTCGCCTAGCATGAGCCTCACGCTGTGATCGGGAGGACGAAGTGACGACCGACGACGAGGGCAGCCGGCAGGACATGCCCTTGCCCACCTCGCCCGGCGCCTTGCTGCCCGGGGTCGACCTGGACGACTCGCCGGGGCTGCTCGACCTCATGGAGCGCTGGTAGCCCCGACGGGTACTCAGGCGGGCTGCAGCGGCAGCCTGATCTCGAATCGGCAGCCCGGGCCGTCGTTGGCCACCTGAACGGTCCCGTGATGCGCATGGACGATCCCAGCCACGATGGCCAGCCCCATGCCGCCCCCGGCGTCCGGCCCGGGGGTGCGCGAGGCCTCCCCGCGGAAGCCCGTCTCGAACACCCGGGCCAGGTCCTGCTCCGGGATGCCGCCACACGCGTCGGCCACGCTGAGCACCGCCTCGTCCCCCACCCGCTCGGCCCTCACCTCGATCGTGCCGTCGTGCGGGGTGTGCCGGATGGCGTTGACGACGAGGTTCCCCAGCGCGCGGGACAGCTCCCGCGAGTCGGCCTGCACCGCCACCGGGCCGCTGTCACCGCGCACGTGTACCCCGCGCGAGCGCGCCAGCGCGTTGACGTCGGTGACGGTCTGGGTGACCAGGTCGGGCAGCGACACCTCGTCCACGCTGAGCTGCAGCGCCCCGGCGCGGATCCTCGACAGCTCGAACAGGTCGTCCACCAGCCCCGACAGCCGGTCGACCTCGCGACGGATGTGCCGGTGGTAGACCGCCGGGTCGTCGACCATGCCGTCCTCGAGGGCCTCGGCCATCGCCCGCATGCCGGCCAACGGGGTGCGCAGGTCGTGCGACACCCACGACACCAACTCTCGCCGGGACGCCTCCAGCGCGTCCTCCCGGGCCCGGGCCTGAGCCAGCCGGACGCCGGCCCGCTCGATCTCGTCGGCGACCGCAGCCAGCTCAGCCGTCGGAGGACGCGGGTCGACGCGGGGGCTCGACCCCGAGCCCAGGGCGTGGGCCGCGCCGACCAGCGCCTGGCTGCCGCGCAGCACACCCCGGCCGAGCAGGGTGGCCAGCAGCACGCCGAGCCCCCCGGCGACCGCAGCGACCACCAGGACGACCTGCAGGTCGTGGACGGACAGGAACATCGCTGCCGCCGCCCCCAGCAGGCCCGCGACGGCAGCAAGCATGGTCACCACCGCGACCGCCGGGACCA
>CAYHHE010000188.1:0-1612 GCA_964356295.1 uncultured Actinomycetes bacterium | reverse complement strand
TCGCGTGGGTGATCAGTTTCGTCTCGGTGTCCAGGACCTGCTGGCCGGGGTGGACTTGCCCGAGGGGCAGCCGGGCGGGGATCGCGGAGCACGGTGCCGAGTCCGAGGTTGCGGTATCGCTGATCCACACCGAGTCGACCGCACAGCAGCGCCGGCACCTGATTCAAGCCGCGGGCCCGCAGTCCCTTGGGTGCGCGCGACAGGTCAACCGCGGTCCCGGACATCGCCATGGAGGCGACCCCCGGGTAGTCGGCGTCAGCGATGACCCATGTTGCGGCAGTGTCTGTCCGTCGGCTCTGTCCTGCCCGAGTGCGAAACCAGTCGTCGAGGCCTTGGGACCCATGAGCGCGGATGCTCTGCCGTCCGCATCGCGGCCGACGTCGGTCAGCGGTCGATCGACCTCATATCGGCGTAGCGGTCGCCCACGACTGCATCGGCGGGCACCGCGGCCTCGATGGCGGCCAGGTCCTCCGCGTCGAGCTCGACCTCGAGCGCGCCGATGTTCTCCTCCAGGTAGCTGACCCGCTTGGTACCTGGGATCGGGGCGACGTCGGACCCCTGGGCCAGGACCCACGCCAGCGCCAGCTGCCCCGCGGTGCATCCCTTCTCGCCCGCCAGTCTCACCAGTGCCTGGACGAGGGTGAGGTTGGCGTCGCGGGCCTGTCCCATGAACCGTGGGTAGAGGCTGTTCCGGAAGTCGGTGTCGTCCAGCGACCCGGCGCTCAGCGCACCGGTGAGCATGCCCCGACCCAGCGGGCTGTAGGGGACCAGCCCCATACCGAGGCCGCGCAGGGTCGGCAGGATCTCGGCTTCGAGGTCCCTGGTGAACAGCGAGTACTCACTCTGCAGCGCCGTGATCGGGTGCACCGCATGGGCCTTGTTGATGGTGGCGACCCCGGCCTCCGACAACCCGAGACAGCGGACCTTGCCGGCCTCGACAAGCTCCGTCATCGCCCCGACGGTCTCCTCGATCGGGACGCTCGGATCGACACGATGCTGGTAGTACAGATCGATGTGATCGACTCCGAGCCGCTGCAGCGAGGCGTCGCAGGCCATGTGGACGTACTCCGGCGTGCCGTTGATGCGCACCCACGACCCGTCCGGGTTCCTCTCGTTGCCGAACTTCGTGGCCAGCTGCACCTCGTCACGACGCCCGGCGATGGCCTTGCCGACGAGCTGCTCATTGGTGAACGGCCCGTACATGTCGGCCGTGTCGAGGAAGGTCACACCCACGTCGAGCGCACGGCGGATGGTGGAGGTCGCCTCGGCCTCGTCGGCGGTGCCGTAGAACTCGCTCATGCCCATACAGCCCAGGCCCAGGGCCGAGACGTCGAGAGCCGCAGCACCGGTGCCGAGGGTCCGTCGTGGAATCGTCATGGCCCCAGCCTTCACCCTCGACGGCGCGTGTCAAGCGACTCCGGCAACGCGAGCCTCGACGTGCTCGACGGTCGATGCCGATCTCGGCGTCGATGACTGCGAGGTGGGCTGCCGCGTCAGGGCAGCAGTGTGGGGGCTCCCAGTTGAGACTGGACCACGCCAAAGTGATTGCGGTCCAGTGTGAGGACGGTGTCACGCCCCACACACATAGTCGGCTTTGCATGGTTTCGGGGCG
>CAYHHE010000187.1:0-1699 GCA_964356295.1 uncultured Actinomycetes bacterium | reverse complement strand
CACACCGCCCCGCTCAGCACCAGACGGGCGTCCCTCCAGCGGAGCCGCACCCAAATCACTTGACGAAACGCAGAGAGCGGATCAACTGCGTGATCAGGCCCTGCGGCTTGTCCAGGTCCTGACCTGGGCCATAGAGGTTGGAGATGCGGCCCACCAGCACCCGGCCCCCGGTGCGGGCAACCCAGTCACCGGCGACGCCCTCCATCGCCTGCTTCGACCG
This sequence comes from uncultured Actinomycetes bacterium, assembly GCA_964356295.1. Lineage (GTDB taxonomy): Bacteria > Actinomycetota > Actinomycetes > Jiangellales > Jiangellaceae > CAVQGZ01. The sequence goes on along the minus strand of CAYHHE010000187.1, from coordinate 1,479 downwards.
GCCGTATGGGGAAAGGGGGCGCGGCACGGTCTGCTCGTCGAACAGGGGAGCAGGCGACCCGGCGTAGAGCCCACCGACGGACGAGGCCAAGAACACCACCCCGGACTGCGCGGCCGGAGGCTCGACCGCCGCGAGAAGGCGCGCCAGCAGCTCGACCTCCGCCTGCAACTGCGAGGCCGCGGTGGAGGTCACTCCTGCCCGGCGCACCACAAGACGGCCCATGTCATGCCCCGGGCGGTCGTGATGAGCCGTCGGGCCTGGCCGGCGAGTACCACGGCTGCGCGATCGGGGTCCTGCCAAGGCACCGCTTCGGGCGGCTGCCAGACCGACGTACCGGTGGCGATACCAGAGTGCGATGCACATGGGAGCCGAGCATGCCGCCGCTCCCGACAACCCAGTGCAGCGTCATCATGGCGCCCGGAGGCTGCGCCCCAGTGGTCCGTCTGCGGGGTCCCCGACGATGAGGTAGGGGGGCTTGCCCATGGCCATGTTCACTGAGACGCCGACGTATTCCGCGATCATCCCGAGTGAGAACAGGATGGCACCCACGCCCAGCAGCACGACCACGATCACGCTGGCCCAGCCCTCGACCGCGATGGTACCGGTGGCGCGGGCGATGATGACGAAGATGGCCATCAGCAGGCCGAGGACCCCGATCACGACGCCCGTCCCGGAGACGACTCGCAGGCCCCGCGTTCCCGACGTCAGCACGAGGCGCCAGAAGTGCGAGAGCAGGCGGCGCAGCGAGTACCCCGACGGGCGGTCACCCTCCTCGCGCAGCAGGACCGGGCAGTGGCCCAGGGCGCCCGCAACCCAGCCCAGGGCCACGTCGAGGTAGACCCCGGCGCCAGCGTAGGCAGCCACGCTACGGCCCAGCTCGCCGAGCACCAGCCGGTAACTCTGGAACGACGAGACCGCCCCTGCGGGCAGGAAACTGCCGAAGACCCACTTCGCGCCGCGGGCGGCTATGTTGCGCATGACCTCGTGCGGCGGCGGGTTCAACGGCTCGGCGTAGACGAGGGTGGCGCGCTTGCGCATCGCGACGTCGAGCAGGTCTCCAACGAAACGAGGGTCGTGCTGCCCGTCCTCGTCGATGGTGACGATCCAGTCCCCGCCCGAGGAGGCCATGCCCGCGAGGGTGGCGGCGTGCTGGCCGAAGTTGCGGCTCAACCAGACCGGACGGACGAACGCGTAGTCGTTGGCGAGCTCGCGGATGACCCGGTCGGACTCGTCGGGGCCGTTGTCGTGCACCAGCAGCACTTCGGTCACCCGGAATGGGTGGCCAGGGGGACTCACCTGGTCAGGCACGAGCTTGGCCAGCTCGGCCAGCAGGTCGGGCAGCGTCTTCTCACCGCGGTAGATCGGCACGACCACGCTCACGCGGTGTACCGCCAGACCGCCCTCCGGCTCCAGGCTGACGTGAGCAGCCTAGGACGGCGATGAACAACGGGCGTTGTTGACGGCGTGTCTGCGCAGTGA
>CAYHHE010000186.1:0-1707 GCA_964356295.1 uncultured Actinomycetes bacterium | reverse complement strand
CGGTGCCGAGCAAGGCCAACAGCGCTCGGTGCACCTGCCATGGAGCGATGCCTTACCGCTCGGCTAGCGGCCGCCAGCCGGACACGGTCCGGCCGTCGGAAGGCGTCCCGCCGGCCATTGCCACTGCAGCGCCGACCACCGCTTCGGCATCCCACCGGGCCCAGCCAACACCCACCCTGGCTTCGGTCACCGCGTCCAGTCAGGGGGCGAGACCGCGGGTCCGCTCAGGGCCGGCCGTGTCGCCGACCACGTGCTCCAGGCGGGGTGTGTCCTCGACGAACAGCATTCCCTCGCCTCCCTCAACCACGGCGGCGACCCGCCATGCTCGGGCCGGGCCGCTCTGGTGCCGTGCGGCGGGCAAATCGGCTGACAGGGCACGGTCGACCGCACGCCAGACGACCCCCCATGGTCGGGACGCCTCGCGAACGCCGCGGGTGTTGAGCACCTCCCATGCGACAGCCAGGCCGGTCGTCGTCGCTTCGTCGACGGCGTGGCCGGTGAAGCCTCGCTGCGACACCAGCCGGCGAACGACCCGCCGCGGCGCGTAGGTGAGCACCGCAGCCCCGGTGGCTCCGCTCCAGCCTTCGACCGCCACCACGTCCAAGGCTGCGCGCAGACCTGCCGGAGCGTCCAGGGACTCCTCGGTGACCGCCGCAGGACCGGCAGCGTCGGCCTTGGTTTGGGCGCGTTGTACACGCATGGAGAGCATGCGACATCCCGCCGCGAGCCGGGCTCAGAGCTGCCGCCTCTGGCCAGCACAGGCTCGCTGTTCAGTCCGTGACTTGGTTCCTGAGCCGTTCGACTGCGGCTGCGAGGACGGGTAGGTCGTGGTCGACGGTGCCTTGAACGATGGCGTGGGAGGTGTCGAAGTAGCGGTGGGCGAGCAGGTCCCGCATGCTGGCGATCTGAGCCCAGGGCAGCTCGGGCTCGGTGGCCAGCAGGTCTGCTGGGAGGCCCTTGACCGCCTCCCCGATCTCGATCAGACGGACCCGAACGGCGTCGTAGACCAGCCCGTCGGACAAGTCGCCCCGTGTCAGGTGGTCGTCGATGGCATCCCCGGCTGCCTGGATGTCCGCGAGCCGCTGCCGGTCGCGGCGGCTCACAGCGGCACCGCCTCGACCATCGCCTCACGGGCCACGTCCGGCTTCAGGTCGCCGGCCGGGACGACGTCAACCTTCGCCTCGAGGATCCGCGACAGGTCACGCTCCAGCGCGGCCAGGCCGAGCAGCCCTGTGCCGGGCGCGAGGTCGACCAGCAGGTCGACGTCGCTGTCCGTGGTCTCGGTGCCGCGGGCGACGCTGCCGAACACCCGCAGGTTCGAGGCGCCGTGGGAGGCGGCCGCCCGCGCGATGGCGCGGCGATGCTGCACGACCCGGCGACCCAGCGGCCCGGTCAGGCGCGACCGGGCCGGAGCTGGCTTGCGCACGTCGAGGGCCAACTCCAGCCCAGTCGCCGCCACCAGCCGAGCCAGCGTCGGCAGCGAGGGCTGACGTGCCCCCGACTCGTACGCGCTGATCACGCTCTGCGTCACCCCCACACGACGGGCAAGCTCGGCCTGCGTCAACCCGGCACGACGGCGGGCATCCCGCAGCAAAGCTCCAGGCGCAGCGGAAGCATCGATCGGCACCCCCCTACGATAGCGGATCGTCGATACGATACGTGGTCGAGAACAGCGCTCTCATCCCGCGGTTCTCAACCTGTCGAAGT
>CAYHHE010000185.1:0-1763 GCA_964356295.1 uncultured Actinomycetes bacterium | reverse complement strand
CGCCTCACCGGCCTCGGCGACCCGCACGTCGTCGACGACGGCCGGGGTGTCTGCCGCCGAGTGATACTCGGCGTACTCGGCCTGGCCCGCCAGTCCGACCCGCACCCCGTCAAGGCCGTTGCGCACGAATGACCAGTGGTCGCTGGTGCGGTTCTCGCAGCCACGCACGGCGACGCCGGATTGCTGCGCAGCGTCCCGGACCGCCTGGGCGAAGACGTCGGTCGGGCCGGTCGCCGAGCAGATCGGCACGCCGTCGCTGATCCCCACGCTGTCGATGGCGATCGCGCCGACGAGCGCATCGCGCTGCTGCGGGGTCAGCTGCGCCACGAAGGCCTGCGAACCGAAGTGGTGCAGGTCGTCACCTGGGCCGCGTGGCTCCTCGGCGCCGAAGGCGACGAACTCGACCGGCTGCGGCGGAGGCTCGAGAGCGGCCATCCGGGCCACCTCCAGCATCACCGCGACCCCGGAGGCGTTGTCCACCGCCCCTGGAGCCTGCGGCACGGTGTCCAGATGGGCGCCCACCACGAGGAACGGTGTGCTCAGGTCCGCGTCGGGCTCGGTGGCGACGACGTTCACGGTGTCCCCGGACGGAACCGGAACACCCCACGACTCACCCGCGGGAACCGGCACCTGCTGGCGAGTCACGACGTAACCCAACGCAGAAAGCCGTCGCTGCACCTCATCAGCCGCCGCGGCGAAGCCGGCTCCGGTCGCCTCACGCGGCCCGATCTGACGGGCGAGGGTCTCGATGGTGGCGCGCGCCGACGCGGGATCGAACGTCGCTGGCTCCGGACGTGGCGTCGCCTCGGCCGACGGAGTCGGGGACGCATCGACAGACGGTGCCGGTGTGGCTGAAGGTGCGGACATGGCCGACGCTGCTGGAGCCGCGGTGCCCGCCGGGGCCTCGGACCGAGGATCAGCGGTAGTGCTGCAGCCGGCGACCAGCGCCACGGACGCGGCCAAGGCAGCAGCCGTCACGGTCAGGACCCTCACCCTCCCAGCAGACGCCCTCCGGCTCCGGTGGGCAACCGGGAAGCCCAGCGACAGCAGGCAAGCGGGTGCGGCGGCGACGGGTTGCCGCACCAAGTCCCGGCGTGCCGCTGAGACCTTCGGCTCTGGTGCCACCGCAGGCAGCGAACCGATGATCGCGGAGTGGAGGCGTTGCGAGGACGATCGATGACCGACAAGGGCACCCAGCTGGGCCGAACGCTGATCGTGTATGTGTCGGTCTCGCACGGCAACACCGCCAAGATCGCCCGCGCGATGGGCGAGGTCCTGAGGGCCGAACGACTGGAGCCGGAGCTGGTCGACCCAGCGTCGCTGCGCGGCTACGGCGTGGTCGGCTTCGGGTCGGGCATCTTCACCGGGACCCACCATCCCCGACTGAGGGGCTTCGTCGAGCACCTGCCACCGGTGGCCGGCACGCCAGCCTTCACCTTCACAACCTCAGGACTCGGTCGGTCGCAGTCCCGTCCGTGGGATGCTTCGCTGGAAGACGTCCTCCGCAGCAAGGGTTACGTCGTCGTGGGGTCCTTCGCCTGCCGGGGGTTCGACACCTGGTTGCCGCTGCGGCTGGTCGGCGGTCTCAACAAGGGCCACCCCGACGCCGCCGACTTGGCCCGAGCCCAGGCTTTCGCCCGACACGTCGCCGAGGAGGTGCTCTCCCGCCGGGGCGGATGACCGAGCCCCGCGCGGAGCGCTTCACGCATGGGGCCACCGGTCTGTTCCGGCATCGATCGCTGGTCTGCCGGTTCTTGCCCGTG
>CAYHHE010000184.1:0-1778 GCA_964356295.1 uncultured Actinomycetes bacterium | reverse complement strand
CGGCGGTTGGAGTACCGCGGCTACGACTCCGCCGGCATCGCCGTCGTCGGGTCGGACGGGACGCTGTCGAGCATCAAGCGCGCCGGCAAGCTGGCCGTTCTGGAGGCCGCGCTGAACGACACGCCGCTGCCGGAGGCCACCACAGGCATCGGCCACACCCGCTGGGCAACGCACGGACCGCCGACGGACCCGAACGCCCACCCACACTCCGACGAGTGGGGGCGGGTCGCGCTGATCCACAACGGCATCATCGAGAACTTCGCGCTGCTGCGCGCCGAGCTTGAGGACGCCGGGACGACGTTGGCGTCCGAGACCGACACCGAGGTCGTCGCCCACCTGCTCGCCGCCCAGCTGCAGCACACCGACGGCGACCTCGCCGAGGCGATGCGCCAGGTGTGCCGCCGGCTCACCGGTGCCTTCACCCTGGTCGCGGTGGCCGCGGAGCACCCCGGGCGGGTCGTCGCCGCACGACGCAACTCCCCGCTGGTGGTCGGGCTGGGCGAGGGGGAGAACTTCCTCGGCTCGGACGTCGCGGCGTTCATGGCCTACACCCGCACTGCGATGGAGGTCGCCGACGACCAGGTGGTCGACCTGACCGCGGACGAGGTCGTGCTCACCGACCTGGCGGGCAACCCGGCCCCGCGCAAGGAGTACACGATCGACTGGGACATCGAGGCCGCCGAGAAGGGCGGCTACGACTACTTCATGCTCAAGGAGATCGCCGAGCAGCCCAAGGCGGTCGCTGACACCCTGCTCGGCCGGCTGGGCACCGACGGTCGGCTCATGCTGGACGAGATGCGGCTGGACGAGGACGAGATCCGCGACATCGACAAGGTGATCATCACCGCCTGCGGCACCGCCTTCCACGCCGGACTGGTCGCCAAGTACGCCATCGAGCACTGGACCCGCATCCCCTGCGAGGTCGAGATCGCCAGCGAGTTCCGCTACCGCGACCCGATCGTGGACCGGCAGACCCTCGTCATCGCCATCAGTCAGTCCGGGGAGACCATGGACACCCTCATGGCGCTGCGGCACGCCCGGGAGCAGGGCGCGAAGGTGCTGGCGATCTGCAACACCAATGGGGCCACCATCCCGCGGGAGTCCGACGCCGTCCTCTACACCCGGGCGGGTCTGGAGGTCGCGGTCGCCAGCACCAAGGCCTTCCTCACCCAGCTGGTCGCCTGCTACCTCGTCGCGCTGTACCTCGGCCAGGTCCGTGGCACCCAGTGGGGGGACGAGATCGCCACCATCCTGGACGAGGTGGCCAGCCTGCCGGCCAAGGTGGACCAGGTGCTCGAGACCATGGAGCCGGTTCGCGACCTGGTCCGAGAGCTGGCCGATGCCACGTCCGTGCTGTTCATCGGACGCCACGTCGGGTACCCGGTCTCGCTGGAGGGGGCGCTGAAGCTCAAGGAGATCGCCTACATGCACGCCGAGGGCTTCCCCGCCGGGGAGCTCAAGCACGGCCCGATCGCGCTGGTCGAGAAGGGCGTCCCGGTGATCGTCGTGGTGCCCTCGCCACGGGGCCGAGGAGTGCTGCACGACAAGGTGGTGTCCAACATCCAGGAGGTGCGGGCTCGCGGCGCGATCACCGTCGTCATCGCCGAGGAGGGCGACGAGGCCGTCGTGCCCTACGCCGACCACATCATCCGCGTCCCAGCCACTGCCACCCTGCTCCAGCCCGTGGTCACCACCGTGCCGCTGCAGGTCTTCGCCTGCGAGATGGCCAGCCTGCGCGGCTTCGACGTCGACCAGCCCCGCAACCTCGCCAAGTCCGT
>CAYHHE010000183.1:0-1788 GCA_964356295.1 uncultured Actinomycetes bacterium | reverse complement strand
TGGGTTCGGTGCCAGTTCACCCTGCGGGCGGGACCGGGCGGGTTCCGTCGCAGACAACTCCTCGACCCGCATCCATGTGGTGGACCGTCGCACTGGAGCGGATCACCGTGGTCACCATGTCGCTGGCGTCTTCGCGCTTGCCCGGTAGAGCGCCCTGACCCGGACGCCGTCGAGGGGGGGGTGGAGCCGATCTCGATCTCTGGCGGCTCGTGGACGTCCTCGGGGTTGCTCGTGGCTGCCGGCGCAGGCATCAGCCCCCTACCAGGGCGTGCGCGACCGCCGCGAGCGCGGCCGTGCCGAAGACCCATGCGGCGGCGGCGCCCGGCTCGACGTGGGTGGGCGGGCCCTCGTCCGGCCTACCTCTGCGTGCGCCGAGCCAGACCTGCCTGCACGGGGCCGCGACCTGGTCGCGCTCGGCGGTGTGGCCGAGTCCGCCGGGTCCGGTTTCCGATGTACGTGTTTCCGATGGACGTAGGGTCGAGTGGTGAGCGCTGTCTCCGACGGTTCGGTGACCGTTGTGCGTGAGACTGCCGAGGAGGCGGTGGCCAACCTGCGGGTCGTGCTCGAGCAGTGCGCGTTGGGTCGGGTGCGCTGCAGCGACAAGACGCGCCGTCCCTCGGCCTCCGCGGTGGCCAGCCTGGCCGGTCTGCTGGTGCGGGGCGACTTCTACCCGGACGAGGCGATCGCTGCCTACGCGTGGCCACTGATCGTCCAGGCGGGCGGGTTGGCCGAGCTCGCGGGGACACGGCTGCAACTGACCGCCCGGGGTCGTAAGGCGCTCTCGGCACCGCCGCCCGGAACGGTCCGGGACTTGTGGCGCAGGTGGGTCAGCAGCGGTGTCATCGACGAGTTCAGCCGGATCGAGAACATCAAGGGTCAGCGGGGCACGACCGTGCTGTCCTCGGTCTCCACCCGCCGCAGGATGGTTGCCGCGGCGGTGGGCTCACTGCCCGCGGGCACCTGGGTCGAGGTCGATGACCTGTTCGCGCAGATGCGCCGCAGCGGGCTGGACCCGACCGTTGAGCGGAACTCGCGGAGCCTGTGGCGGCTCTACCTGGCCGACCCGCAGTACGGGAGCCTCGGGTATGCCGGCTACCACGGGTGGGAGATCCTCCAGGGCCGCTACACCCTGGCGGTCCTGTTCGAGTACGCGGCCACGCTGGGCCTGCTCGACGTGGCCTTCACCGACCCGGCCGGGGCGCGCCGGGACTTCGGGCACATCTGGGGCGCCGATGACCTGGCGTACCTGAGCCGCTACGACGGCCTGACCGCCGTGCGGGTCAACGGCCTCGGCGCCTACGTCCTGGGGATCACCGACCGGCCGCCGGTCGCCCCGGCACCCACCGCGGCGCTGAAGGTGCTGTCGAACCACGAGGTGGTCGCGGTAGGCGACCTGAGCCCGGGGGAGGCCATGACGCTGTCGGCGTTCGCCGAGCGGACCGCCGAGCGGACCTGGCTGCTGTCGATGGCGAGCCTGCTGGCCGGGATGGGCGGCGGGCGCAGCCTCGATGAGCTGCACCGACTGCTGGACCGTGCCAGCCAGGGCCCGGTGCCCGAGACCGTGACCAGGCTGCTGGGCGACGCGGCCGCGCGCGGGTCGGCGCTGTCCGACCGGGGGGTGGTGCGCCTCGTCGAGTGCGCGGACCCGCCGACCGCCGCACTGGTCGCCCGCGACCCCCAAACCGGGGCCTACTGCCGCCTGCTCGGCGATCGGCATCTGGCGGTGCCCGCCGAGCACGACGCCGCGTTCCGCGACGCGCTGGTCGACCTCGGGTACGCCCTGCCCCC
>CAYHHE010000182.1:0-1801 GCA_964356295.1 uncultured Actinomycetes bacterium | reverse complement strand
GAGCAGGCCGCGCCACTCATCCCGAACTGCGCGCTGCGGGTCTACCCGGACACGAACCACTTCGGAGCCATCACCAGTCCACGGTTCGCCTTCGCGCCGGCCCGTGCCCACGCACGACCCCGGCAGCCGAGTCGGGATTCAACCGTGACTCGGTGCCTCGGCCCTGGTCCGAGGCCGCTGGGCGCGCGCCGGCGTACCAGTCCGTGGCGGGTAGACGTCATGCTGCCCCCTCGACGATCGCAGCCCCGACGGCGCCGGGCACCGTTGCCCACCATGCAGGTTCCGGCGCGAACGGGGCGGTGGACCGCCCGCCCGCACCTGGGCTGACCAGGTAGACCAGGCCCGCAGCCGGATCGGACTGCCGCTCCTCGTCCGTCCACCCCTCGGTCGCCGTCGTGACGTAGAGCAGGTTCTGAGCCGCGCCGGCGAATGCGCAGCAGGTGGTCTGCTGTGCCGGGATGGGCACGACGTCCCGCAGCGTGCCGTCCGGGGCGTAGCGGTGGACGCGGCCACCTCCCCAGATCGCGACCCAGAGGTCTCCGCTGGCGTCGATCGTCATGCCGTCCGGCACGCCGATGTCTGGGGGAACCGAGATGTGCTCACGCTGGTCCGAGAGCGAGCCGTCTGCTGCGGAGAAGGTGAAGGCGTACACGACGCCGACGCCGCCGTCGGCCAGGTACATCGTGGTGCCGTCCTCGGTCCACACGATCCCGTTGGGGATCGCCAGGTCGTCGAGCACCTGGTCGACCTGCCCGTCCCGGGACAACCGGTACAGCGAGCCGCCACCACGGCGGTGGTCGTCGGCGACTGCTCCGACCCAGAACCGACCATGCGGGTCGCAGCCCCCGTCGTTCATCCGGCTGCGGGGCGGGGCCACCTCCGTGTGCACGACTCGGTACGTGCCGTCCGGCTGGAGGTGGACGATGCCTCGGCCCGCGCCGAGCAGCCAGCCACCTTCGCCCTTGACCGGCGCGACGACTCCGACGGGCCAGGGCAGTCGGTACGTCGTCACCGGCACCAAGGACCCGTCGCCGCGGATCTGGTCGCGGTAGAACCGGTGCGCGAGGATGTCCACCCGCAGCAGCTCGAAGCGTCGGTCGTCCCACCGAACGCCCTGTCCCAGCTGGGTCTGCTCGGACGAGGCCGCAACCGCAGCGGGCGGGGCCGTGCCCGCGCCGGTCAAAGGTCCTCCGTGAAGTCGACGACGACCTTGATGTCGTCCGGTCCTCGTTCCAGTGCCTCGTGGATGTCCTCCGGGGGAACCCACCGGATTGACCGGGCCCCCGGGGACAGCACGAGGACGTGGGACGCCTCGGTGCGCTCCTCGCCCGTCGCGACGGCGCGAAGCCTCATGGTCCGATCGCCCGGGGAGACGTCGACCGCCTCGACGCCGGTCCGGCGGTCGACGGCGAACTGCTCCCGGAAGACCCGCTCGTTGGCCACGAGCAGGCTGGACTCCTCCTCGATCACCCCTCCGACGTGGTACCGCAGGCCACAGTTGGCGACGGAGACATAGGGGGCGCAGCACCAGTCGACAGTCCCGTCCGTGGCCACCAGCGCTGCCGTCTGGAGGTCACCGATCCGACCGTGGTCGGCGATCGCCTGGTAGGCCGCGTCCATGGATGCCCCCCCGGATGTCCCCCCGCGTACGATAACCCGTGACCCTGAAGACCACCATCGACTGTTCCCAGGCCGGGCGTACTCACGTCAACTTGTCAACAAGCCGTCAGCGCATCGTCTTGTCATCCAGTGAGGCTTCGCCTCTGACCGCCGAGGTGTGGGGCTGGTCGGGATTGTCGGG
>CAYHHE010000181.1:0-1885 GCA_964356295.1 uncultured Actinomycetes bacterium | reverse complement strand
CGGTTGGGCCACGCTCCCTTCTACCACGTGCGTGTTCATCTCGGGCTCGAGTTGTTTGCGGACGCGCTCAACGCCGCGCCCGACCACAACCGAAGGCCACGGGTCCGTGCCGCCGCCCAGCACGTCGAGTCGATGAAGGGCTGGTCATCCGAGGTACGCGTCAACCTCGATCTCAACCAGCAGGCCGGGTCTTCAGGAAGCGGCGGATCAGCTGCCGGGCCCAGTCGTAGTGGCTGGTGGTCGCGGAAACCGCGTAGCTGCCGACGGACGTGGTGCCGGTCCAGGCGAACCGGCGCTTGCTGAACAGGTCGTCCTCGGAGTAGCTGGCAACGACGTCTCGGACAGCACTGTGCGATGCGTGCAGCCGATCCAGCACCTCGTTCCATGGATCGCTGCGGGTCCGCTGCCAGATCTGCTCGTTCAGCACCGGGGTCTGGGCCCAGCTGATGCCAGGCGCTGGCATGGAGACGGATTCACCGGCTCGCCCGGCGCGTTCCCAGCCGAGGAAGAGCCCATGCCATGCGTCGAGGTGGGCCAGCAGATCCTTGACCGACCAGGTCTCGCAGGCACGCGGCGAGTCGCGCAGGTCGGGGTCGACCCGGTCAACCTCGAGCAGCAGCGCCTCAAAGTCGCTATCGATCCTTGCCAGCAGTTCCGAGCGGGAGGCGGGGCGGCTCATGGGACGATCCTCGCCGATGCTGATTCCGCCCACCGAAGCACCCGCATGGCCCGCAGGGTGTTCCACCGGCTGGGTCTGCCGGGGTGTTCCATGTCGACCCAGGTGTCCCCGGTGTGCTTGCCCTGCAGGGTCCAGGTGCCGCGGCGCCGCTTGCGGTGGACGAGGTCGAGCGCGTCGTCCAATCGCGGGTCGTAGTCGAAGGCCCGCCAGTAGTCCAGCGCCCGAAGCACGTCGTAGTACCAGTAGTGGGGGAAGGAGAACAGCGTGAACGACGGCCGCACGACGTCCCCGGTGCGGTGCGAGCGGAACAACCGGTGCGCCAGCAGGAACTCCCGGCCCGCGCCAGCGGCGCGTGCCACGTCCGCCGAGGTCGATTCGAGGGGCGCCAACGCCTCCAGCGTGCTGATTGTGGTGTGGAAGGACGAGTGGGTCGCCTGCGGCTGACAGTTCCATCCCCCGTCCGGCAACTGCTGGTCCAGCAATCGATCCGCGGCGCCCCGCATCGGCACCCCGGCAGCGTTGGCCATCGACAGCATCATGGCCCGCACGCAGGTGTCTTCCCGACCCGAGGACCACAGGGCGAAGGTGCCATCGGGCCGCAGGCCCGCGCCGAGCAGCGCGTGCACCGACCCCGGGGCTGGGACTCCGAGTTGCTGCAGGACCTGCAACGAGTAGAACGTCGAGGTCCACTTGGGGGAGTACCACCCGGTGGGCCAGGTCCCATCGGAACTGCGGTTGCTCAGGAACACCGCACCCCAACCCTGCTGCGCCACCTGCTCGCGAGTCCCCAGCCAATCGCCTCCCGTCAGGTCCCGCTGCACCTGCCAGCGGACCGCAGGATCACCGGTCAGCAACCAGGCCTGAACGTCATCCACGCCCGATCCTCCCTCCACTGCGCCCTCGCACCCGTCATGCGCCGAGGGTGCGGGCGAACTCCATGATGTCGGCGGCGACGCGGTCGGGCCACTCCCGCAGCACCAAGTGCCCCGTCTCCTCGTAGCCGACCAGCCGTGAACCGCGTACCGCAGCGGCCAGGGCGTCGCCCTGCTGCCGGCCCAGCAGTTCGTCCCGATCCTCTGGGAACGAGGCGACCTGATGATGGACCGCGTGTGGAAGGCGGTAACCAGCGACCTGGCCGACGGATGGTCCCGTGGCCCGGCCTCGGCCTCGGCGCGCTACCCGGTGCTGTTCCTCGGCCAGCGCCGG
>CAYHHE010000180.1:0-1897 GCA_964356295.1 uncultured Actinomycetes bacterium | reverse complement strand
GGGAAGTGCAAGACCCACGAGATGGAGCACGGAAAGATCGGCGCCGAGCTGGGATACGCCCCACGGGTGGACTTCGCAGCCGGGCTGGCCGACACCGTGACGTGGTACCGGGACAACCGGGCCTGGTGGGAGCCGCTGAAGGCACGCGCGGCCCTGGCCACCGGCTAGGCGGGACACGGCTCGTGACGCGCTGGCTGGTGACCGGTTCGAAGGGCATGCTCGGCACCGACCTGCTCGACGTGCTGGCTACTCGCCGACCCGACGACACCGTCGAGGGCCTCGACCTCCCCGATCTCGACATCACCGACCCGGACGGCGTCGAGGCAGCACTGCCCGGCGTCGACGTGGTCGTGAGTTGTGCGGCGTGGACCGATGTCGACGGCGCCGAAGCGCACGAGGCACAAGCGTTCACCGTCAACGCGGTCGGGGCAGCCACCCTCGCCCGGGCCTGCGCAGACACCGGGGCAGGGCTGCTGCACATCTCCACCGACTACGTGTTCGCCGGCGACGCCACCGAGCCGTACCCCGAAGACGCCCCGATGGCGCCGCGCTCGGCCTACGGGCGTACCAAGGCCGCCGGCGAGTGGGCGGTGCGAACCTACCTGCCAGACCGCTCGTGGATCCTGCGCACCGCTTGGCTCTACGGATGGCACGGGCGCAACTTCATCGAGACCATCCTGCGGCTGGCTGCCGAGCGTGACAGTGTCGATGTCGTCGACGACCAGCACGGACAACCCACCTGGACGGTCGACCTCGCCCACCGGATCGTCGACACCATCGACGCGGACGCTCCACCGGGCGCTTACCACGCCACCTCGAGCGGGAGAACCACCTGGCACGAGCTCGCGCGCACCGCAGTCACCCTGACCGGCGGGGACCCCGGACGAATCCGGCCCACAACGACTGCCGCCTTCCCGCGCCCCGCACCCAGACCCGCCTGGTCGGTCCTCGGCCACGACCGATGGGCAGAGGTCGGGCTGTCGCCTCTCCGCCGCTGGGACGACGCCTTGCGCGAGGCCATGGAGTCGCGTCCAGCGCAGCGCTGACCAGCCAGGCCCTCAAGCCGCGGCTTGCCGCCGGCTGGCCCCGCTGCGTGCAGCAGCCAGCAGCGCCCAGCCGACGTCCCCGAGGGTCATGAGCACTCGGGACAGCAGCACCACGAGGGCGGCCGCCCCCGGGCTGACGACGCCCGCGAGGGTCGCGTACAGCGCGATCTCGCGGAACCCGAGACCCGCGGGGGCCGCAACGACCACCAGTGCAGCGCCCAGGAACCCGACGCTCCATGCCAGCGCGTACGAGCTGAGCAGCAGCCCGAAGCCCGCAGGAGTGACGTCCTCGAACGGGGCGACGAGCGCGGCCAGGCTCACGCCGTACAGCACCCACGCCCCCAGCAGCCATCCGACGGCGACCGCGATGCTGCGTCCGGGCATCCGTACGGCAGTCACCTGCACCCGCATGAGGCGACTGGCCAGGCCGGTGAGCCACTCCAGGACACGGGGATGAACCAGCAGCGCCAGCAGCGGCAACGCCCACACCGCCAGCACGAACCGCCGGTCCAGGGCCTCGCCGAGCACCAGCCGGGGCACCCCCAACACCAGTCCGGTCACCAGGTGCAGCAGTACGAACGTCACCCCGGCCTGCGCCGACCGGCTCGCCGGGACCCCGAGGTCGCGTCCAAGACGCACCTGGGCCAGGTAGGGCCACACGCTGCCGGGAAGGTACTTGCCCACCTGGGACAGGAAGAACACTTGTCCGGCGGTGGCGACCGGCAGTGGCGAGCCCAGCCCGGCCAGCAGTGCCCGCCAGGCCAGCGCCGTCAACCCGAGGCCCGCGACGCCGGCTACGAACGCCGCCACCAGCAGCACGGGACTGACCTGGCTGGCCGCAGCGCTGACCT
>CAYHHE010000179.1:0-1981 GCA_964356295.1 uncultured Actinomycetes bacterium | reverse complement strand
GCGACTCCTGGGAGATCACGGCCTGCCTCCTTCCTGGGGGTTGCCGGTCGGCGCTGCGCTGCCGACACCGACCGGGCCTGGCGGGGTCCGGCGCACCGCGTGCAGGCCCGGCTGCCAGGACGGTGCGTTGGTCATGTCGGCGACGAAGGCGAACACCTCGGCGGGTGGGCGGGCGATCGTGATGGTGGTCTCGACGAAGAACATGCCGTCCTCCCACCCGTGACTGTAGCCAGTCACTAAAGTGTGGCTCTAGTTGACGGGACTATGCTCCTCCGGATGACCGGAGTCAAGGCCCCCGCCCGTCGCGACCGAGCCGCGCGCACCCGCCGGGTGATCCTCGACGCGGCCCACGCGGAGTTCCTCGACCGCGGCTACCACGGCGCCACCATCGCCGCCCGGGCCGGGGTCGCCACCCAGACCGTGTCCTTCGTCTTCCACACCAAGGCCGAGCTGGTCAGCGCGGTCATCGACGACCAGGTCCTCGGCCCGGACACGCCCACCGTCCCGCAGCAGTCGACCTGGTGGGCCACCATCACCGCCGCCCCCACCGCCACCGCCGCCCTGCAAGCCTTCATCGCCGGCGCGGCCCCGCTGCTGGCCCGGGCCGCACCCATCTCCGAGGTCGTGCGGGCCGCCGCGCTCACCGACGAGGAGGTCCGGGCCATCCACCAGCACCACGACGAGCTCCAGCTCACCGCCTACCGGCAGGTCATCGACATCGTCACCACCAAAGGCACCCTCCGCGACGACCTCACCCCCGACACCGCCACCGACATCCTGCTCACCCTGTGCGGGGACAGCCTGTGGGTCCAGCTCACCACCGACCGCGGCTGGCCGACCGCACGGGTCGTCGACTGGCTGGTCACCACCGTCCCCGCCGCACTCCTCGCCCCCGACCTGACCCCAAAGCGCGCTGTCAGCCGCTGGTCGTGCGTTTGCTGGGGGTGAGTAGCCAGCCGTGAGCAACGGCTTCGTTGCTGCCTGCCGCACGTAGGCTCGCCGAGGTTCGAGGAGGACAGGAGCGGACATGGGCGGCGAGAACGTGGACGACCGGCTGCAGGGGCAGGCGGGGCCGTCGGAGCAGGACGCGCAGGCACTGGTGGAGCGGCTTCGTGTCGCGCCGGCGGAGGAGATCCTCACTGAGGTGCTCTCGACGCTGCTGAGTACCGCGCAGGTGAAGTTGGGTCGGCGTGACGCTCGGCTGTTCATCGATCTGTCCGCGGCGGTGCTCGATCATGCGAAGGGCTTCGTGTCTGACGACGTGCGCGGGCAGGTGGACGCCGCGCTTGGCCGGCTGCGGATGGGTCAGGTCGCTGCGGAGCGTGAGGTCGCCGCCGCCGGCGGGCCCGAGCCGAACGATCTGCCCAGCAACCCACCCCCACGTACGGCTGAGGGCCACGCACGGTCTGGCTCGTCTTTGCCGTCGGGGTCTGCGTCGGGGCTGTGGGTTCCTGGCCGCTGACCCGCCCCACCCGGCGTCGGGTCGCGGTGCGTGCTCACCGGTACAGCTCGTCGAGCCGCGCGGCGGTGTCGGCATCACGCAGGGGCAGGGCGTGGCTGTAGATCCGCAGGGTGGTGGAGGCGTCACGGTGCCCGAGCCGGGCTTGGGCGGCGAGGATGTCGCCGCGTTCGAAACTTCCAGGACGGTGGCGACGGTGTGGCGCAGCCGGTGCAGGCACACGTCCGGGTGGCCGGCCTCGTGGGCGAGGCGGGAAAACCAGTGCCCGAGGGTCGAGGACCCCAGCCGGGTGTGGTGCAGCGGATCGGTGGAGAACAGCCACGGGCCTACCCGCTGGCTGCCGGCACGGTCCTGCCACGCCTCGGTGGTCTGTCGCCACAGGTCGGCTGTGGTGCTGCCGAGGGTGAGGCGCCGGATCCGTCCAGACTTGGTCGACCCGATCACCTCGGCGGACACAGCCCGGGAGATCGTCAGCACGTCGCCGTCCAGGTCTGACAGATGCAGCCCGGCCAGTTCCCCGCG
>CAYHHE010000178.1:0-2017 GCA_964356295.1 uncultured Actinomycetes bacterium | reverse complement strand
ACGCCCTCGCTCTGACGCTGCTGGTCGTCACGACCCTCAAGCTGTGGGCCGCACTGGTCTTCCCCGGCTGGGTGCTCGTCGTCAGCGCGCTGTTCCTTGTCCGCTCCTACACCGCGGGCGCCGACGCACCCCCGTCCGGTTCCGGAGGGTGAGAGGGGCTGGCGCCCCGGGGCGGCCCCGCTCAGCCGCGCAGCTCTTGTGCCCTCGCCAGGGCGGAGGTCAGTGAGGCCCCGACCCTCTCGGTCGCCGGGAAGACGTTGTCGGGCCCGAGCCGCTGGTAGGCACCGGTGCGTTCCAGCTGGGCGAGGACGCGGTCGCCGACCCCGGCCAGCAGCAGCCGAGATCCGTACGCGTCGAGTTCGTCCCGGTAGCGCAGCAGCGTTTGGATGAAGGTGCTGCCGAGGTCCTCCTTCCCGCGCAACCGCAGGATGACGACCGCACCGGCCGAGTCCGCGGTCACCCGGGGCAGCTGGGCCTGGACGACCTGCGCGGAGGCGAAGAACAGGCTTCCGTACGCGGTCAGGACGATGACCTCCCCGCCCGGGATGTCCTGGGGTGCTGGGCGCTCCAGGGGGTAGGGAGATCCCTCGTGGAAGGTCCAGCTCGTCACGGTCACCTTGTTCGACTGGCGCACGACGAAGAGGACCGCGGAGATCCCGATCCCGGCGAGCACGGCGTACTGCAGGGGGATGATCAGGGTCAGCACGAAGGTCGTCGTCATCACCGCCGCCTGGGTGGAGCCGGTCCGCCACACCATCTGCACCTGGTCCGGCTTGAGGGTGCGGTAGCCCACGAGCAGCAGCAGGGCCGCCAGTGAGGGCATGGCGATGTGTCCGGCGAGGTCGGCCGCGAGCAGGATCACCAGCGCCATCACTGCGGCGGCGACGATGTTGGCCAGCCGGGAGCGTGCGCCGGCCGTCAGGGCCAGCGCGGTTCCTGACATCGAGCCGCCCACCGGCATCCCCCGCAGCAGCGCGGACGCGAGGTTGGCCATCCCCTGCCCGCGGATGTCCCCGGAGGTGTCCGGGTAGGAACCGTCCGGGTTCGGCACGGACTGCGTGATGGCCGCCCCTTGCACCATCGCCACGAAGGCGAGCGCGACGGCGGGCACGAGCAACGGCAGGACCAAGGACCAGGACGGGACCTGGATCCCCGGCAGGGAGTTGGGGATGTCCGCGACGTCCCCAACCAGCGGGACGTCGCCCAGCCCCAGCGCCCACACCGCCGCGGATCCCGCCACCACGCCGACGACGAGCGCCAACGCACCAACCCGGGTGCGTTCCAGCAGCAGGATGACCGTGAGGGTGAGCAGCGCCACGCCGACCACCGGCAGCCGCCACCCTGCGACATTGACGACGGTGTCCAGCAGCCGGGCAAGCCGGTTGCCCTGCTCGCTGGAGAACCCCGTGAGGTACGCCAGCTGCGCCAGCATGATGTTGACCGCTACCGCGTTGACGAAACCGGTCAGCACCGCGTTCGGGACGAAGCGCACGAGGGTCCCAACCCGCAGCAGCCCGGCGACGAGGAGGAGGGCGCCGGTGAGCAGCCCGAGGGTGCTCAGGGCGGCGGCCGAGTCCGGCTGCCCGCGGACCTGCGGGACGTCGGCGATGACGACCGCCATGGCGCCCGTCGCCTGGACGCACATGAACACCGAGCTCGTGGACAGTGCCCCGGCGAGCGTCCCCACGAGGTATCCGTACAGCCCCGCGATCGGGTTGAGCCCGGCCAGCAGCCCTGCGGCCAGACCGTCCGGGACGCTCACCAGGCCAAGGACCGTCCCGGCGCTCACGTCGCGGGCCGCGTCCGATCGGCTCGGAAGCCTCGCTCGACGCAGGGACCTCATGTGTGGCCTCCTCCGCCAGATCCTCACTGGGCACGCTCCCGATGACCCTGATGTCGCGCTTGGCGCGCGCGGAGCCGGCACCACCGAACCGCACCCCGACCGATCCGGCAAGCGCCGACCGAGCCCAGGGCCGACGGGCGGAGTGACCATCGGCGGCCGAGGGGCGCAGCGGTG
>CAYHHE010000177.1:0-2065 GCA_964356295.1 uncultured Actinomycetes bacterium | reverse complement strand
CATCGACACAGCGCTCGCCAGCGCTCTGTCTCGAAGCGGCACGCTGACCCTTCCAGCGATTGTCGACCAGCTGCTCGACCCGGCGGGTGACACCAGGGACTCCGCCGAGGTGCTCCGAGGCGACGGCCGCGACACCGCCCATGCGCTTCGACGGCTGGTTGCCGGCGACCTCGCCGGGCTCTTCGACGGGGAGTCGACCGTCGGGTTCGACCCCTCCGCCCCGATGCTCACCCTCGACCTCTCGCGCATCTCCGGCAACGACACCCTGCTATCGCTGGTCATGACCTGTGCCTCCGCCTGGATGGAGTCCGCCCTGCTGGATCCGGCCGGCGGCCGCAGGTGGGTCGTGTACGACGAGGCGTGGCGCATCATGCGCCAGCCCGCGCTGATCCGACGCATGCAGTCGCAGTGGAAGCTGTCTCGGGCCTACGGCATCGCCAACCTGATGGTCGTGCACCGGCTGTCCGACCTCGACGCGGTCGGGGACGCATCCAGTGAGAGCCGTGCCCTCGCGCAGGGGCTCCTCGCTGACTGCTCGACTCGCATCATCTACCGGCAGGAAGCCGACCAGCTGCGCTCCGCGGCGGCGACTCTCGGGCTCACAGATACGGAGAAGGCACTGCTGCCCACGTTGGGGGTCGGGCAGGGGCTGTGGCGGATCCGCGACCGCGCCTTCGTCGTCCAGCACCAGATGACCCGCGGCGAGTACGAACTCTTCGACACAACCTCGAGGATGAACCCGAACTCGCCGAACCACGGGTGACGCGGGCGCTGCTCACGCGCTCCTCGTGACGGCAGTGAAGACTGCTGATAGGCCCACGCTTGTCGCCCTGAACGCAGGCATGGCCGCCCACTGCCGGAGTAGCGGACGGGTGCAGCCACAAGCGTGTGCGCAGTTACCCGGCTCCCTCGGTCGTGAGTCGCCCGCAGCCGGTATCTGCCTCGACACCGGGCACCGATCGAGACCTGACCGACCCGGCGCTCGCGGCGCTCTTCGCCGTCATGGGCTTCGCGGCCATCCTCTGGCTCGCGGCCTGGCTCGGGGCGCGTGCATTGGGCAGTGAGCCTCCCCAGCTGGAACTGGCTCGCAGCCTGGCTGTGCTCACCAGTCCGGGTGATCCCTCGGCCGCCTGGGGCACACGGCTCCCATCGCCGCTCGGGTACTGGGCCACCGTCGTGCTCATCACCGCAATCGGTTTCGCCGCGGCCGGCCTCGGACGTTGGCTGTGGCGGGACAGCGAACGCCGGCGTGAGGCGAACCCACACACGCTGGCGGGGACGGCCACGGCCCGAGACGTCAGCGCTGCCGCCAGCCCCCGGCACGTCCGGCGGCGCGCTTTGCACGCGCGTCCGTCCCTGGATCGCCCCCGGCCCCGGGATGTCGGCTACCTGCTGGGGCGCTCGCGGGGGCGGCAGGTGTGGGCATCGGTCGAGGACTCGATGCTCGTGGTGGGCCCGCCACGCTCGGGCAAGGGGCTGCATCTGGTGATCCCGATGATCTTGGACGCCCCCGGTGCTGTCGTGTCGACCAGCACCCGGCCGGACAACCTCGCCGTCACCATGCGCGCGCGAAGCGCGATCGGGCCAGTCGCGGTCTTCGACCCGCAGCACCTGGCTGCCGGAGTCTCCCGAGGGCTGCGCTGGTCTCCCGTCCGAGGCTGCGGGCTGCCCCAGACCGCGATGATCCGGGCCCGCGGGCTGGCCGCCGGAACGGGCATGAACCGCACGGTCGACGGTGGGGACTTCTGGCAGGCCCAGACCGAGGCGGTCCTGCGTGCACTGCTGCACGCCGCCGCGCTGGACGGGCGCACCGCCCACGACCTGTACCGGTGGTCGCTCGACCCGGCCGCCGCTGCCGACGCCATCGCGGTGCTGGGCTGGTCCTCCGCTGCACCGGGATGGGGAGACGCACTCGAGCAGGCCGCCCACTCCGATCCCCGTACCCGGGACTCGATCTGGCTCGGCGTCCGCCAGGCCCTGGCGTCCCTGGCCGACCCCCGAGTGCTCGATGCCGTCACCCCGACCCCGGGAGAGTCGTTCGACCCGGCCACGTTCCTGCGCGACC
>CAYHHE010000176.1:0-2102 GCA_964356295.1 uncultured Actinomycetes bacterium | reverse complement strand
GAGGTGGCCGACCTCACCACGCAGGCGCGGGCCTTCACGCCCATCTCCACCCTGCACGCCGGCCGCGCCCTGATCCGCCACGCCCTGTCCCGTTAGCGCTCCACCGCTGAGGCGGCAACTGCCACACCGCGAGCAGCCGGACCCGTGAGGCGCGGTGCCGACAACTCGACACGATCGCACGCCTGACGGGTGCTGGAAGACCCGATGCGCGGCAGATCCGAACTTCCGCGCGGATCGTTCGGGGATTGTGCGTCGCGGGCGAACGATGGGACGTGGGTCGCGCCCCATCATCCACACTCTCCGGCGGCTCAGGTCGCGTCGGGGGTGATCGGTTCGAGGAACTCCACCCGGTTGCCGAACGGGTCCTCGTCGTAGAAGCGGCGGTGCCCGGGGAACTCCTCGTCCCAGACCACCTCGTGACCCGCCCGCTCAAGAGCGCCGGCCAGACCGTCGAGACCCGACACCAGCAGACCCGGGTGCGCCTTCGTGGCGGCAGCGAACTCCTCCTGGACGCCCACGTGCAGCTCCAGAGCGCCACTCCGGAACCAGCACCCGCCACGCTCGGCGAGGGCCGGCGGCTTCTCGACCTCACGCATACCCAGGACGTCGCACCAGAACTGGCGGCAGGCTTCTTCCCCGCCGGCGGGGATCGCCAACTGCACATGGTGCAGCGCTTGCAGTGCGAACTCCTCGTCACGCCTCATGTCGCGATTCTGCTGCCCCGTGGCCGTGCCCCGCCGGCATGCTGCGTCCGCTGATGACCGGATAGTCGCGGCGTGACCGGGGACCTAGGAGTTCGCGCGCTCGGCGACGTCCTTGTAGATGCGCAGCATCCCGCCCCAGGCGTCGGGACCCTCGAAGGTCCTCTGCATCGTGGCTGCGTCGGCGCCGTACGCCTCGAGGTCACGGTGCACGAGCTCGACGAGGGTGCGCCCGTCCTCCGTCGGCGTGAATGACACGTCGATGTGGGTGACGAGGTCGGCGTGGTAGGTCCAGTCGGTCCCGACCTGCCAGGTGACCGTAAAGCCGCGGGGTGGGTTCCACGCCGTGACCACGCCCGTGTCGGTCTCCTCGCCGCCTTCGTGCCTGGCGTACCAACGACCACCCACGAACGGCTCGATGATGATGTCCTTGAGCGGCGTCTCACCGATGTGATGACCCGCCGGCCACCACGAGACCATCTCGTCGGTGAACACCTCGAAGCAGCGTTGCTGGTCGAGGCCCACCGAGACGCTGACGCGCACCGGGCTGATGGTCTGCTGTTGCTGGGTCATCGGTCCTGCTCCTTGTCCGTCCAATTGTCGGCGTGCTGGTTCTCTGCGTGTTGGGCGAAGGCGACCATGGCCGTCTGCCAGAACCGCTCCAGGTAGGCGCGGAGCGGGGCGAGTCCCGCCGGGTCCACCCGGTAGACCCGGCGGGTCCCTTCCTGGTGGTCCACCACGAGTCCGACCTCCTTGAGCACCTTGAGGTGCTGGGAGACGGCCGGCCGGCTGACCGGCAGCAGCGCGGCGAGCTGCCCCACCGGCTGCGGGCCTTCGAGCAGTAGGTCCAGGATCGCCTGCCGTGTGGGGTCCCCCAGCACCGTGAGAAGCGTCTTTGCGTTCGTAGTCACTTACCGTAAGTTAGAACTAACGGTGGTTGGCTGTCAACGGTCCCTTCTGGCGCCCCGATCCTTGGAGTCGAGGAGTTGTTCAGCTTCAACGTCGGCTGGTCGTGCCTTCCTCAACTCGGCACGAGTGCTCGGGTCGCGAGCCGCTTCGGCTGCGATGAGCACGACCCGCGGCAAGAGCGGACGTTCCCGGGCAGCGCCTACGACTCGGGGGGCGATTGCTCGTTGGCGGTCTCTTCGATCCAGTCGATGGCTTTGTCGGGCATCACTGGACCAGTCGCGTCTTGGTCGGCCACCCACCAGCTGTCGGTAGTCGCCGGCCCGCCTGCTTCGGCGATCTCTGCCATGACCGCCGGCGGGACAACGTCGCCGTTGTTCGCGATCAGCCAGTCTCGGGTCTGCTGTTGAAGCTTCGGCCACCACTGCGCAATGGGCATGGGCTCAGTCTGCTCGTCGCGGTGGTCGACCCAGTCTTCTCCTCGGCTGGTATGCC
>CAYHHE010000175.1:0-2220 GCA_964356295.1 uncultured Actinomycetes bacterium | reverse complement strand
CTGACGTTCCGCACGTCTCGGTGCTGATTTGGCTCCCCACCTGGGGGGCTCAGTTTGCGTTGTAGGCCGAGGTGGGGACGCCGAGCAGGTGGAGGATCTGCTGCTGCAGTGGGGTGAGGTCGACTTCGAAGGTCTGGACCAGCCGCCCGTCGTGGCGCAGCTCGTGGCGGGTCAGGTCGGCGAAGACGGCGAAGATGCGTTCGGTGGAAGGGGTTTCGCATGCGCGTAGCTCGGGGTAGATCGGAATGTCGCGGGTGGCGGCATCGCGCATGGCGGTGCGGATCTGCCGTTCGATGAGGGCGCCGACGAGCAGGGCGAGGAACTGGCAACAGAAGATCGCTTCGATGCGGGCCGGGTCGCGTAGCCAGATCGGATCGGCGTCCTGGACGCCTTTGAGCAGGTGGTGGCGCCGTTCCAGGTTGGGCTGGTACCGGTAGGCGAGGAGGACCTCGGTCTCGGACAGGTGCCGGTCGTTGGTGATCAGCGGGAAGCAGCCGTCGTGGGCGGCGTCGTAGGCGATGACGTCGTCGCGGGTACGCCAGCTGACGGTGTGGTGGGTGCGGGTGACGCGCCGGTAGCGGGTCTGCGTGCCGGGCCGGCCGCGCTTGTCCTGCCGGAACGTCTCCTCGACGTTCTCACCGATGCTGACCTCGATCCACCGGGCGGCGCCGGCGTCGGCCAACGCCTTCTCGGCGGCGGCTTCAACCGCCGCGCGGGTCTTGAGCCGGGTCTTGGGTCCGGCCAGCTTCACGTTGAGGGTGTCGATGGCGGCGGCACCGGCCTCGATCCTCGATCGGCGGGCGTGCTCGTCACGGGCGGCCTTGACGCTGCTGTGGACCCACACGATGCGGTACCCCTCCGCCGAGGGCAGCGGGGACGGGAAGGTCGACCAGACCCGGTCGAGGTCACCCAGACGCTCCCCGGGGAGACGGATCACCTCGGTCCAGTGTGGTTGGTTGGTCTGGATCCAGTCCCGGAACCACTTGTCCTCACCCCGGGTGCGGGGCAGCACGGTGACGAACCGGCCACCTTCGCCGTCGATGTGACGCATCGCGTCGCCGGAGCACAGCTTCGAGTCGGCCACATACAGGAAGTCTCGACGGTCCAAGATCTTGACCAGGGCGTCCCAGGTCGGGATATGGGTCGGGTCGTCGCAGGTGTTGCCGTCGGCGAGGCGGTAGGCCATCGGCACCGACCCGTCCGCCGACACGGTCAGGATCCACACCAGCTGTTTCAGATCCGGACGGTGGTCCTTCGAATGGCCGAACGTCACCGCCGCGGTCGGCTTGCCCCGCTGGGCACGCCCGTCCGCGGTCTCGTACTGGCCGTGCACGGACACCGAGGTGGAGTCGTTGTGCATCTCCGCGGTGTCCACACCGAACTCGCCGATCACGCCGACGATCAGGTCGGTGAGCAGGCTGGCCCGGTCCGCGTCGAACAGGGCCACCAGCGCCCGTCCGACCCGGTCGTCGTTGAGCCACCCGGTGTCCCCACCCGGCAGGCCGAGCAGGCCGGGCGCGTACGGGACGGCCCACTCACCCAGCCCGTACAACGGGGCCCGCCCCACCAGCAGGTTGACCACCAGCAGTCGGATCGCCGTCGCCGGCGTCAGCTTGAACCGACGGTCCGGCTCCGGCAGCCACCGATCCAGCACCCTGTCCACCCCGATGCGGTCCAGGAAGTGGTTGATCAACGGCACCGCACCCAACCGGTGGCTGACCAACTCGAACGGGCCATCCTGCGCCGTGTCCACCACGACCTCCCCTGCCGACCCTGGCGATGTCAGACAGTACCTATACTGTCTGACATCGCCGGAGGACGACACGCGGAGAGACGACGATGGCTGAGCGCGAACTCGCCCGACTGCAACGCCGCTATCGAGCCCTGCTCGACGAGATCGGCGATCTGGGATTCATCGCGACCGGCAGCGTCATCGAGCGGTACACAACCTGCACCGCTGCCGGCTGCCGATGCCACGCCGACCCACCCCAGCGGCACGGGCCATACCACCAGTACACCCGCAAGGTCGCCGGCAAGACCGTCACCATCCGGCTCACGCCCGAGCAAGCCGAACGCTACGCAGAGCACATCGCCAACCGTCGACGCCTCGACGAGCTCATCACCGCCATGCAGGACATCTCGGCCAAGGCACGCGACGTTCTCAGCCCACCCAGGCCCTCAGACCAGCCAGGCCGCGGAGGAAACCGTCCCCGCTGACCC
>CAYHHE010000174.1:0-2262 GCA_964356295.1 uncultured Actinomycetes bacterium | reverse complement strand
TGCAGCGTGAGGCTGTCTCGCCAGACGGTGGGGACCAACTCGCCGAGCAGACGGTGGTCCTGGTGAGCGTCGTCCGGACGTGGCACGAGGACAACATCGGGACGGATCGCGGTCGCCGTCTGCTCGAGCAAGTTCTTCACCTGGGCCCAGTGCGCCGGCAGCCTGCCGTCGGGCAGGTCGTGGGTGCTGATCTGCACTTCCACCCCTGGGAGGAACAGGCCAGCCGCCCGACGGGCCTCTGCCTGCCGCTCGGGTGACCCGGTCACCACGACCACGTGGGCACGCAGCGGACGTGCCGCTGCCAAGGTCAGCAGCGTCCCGCCGCAGCCGATCTCGATGTCGTCCGGGTGTGCACCAAGGGCAAGCACGGTCAACTCCCCCGGTGGGAGGTGAAGCCCGATCACGGGCCCGGGCTTCCCGAGGTGTCGGGCAACGGAACTCGACTTGCTGGGTCGACCTGGGCGGACACCTGGCCGACCACCTGCTCGGCGATCGCCATCGAGGAGGTTGCCGCTGGCGAGGGGGCGTTGCGCACGGCTGTCACCGGGCCGAGATGGTGGATCCGGAAGTCGTCGACGAGGCTTCCGTCCCGGTCCAGCGCCTGGGCGCGGACGCCGGCGTGCGCCGGGACCACGTCCCCGACCTGCAGCGCCGGCACGTAGCGCTGCGCGCGCTTGACGAAGACCCGACGGCTGGCCGAGCCGGCCATCTCCGCCAGACCCATCCGCCAGTGCTGGCGGGCCATCGCGCGGAGGCCGGACCAGCGCGCTGCGTCGGCCAGGTCGGACAGTTCGACGTCGAAGCGCCGGTAGCCCTCGCGAGCGAAGGCGAGCACGGCGTTCGGGCCGATGTCCAGCCCGCCGTCGACCCTCCTGGTGAAGTGCACCCCCAGGAAGGGGTAGCTGGGGTCGGGGACCGGGTAGATGAGCCCGTTGACCAGTCCTCGCTTGGACGGCACCAGGTCGAGGTACTCCCCGCGGAACGGCACGATCGCCGGCTCCGTGTCATCCCCGGCGAGGGCGGCGACCCGGTCAGACTGCAGGCCGGCGCAGATGACCACGTGGTCGGCACGGACGTCGCCGCGCGTCGTGCGCACCCGGACGCCACCATCGCGCTCTCGACCGATCCCGACCACCTCTGTGTCGAGCCGCAGGCGTCCTCCGGCGGCTACCACGTCGTCGGCGTAGGCACGGGCAACAGCGGGGTAGTCGGTGATCGCCGTGCGGGGCGAATGGAGCGCGGCGAGCCCGACGACATTGGGCTCGAGCTCGCGTATCCCGGCGGCGTCCAGCCTTCGTAGGCCGGGCACCTGGTTCTCCAGCGAGCGCCGCTCGATCTCCTCGAGCGCGCTCACCTCGTCCGCGTCGACGGCGACGACGAGCTTGCCGACCTCGTCGTAGGCGATGTGCTTCTCGGCGCAGTACTCGCGAAGCAATGACATGCCGCGTCGACACAGCGTCGACTTCAGCGACCCAGGCTTGTAGTACAGCCCGGCGTGCACGACGCCGCTGTTGTGACCGGTCTGGTGCCGCGCGATCTCCGGCTCCTTGTCGACGACCGTCACCACGATGCCCGGGTAGGTCAGCGTGAGCTGGCGAGCGACGGCGAGCCCAACGATGCCGGCTCCGATGACGCAGACGTTCTGCATGTGCGCCATTGTCCCACCACCTGGCGGGCCGAGCCTCCTCTGCTCACCCGATGCGCCGGAGGGGGTCAGTCCAGGACGCGCAGCCGCACCCGCCGGAACCCCTTGCCCTTGTTCTCGATCTTGACGACCTGCATGCGCCCGATCTGGCGCGTGGAGGCGACGTGGGTCCCGGCGTCAGCCTGCAGGTCGAGCCCGACGATGTCGACCAGACGCACCACCTCCAGGTTGGGCGGCAGCAGGTCGGTGGCGGTGCGCAGCAGCGTCGGGATCGCGTAGGCCTCGTCCCGAGGCAGCACGCTTACCTCGATGGCCCGGTCAGCGGCCACCTCCTGGTTGCACGCCTCGGTGAGCGTCTCCTTGAGCCCCGGGGGCACCTCGGTGAGGTTGAAGTCCATCCGGGCGATCCCCGGCTCCATGTTCCCGCCGGTGACCAGCGCCCCGAAGTCGCGGAACACCACCCCGCCGAGCAGGTGCAGCGCGGAGTGCGTCCGCATGAGCCAGGTGCGCCGCTCGTCGTCCAGCGCCCCGCGGACGGACGTGCCCACCGGCGGAACCGGGTCACCCTCGAGCGGGATCAGCCTGACGTCGTCCCCCTTGCGAGCGCCGGCGATGCG
>CAYHHE010000173.1:0-2276 GCA_964356295.1 uncultured Actinomycetes bacterium | reverse complement strand
GTGGCTGACCTGACGTCGGACGTGCGGTCGCTGGCCACGGAGGCCGGCCGCCTTCCCGGGACGCCCGGGCACGATGCGGCGCGCCGCTTCGTGCTGGGCCGCTTCGCCGAGCTGGGGCTGGTGCCCTACCGAGGCCTGCAGAGCTACGAGCACACGTTCCAGACCAGTGCGTGGCGGCTCACCGCCACCAACCTCGTGGGCGTGATCCCGGGAGCCGACCCCACCGCCGCTCCGATCGTGCTCGGCGCGCACTACGACTCGGTGCTCCCCGCGCCGTGCGCGGACGACAACGCTGCCGCGGTGGCAGTGATGCTGGCCGTCGCGGAGCGGCTGGTCGTCTCCCCCTTGAGCCGGGACGTCGTGATCGTCTCGTTCGACACCGAGGAGCCGCCGTTCTTCCTGACCCCCGACATGGGCAGCACGAGGTTCGTCCAGGACGTGCTCCGCCGACCCGTCCACCTGGCCGTGATCATGGACCTCGTCGGGCACCCGGTGTCGGCCCCCGGGCTCGGGCTCGACCCCGACCTGATCTTCGTGACCGGCGCAGAGTCCCACCCGGAGCTGCCGGGCACGCTTGCGGAGATGGGTCTGCCAGTGGTGGCCACCCGCAACGACCGGGTCGGTGACTACAGCGACCATCACGCGTTCCGCGTCGCCGGCATCCCCTACCTGTTCTTCTCCTGCGCCGAGTGGGAGCACTACCACCAACCCAGCGACCGCCCCGAGCGGCTCAACTTCGCCAAGATGCAGCACCTGGTGGCTGACCTGGACGTGCTGCTGCGCCGAGCCGACCGTGCGGAGATCGGGAAGCAGGTCGACCATGACTGCACCGACTTCGAGCTCGACACGATGCGCCGGCATCTGGGCGAGCCCTTGCTGGCGGAGGCTGCCCGGATGATGGGGGCCCAGCAGGTGCGAACCCGGGCCGATCTCGACGTTCTCGTCCCGCTGCTGCGCGCCTACGTGTCCGGTTGGTAGCTCCCGTCCCGTCGGGCCCGTCCCACGACGCCGCGCCGAGCGCCCACAATGGCCACGTGGCTATCAACTACGTCGGTGACCTCGCGCGGGTGGGTCAGTACCTGCGTCACCCGGTCCGCGCCGGCATGCTCTGGCGGATTGTGCGCGAGGACGCCTCCATCATCAACCAGGTGCGTCGGGCGTTGATGCCGTTGCCGCTGGACGGCCCGCCCGACCATGACGAGCCGTTCCCCCCTCCACGATCCGACGCCCCCACGGTGTGGAGCGGACGCCGCGTGGCCGTCATCGCCACCGGGGGAAGCGGTGCACTGGCGTCGGTCGTCGGTGTCGTCCGCGCCCTGGACGAGGCGGGGGTCGCGCCGACGGGCTACGGGCTGTGCTCGGGATCGGCGATGTTCGGCATCCCGCTGGCCGCGGGCATGCCCACCGACGAGGTGGCACGGGCCATGCTGGGCCTTCGACCCACGGACTACCTCGACCCGGAATGGGGTCGGCTGGCGTCCGCTCCGCTGCGGCTCGGTCAGGGCTGGGCAGGACTGATGCGCGGGGACGCGATCGAGGCCGCGTTCCGGCGCATGCTCGACGACCGCACGCTCGGCGACCTCGACGTGCCCGTGTGGTTCCCGGCCTGGAGCATCGAGGAGAACCGGTTGCGCTACATCTCCTCCGACGACGACCCCGACCTGCCGGCCGCCCGAGCCGTGCGAATGGCTGTTGCCCTGCCCCTGGCGTTCGAACCTGTCGAGTACCAGGGTCGGTCCTACCTGGACGGCGGGATCGTCGAGGTCCTGCCGTCCCGACCCTTCGCCAAGGTCGACCGATGCGATGTCGCGGTCGTGGTGAACGGGTTCTACCGCCCGGGCTTCCACGCCGACGAGGACTACCGCTGGCGCCACGAACCGCTCAGCGTGATCCGCGTGTCGGCGCAGACCCGGCTGATGGGCCACATCGACGCCGCGCGCCGTTCGCTCGCTGACCTCCAGGCAGCCACCGAGGTGCACACGCTCGAGCCGGTGCCGTACGGCAAGGTCCAGGGCGCCGGGCTGTACACACAGTTCGTGGACCGGCGCGACTGGTCGACGTTCATGCGGCGGGGCTACGACCACACCTGGAGCATGCTGGACGCGGTGGCCGCGTGACCTGGTCCTCGGGCGGAGCCAATGGACCGTCCGGTGGGGTTGGTCGTGCCGCGGGGCCCATCCAGAACGATGATCAGCGCGCCCTGGGTGTGGCTCGCCCTTGATCAGCGCGCCCTGAGTGTGGCTGGACCTTGATCAGCGCGCCCTGGTGGTCGTGGG
>CAYHHE010000172.1:0-2288 GCA_964356295.1 uncultured Actinomycetes bacterium | reverse complement strand
GCTCGCTCGCCTTGCGCAAGAACGCTCGCTCATGGCCGATGAGCGCACGTCCGTTGGCTGAGCACTCGCCCCGTGCACAGAGGGGTTGGGCGGCTGGCTGAGGTCCAATGCCCCTGGCCCGGCTCACTGAGATCAGGTTCGCTCAGATCGGGAGGTGCGCCGTGCGCTCGGAGGGGCCACATACCGGGCATCGATGCGAAGGCGGTCGAGGATCGCGGGGTCGTGGCGCGAGGTGGAGCGCAGCCATTCTCGCCGCGGCTCTGCTTGCTGCCTGCGGGGGTGGAGGCGGGGGCCCTGAGCCGTCCCCGCAAGGCCAGGAATCGGCCTCGCCGTCACAGCAAGGCACGCGGTCGCCCTCGACACAGCCGACTCCCACGGAGCAATCGACTCCCACGGAGCAATCACCCGGACCCACCGTCGTTGCGCCCGAGCCGAACGCCAACCTCACCCTCCAACAGGCCTATGTCACTGCGCAGGCGAGGTCGTGCGAGGAGTGCGTCAGACTCGACGCAACGCCTGAGCGCGAGGAGTCGGCTTCCCGGGGGCTCGTCGCGTTCGACGTGCGGGACGTGCCTCCCCCGAGTCCGGGTCCCGGAGCGATCATGCTCGTAGGCTTCGACGGGACCTCTTGGGGGGTCTTCGCCACCTACCAGAATCTCGCACCCCCCTCGCAGCTGCCGGCCGACATATGGATCTGCGTGGATGACTCCGGCAGCAACGTGCGTTCCGGCCCAGGCCTGCAGTACCCCGTGCTGGCCACCGTGGACAGTGACCAGACGGTGCCCGCCACGTTCTTCCGACTCACGTCTGAGAAGCCTCTCGATGACAGTGCCGGAGAGGGTTGGTTCCTGATCGAAGGCCAGGGACTGGCTGGATGGGTCTCGTCGACCAGGGTCGCCGACGTCGGCTGCGGACTCTGGCGGGAGAGCCAGCAGGCCGGCAGCTGACCCCGATCGAACGGCTGCAGGCGATCCCGAGGTTCGGTTCCAGGGCCGCCCAGGTGTTGATCACCGAACCGGCGGGGACACCGCGGCCCCTCCTTCGGCCGCAGGAGACATGCCCCGGCGTGAAGTGCCTCGGGTCAGGGCACCGTGACCACCAGCTCGACGCACGTGTCCGAGCTGGCTGAGCTCGTGCGCAGCGGCAAGCTCACGTATCGGGAAGGCCTGCTGGACCTCGACCACGAACCTGCCACTCTCGAGGAGCTCGGCGGCATCCCGCAGAGCGGGACCAGCCCGGCCGGCGGAGGGTGATCCTGACCCCTTCGCCGACCTTGCACGCCGCGCAGTCCCGCGGGTTCGACCAGACCCCGGCCACCACCACCCGCAAGCTCGGCGAGCTGGCCGCGACCCTGGCCCGCGGCCGCACCCGCCGCGACCGCCAAGCCAAGCCGTGCAGGCCGAGATCGACCGGATCACCCGGCCCCCGCTGGGTCACCCGCGTCCTACGCATCCTGAAGCTGAGCCGAGCGCCCCGCCGACGCACTCACCGGCGTAATGCCGCACAGAGGGCGTTTCTGAGATCGCCGGTTCGGTGGGGCCTGCCGGTCTGACCACTGTTCTGGTGCCGGCCTCCTGCCGGCGAGATCCTCAGTCCTGGCGAGCCATCCTCCCTGCCTTCATGGCGTCCGGGACGTGACCACGCGGGGATACCGGTATTGACCGCGCTTGACGTCGACCCGCAGGCCTGGTCGGTCGGCGGGCCGTGAAGCCGTCGACACGGGCAGCGGTCGCGGCTACTGCCCGATGTCGAGGACGAGGCGGCCGGGGCCGGTCAACGTCGACACGGTCAGCGGCTCCTGGCTGTCCAGCCCGATCACCCAGACGGCCACGGCCTCGAAGTCGTCGACATCCACCACCTCGACCACGTTCGCGGTGTCACCCGTCACGGTCTTCGGGCCGGAGTAGACCAAGACGCCGTTGAGCGAGTCGAACTGTGAGGTGCCATTCAGCCGCACCCGCAGGAACGCCTCGCCCTGGACCGGCACCGCCCGTCCGGACGTGTCGATGAACGGCGGGTCGGCGTAGGCCACCTCGTGCTCGGGGACGACTCCGGTGAACTCGACGACCACTCGGTCGAAGCCCTGCTGCCCGGCGGTGCGCACGGCACGGATCCAGGACGGGTTGTCCGGCAGGTTCGTCGGCGTGCCCCCGCTGAAGGGCCCCAGGCTCGCGCCCGGCAGACCCGCCGGCGCCGGCGTCGGCGTGGGTGTGGGCGTGGCGGTGGGCGTGGGCGTGGCGGTGGGCGTGGCGGTGGGCGTGGGTGTCGGCGTCGGGGTCGGGGACGCG
>CAYHHE010000171.1:0-2322 GCA_964356295.1 uncultured Actinomycetes bacterium | reverse complement strand
CGTCCACAGAACGGTCGTCGCACCCCCCCCACGGCCCGGCAGGGCCCCACCCTCCCACCCATGAGGAGGCAGACGCTGTGACCGCCACTGACACCCACCCCGAGGAGCGGGCGCTCGCCCACGTCCGCGGACTGCTCGCCGTCGTGATCGAGGACAGCCGGCTGCACCCCGAACCCATCCTCGACGTCGTCGCAGCGTTCAACGAGCTCGACCTCGACGGCACCTTGCCCGGCCTGCAGCGCCCCGAGGCCCCACTCGAACCGGTCGCGGCCCTGACCCTGGCCCGGGACCTGTGCCACGACCAACTCCTGGGACTCGATGCGAGCAGGTGCCTGAGCGTCGGCCGAGCCATCAGCCATATCGACCGGGCGCTCCAGGCCCTGCCCGGCTGATGTACGAGCAGCACATGCAGCGGGCGGCCCGCTACGCCGCCCTCGCGCTGACCGAACGACACCCGCAGCCGGTCGAGGTTGCCGAACTGGGCGTGCTGCGCAGCGACCTGCTCATCGCGCTGGACGAGTCCACGCGGCTGCTCACCGGCGTCATGCCGCGTCCCGACCGGGGCCCCTCCCTCGGCGCCCTCGCCGCTCACCCCGTCCAAGTCCTGGTTGATCAGCTCTCGCTCGCGCGCCGGACCGGGCTCGTGGAGTGGGAGGATCGGTCAGCCCCGACTCAGCGCTGGTCGTCCAGGCCGTCCGATCCCTCCCGCGTGGATGGACCGGTGCGGACGTGGACGGGACTGACGGTCGAGGCCGTTCTCGCCCGCTACGCCCTCGAGCCGGCCGCCCGCCGGTTGTCGGACGAGACCCGATGGCGCTGCGTCGCAGACGTCGCCACCCTTGCCGAGGCTGCGGCCGTCCTCGACTCGTCCCTGACCGACGTGTGGGTCAGCGGATCCGCTGCCCGACGGACGTGGCGCGAATCGGCAGCCACCCTCGAGGCCGCCGCGCGGGAGGTCCGCGCCTGGGCCGGGAATCCCGACGCACCGCCGGTGCCCACTCGTATCTCCGGTGCGATCGTGATCGTCAACGACCTCGATCGGCTGCCTCTGGCCACCGATCGGCTCACTCAGCACCTGCGCGCCGAGGCAGCCGGCCCGACCCTGGGGTTGTCGTCCGTCCTGGCATCGATGACCGCTCTCGCCCACGTCAGCCACGCCGCGGCGGACGCTCTCGACGCCGCGCGTCTGGACCAGCCGGTCGGCGTGCCCGACCTGCTGGCTCAGACGTCCCGCGCACTCCGGGTCCACGCCACCGCGCTGACCGAGGGCCTCCGGTCGCACCGAACCCGGCTGGGAAGTACCTCGGCCGGCTCACCCGCCACCCTGGCCCAGGCGCGGGAACTCGCATCCTCCGCCCTGCCACGCCTCCGCGACCTACGGGCACGACCGGCACGAGCGCTGGCAGCCAGCCCCGCGATCCTCGCCTACGGATCCGTCGTGGCAGAGGCGACAGCAGCAGCTGGGACGGCAGTAGCGGAGCTGAGCGAGCGAGGTCTGCTGATGGTTCGGGCCGAATCCGAGGGCGCCGCCTACCGCGGCTGGTACGAGACCCGCCACGTCGGAGGCCACGAACCACTCCTGGAAGCGCTCGACCGTGCGGTCGACGCCGCGCGCAACTGCCCACCCGACCCCGGCCGCCCAGCCGCTGCGGCGTCGCCGGCGCGCGAGTCGCCAGCGGCCCTCCTCGGGCAGGAACTGGCCCGCCAGCGCGAGCAGCGCCGTCCCGCACATCCCTGTCTCCCGGTCAGTCCGACACCAACGCTCAGCCGCTGATGGTGAACCCCCCTGGATGGGCGTCGGAGTACCCAGGCCCCGACGAAGAAGCCGACGCGCTCGTGGCCCAGGCACTCCGCCACAAGCCACGACCCGTCGAATGGGCCGACCTGAGCCCGAGCGAAGAAGCAGACCAACTCGACGCACTCGATCGCTGGGTGCGCTGGCTCGTCCTGCGCTACCGACTGGACCAGCGAGAGGTACCACCCTGCTGGGCCCTTCACGACGAACTCGTCGAAGAGCTCGCGGCGCTGCGCACCGCCCGCCAAGGCGCCTATGCACGCGAGGGCCCGCTCACCGGGCCGTCGGACTGGCACCAGACCCTCGCCGCCACCCGGCACCGACTCTCGCAATGGATCGCCCGGACAGGCTGCCGCGTCGGGCATCACCGCGAAGCCCCCACACCACCGTGGCTTCGTGCCACTCACGCGACTGCCGCGGCCGCCTGGGATGAGCCAAGGGATCCGACAGCCTCCTGATCCACTCTGGCGTCGGATCGATCGTGAAGTCGATCGTCGCAGGCGAACTAGGGCGCGTCACTTCGCCCA
>CAYHHE010000170.1:0-2348 GCA_964356295.1 uncultured Actinomycetes bacterium | reverse complement strand
AGCCACAGACCGGTGACCCCGAGGTCGTCGCCGGTAGTGGGGTCGCCGTCGTTGAGGTAGTCGAGGCGGTCGACCAGGCCCTGCAGGTCGCCGTTGCCGTCGCCATCGCTGTCGCGGTAGCTGCGGACGAACACCTCGTAGAAGACAGCGTCGTCCCACCACGGCGCCTGCCCGCTGACCGGGGCACCGGTCGCCACCGGGCTCGCGGCCTGGGTCGGGGCAGTGTCCGACCCGCCGCTGCACGCCGCTGACAGCAGCAGCAGGCACACGAAGGCAGCACGCAGCCTCATGCCGGTCGTCAGCGGTCAGCCCTCACGGTCACAGCACCTGGGTGCGCAGAACGACAACCGGGCACGGCGCGTGGTGCACGCAGTAGTGGGCCGTCGAGCCCAGGTGCATGCCTGGCAGCTCGCCCTCGCCGCGACTGCCGATCACCAGCATGTCCGCACCCATGGCGGCCTTCGGCAACGCCCGCGCGGCGAGGCCTCGCACCACCTTCGGCGTTACCGTCACGCCAGCATCGGGTCCGACCACCTCGGCCAGGCTCTTCGTCAGCCTCTGCTCGGCGTCGCGGACGTAGTCGTCTTCGGTGTAGACGATGGATGGCCCCAGAGATGATCATCTCTGGGGCAGCAACCGCCTCGACCTCGCCGCCGAACGCTCGTGCGTAGTCGATCGCCCAGCGCAACGCCAGCTTGCTGTCCTGCGACCCATCAACCCCGACCACCAACCGACGCACCGCCTCAGCCAGTCGGCTCACCTCCTCTGACACCGTCTAGCGCAGCACGCCCCACGTCCACCCGCCAGAGGCCAAGGGCCTCAGTGCGTGACGAGGGGGTTGCGGGTGCGCACGGGGTACCGGGAGAAGTCCCGGTCTGCGGTCCAGATCTCCTTCACGCCGTGGTCGAGGCAGATCGCTGCGACCCGCGCATCGTGGACTCGGCCGCCACGGGTAGCCGTCGAGTCGATCAGGGACCTCAGGGTGCTCAGGTGGTCCGGTCCTTCATGCAGCAGGCGCACGGATGGTGACTCCAGCCACGCACCCACCTGGTCGAGCGCCTGAACGGGGGTTGAGGGCGGGACGAACACCCGTGGGTGCGTGACGATCGCCAGGAACTCGTGCAGGCATGGCCAGGGCACGACCCACGGTGTTGAGGCTTCCGCAAGGCCACGGACGGCTGCGGCGGCGCGACCATGCTGGGCGGAGTCTCGTCGGTGCGCCGCCACCAGGATGTTGCTGTCCACGGCGATCACGCGCCGCGTCCCTCGTAGGACAGCTCGAGGATCTCCTGGAAGGACAGCCCCACCGCCTCCGGTCGCAGTCCATCGCCGTCGACCGAGGCGTCCCGGAGCAGAAAGGGCGGTCGCGCGCGATGTTCGTCCAGCACCTTCGTCAGCCCCTCCTCGACCAGAGAGCGCACTGACCGTCCTTCCGCCTGGGCCAGCTGCCGTGCCCGCCCCAGCAGGGCGTCGGAGATCTCGATCGTTGTCTTCATACATACGACTGTACCGGGGTGACCCGTACATATGGACGTTCCAGCCTGTTCCCTCTGGATGGCGCGGTGTGGTGGGTCGACCTACGGTCGTTGCGATGCGCTGGAGGCCCTGGCCGTGGCTGGTCGTGGTCGCGCTGGCAGCGGCCTGTACCGGGCCGACCGGGCCGGACGCTGCTGGGGATTCCGTGCGCCCGACGGCGACGGGAACCGCGACACCGTCACCGGCGCCGCCCAGCCGGGCCAGTGACCCCTCCCCCAACGCGTTCCCGGACGCCATGGCCTCGGCGACGCCCTCCCTGGATCCGTCGCGCACCCCTTTGGTGGTCGCTACCCACCTGACGCTGCCGGCCTTGGACCTGACGTCCGCGCAGCTGTCCGCCCTCGTGGACGGCCAGCCTCCGGACTGGGCCGTGCCCGGGATCGGCGGGGCACCACGCTTGGTGGTCGCCCCAGGCGTAGGCGGCCCGCCTGGTACCGAAGTGGCCGTCTCTGTCGAGGCCACGCTGGAGCAGGTGCGGGCCGACCCACGAGCGGTCGCCCTGCTGCCTGCCGCGGCGATGGATCCCAGCGTGCGAGCAGCGAAGGTGGACGGCATCGACCCGATGCGCGCTCCGCAGGACTACCCGATCAGCATCCCCGGTCGCGCACCCCAAGCGGTCGTCTCGGTCAGCGTCGGCGGCGACGTCATGATGGACCGGCGGGTGGGCCGCCGACTGGCCAGTACCGGGGATTTCGCTGAGCCGTTCCGCTCGATCGGCCCGCGGATGGCGGCTGCGGACGTCACCGTCGTCAACCTGGAGAGCACACTGGCCGAGCTCGGGCCCCCAACGCAGGGTGACGAGTCGTTCGTGG
>CAYHHE010000169.1:0-2375 GCA_964356295.1 uncultured Actinomycetes bacterium | reverse complement strand
AGTCAACCAGGGCCGCGTCACCGCCACGTCGATCCTGCGCACGGCCGCTCCCGTCCTGGGAGGCGCAGGAGCCACCGCCGCCGTCGTCTCGACCCCGTCAAGCGGGCAGTCGAGCTCCCGAGCCACTCCCCCGCCGCTGCGCCCCCCGGGTCTCACACCACCCGAGCCCAACCGCACCCCGTCCCGTCAGGACACACCCTCCGGAGGCATGGCGTGACCGTCGTCCCAACCCGACCGGACGAGCACGCCCCAACGCGGACCGTCCGCTTCGGTCGCCGCTCGTCACGAGGGGTTCTGCTTGGCCTGTCCGCACCCCGGCTCACCGCCGTAGCGGTCGCCTTCCTCGTCGTGCTGCCGGCCGTGTACGCGGGCGGCATGCGGGGAGTGGTCGTCACGAGCCCGCTGTGGGGTGGCGTCCTCGCCTCGGCCTTCGTCGTGGTCGGCGGCAGGCGGGCCGTGGAGTGGGCCCCGATCTACGGGCACTGGCTGCTGCGACGGGCGATGGGTCAGAACGTCTACGGCGTCCGCGTGCTCAAGCCGCGACCCGCAGGCAGCCTTGCCCTTCCGGGGGACGCGGCCAGCCTCCGGCTGCACCACGACCCCGAGCTGGGCGCGGCGATGGTCCACGACACCTACGCCGACACCCTGACGGCGATCGCGCGGGTGCGGCACCCGTCGTTCGTGCTGCTCTCCCCCGCGGACCAGGAGCGTCGAGTCGCCGGCTGGGGTCGCTTCTTCGCCACCTGCTGCCAGTCCGGACGCCTCGCCCGCGTCCAGGTGCTGGAGCGCACCCTGCCGGACTCCGGACACGGCGTGCTCGACTGGTGGCGGCAGCGTGGCCTCCGCGACGGGTCCTGGGTCGCCCGCACCTACTCAGAGCTCGTCGCCGAGGCAGGACCGTCGTCAGAGCGGCACGAGACCACCATCAGCATCTCCTTGGACATGGCCAAGGCACGCCGCGCGATCCGCCACGAGGGCGGCGGCCTGGCCGGCGCGGCCGCGGTGCTGCGGCAGGAACTGAGTACCGTCACCGCGGCGCTGCGCTCGGCCGAGATCGGCCTGGACGGCTGGATCGAGCCCGCCGACCTCGCGGTGATGCTGCGCTCCGCCTACGACCCCGGCGTCACCACCAGGCTGGACGACACGACGGTGGGACGCGACCCGTCGACCGCCGGCCCCGTCGCGGTGCACGAGCACGTCGACCACGTGCGGACTGACTCGGGATTTCACGCCGTGCTGTGGATCAGCGAGTGGCCGCGCACCGAGGTATACCCATCGTTCCTGTCCCCGATCCTGCTGACCGCCGGGGTACGGCGCAGCCTGTCGATCGTGGCGCAACCCCTCACGAACGCCGAAGCGATGCGGTCGGTGCGCAAGCAGCGCGTCGAGTACCAGACCGACGCCGCGCAGCGCGACAAGCTCGGTCAGCTCACCGACTTCGCCGCCGAGCAGGAGTGGGCCGACGTCACCCAGCGGGAGCGCGACCTCGTCGCCGGCCACGGGGACCTGCGCTTCGCCGGGTTCCTCACCATCACCGCCTCCACGCTGGACGAACTGCAGGCGGACCAGGCCGCGGTCGAGCAGGCCGTCATTCAGGCCGGATGCGAGACCCGGCTGCTGCGCGGCCAGCAAGCCCAAGCCTTCGTGGCCGCGGCCCTGCCGCTGTGCCGGGGCATCTGACGTGGACGCCCCGAGGGTCCACACCGGCGGCCTCCTCGCACCCGCGGGTGAGCCATGGAGGCAGCGGCGTCGGCGCCTACGCGAGCAGCGGCGTGTCGATCGCGAGGCGCGGGCGCTCGTTCGATCTGACCGGCAAGACGACAGGGCATCTGACGACAAGACGGGGACGTCGTGGGTACCGCGGTCAGGGGAACCGGGCCCGGCTGCGCTGCGGGCATGGCGTCCGTTCACCGTGCCCACCCACGCCGCCACCTCGGCGACCCTGGCAGGGGCCTACCCCTTCCTGGCCGAGGCTGGCCTGGGGTCGCAAGGGCTGTTCGTCGGGACCGATCTGCTGTCGGGCGGATCCTTCGCGTTCGACCCCTGGGTCCTCTACCAGCAAGGGGTGCTGACCAACCCGAACGTGCTCCTGGCCGGCGTCATCGGGACGGGCAAGTCGTCGCTGGCGAAGTCGTTGGCGTCGAGGTCGATCGCGTTCGGTGTCCGCGTCTACGTGCCGGGCGATCCGAAGGGTGAGTGGAGCGATGTCGCGA
This sequence comes from uncultured Actinomycetes bacterium, assembly GCA_964356295.1. Classification (GTDB taxonomy): domain Bacteria; phylum Actinomycetota; class Actinomycetes; order Jiangellales; family Jiangellaceae; genus CAVQGZ01. The sequence goes on along the minus strand of CAYHHE010000169.1, from coordinate 162 downwards.
CCGCGGTCGGAGGCGTGGTCATCGCTCTGGGACACGGCATGCCGGCTCGCCTCAACCCGCTCGACGAGGGACGCCGTCCGGCAGGGGTGGACGACCACACCTGGCGCGGCCTGGTCGAGTCGCGGCGTCGCGAGCTGCTCGGCGTGCTCGCCGAGACCGTCC
>CAYHHE010000168.1:0-2381 GCA_964356295.1 uncultured Actinomycetes bacterium | reverse complement strand
GGTGCCACTCCGAGGCGACGCCGGTTCCAGCGAAGTCCAGGATCTTGAAGCAGGCCCAGGGGGCGAGGCAGGCCAGCAGGAGCAGGATCAGCCCGGACAGGACGGCCCCGACACCGGTGGCGTCCCCAACCAGGCCCACCGCTATGACGAACACCAGCACGATCGCGAGCTTGGACAGGATCAGCGCCAGGGTGACCTGGATCCACCTCCGCACCCACGTCGACGTGATGCGCGCAGCGCCGCCGGCGAAGGCGAGCGGGGCCACAACCACGGCGACGATGAGCAGCGCGTTGCGCACCAGCAGCGTGCCGAGGGTCAGGACCGCGCCGACGATGTAGAGGAGGCCGAACAGGACCATCAGAGCCGACCCGGCCGGTGTCCCCGCCAGCTGCAGCAGCAGCGCGACGTCGAGCAGCTGGCGAGCTGCCTCCTCGATGCTGGTGCCAGCCATCGACGCGATTCCGGCGCTGAGCTGGTCGACCACGACGAGCAGCGCCTGGACGACGGTGGCAGCGACGGCGGTCCCCAGGACAGCGAACCCTGCGCCCGTCAGAGCCCGCAGCAGCCCGCCAGGCTCCTGCCGGATCGCCGCCGCGGCCGCTTGGACGATGAACAGCCCGACGATCAGGACGAGCGCGACCGACGCGAGCGCCGAGGCGTTGCGGCTGACGAATGCGGCCCCGAGGTCGACCGTCGACGTCGCGGCGATGGCCTCGAAGGTGGCCGACAGCACAGTCTCGGCGCCGCGGGCGAACGCCTCACCGATCGAGTCCAGAGCGCTGGAGGCCGCAGACGTGATCAGGCTGTCCGTCGTTCCCGCGGCAACGCAGCCGGCCTGGATCGCGGGGATGGGGATGTCGCAAGGGTCCATACGAGTGGCCCCTGGCTACAGCGTCGCGCCGGCGTTCGAGAAGAACGTGACGATCGCGTTGGCCGCCCCGATCAGTAGCGCGGCACCGGCGGATACCACGACCCCTGTCTTGCCCCGGCCCGCCAGGTGCGGGTTGCCAGAGTTCGAGGCGAAGCCCCACACGACCGCGGAGGCGACGAGCGCAGCAACGCAGGCGACGAGACCGAAGGTGAGCATCGCACCGACGATCTCCTTGAGCTGCGGGAGGCCGGGCAGGCCTCGCGAGTTGGGTCGGATGCCGGGGTCCTCGGCCAGGATGTCCAAGGCAAGGGTGGTGAGCATGTGCGGCACTGGGTTCCCTTCCGTTCTCGTCGGCTGCGAGCGTCTGAGGGAGGAGTGGCGCTGCGCACGGAAGGACGGGTGATCCCGAGATGGCTGGTGCTCGTGGCGCTCGCTACCTCGGGCGCAGACCTCCGATGAACTGGGGTGCCCAGTAGGCGCTCCCACTGACGCCGGGCGTGATCTTGACGACGTCACCGGTCCGGGGCGCCTCGAGCATGACGTCGCCGCCGAGCCAGATGGCCACGTGGTGGATGCTGCTTGGGTCTCCGACGTCCCAGGCGAAGAAGACGAGGTCGCCGGGCTGCAGTTGCGTGAACGAGGTGAGCCGCTCGCCCGGGGCGTTGTACTGGTCGGCGGCCACCCTGGGCAGCAGGACTCCGGCCTGCGCGTACGCGTAGCGGGTCAGCCCGGAGCAGTCGAACCCGACGGTTCCCGACCCGTGCTCCATGCCGTACGTCGGCCCCTCGAGCCCGCCCCCGCCCCACGAGTACGGGGTGCCGAGCCACTTGGCGGCCGAGCTGATGACGACGGTTGCCGTCGTCGACGGTCGCTGGAAGCAGACCGTGCCTGCGCTCACCTGGTCGCCGAGGATGTCGGCAAGCCACCCTCGAGCCGATGACTCCCACTTGGCGTAAGCATCGGGGAACGCCGACCGTTGGACGGCCTGCGCAGCCTCGGTCAAGGCCATCTGCTCCCAGCCGACGATGTCCAAGAGGCCGGGATTCGGTGTCGGGGACGACGGGCCGCCATAGAAGGCAGCCGCCGCGTAGGCCGGATCGGTCACCTGAGCCGGCGACCCCCAGCCCGTTGATGGTCGCTGCTGGAACAGGCCGAGGGAGTCCCGGTCGCCGTAGTCCAGGTTCCGCAATGTCGACTCCTGCATTGCCGTCATCAGCGCGACCAAGAGTCCTCGTTCGGGGACGCCTCGCTGCTGACCAACGGCGACGATCAGCCGGGCGTTGTTCGCCTGGTCGGCGTCCAGGTCCACTACTGGACCCGAGGTGACGCCCGTGCACTCGAGGGTGCTTGGAGCAGCGGACGCGACAAGCCCCACCAGCCCTGCGGAGCCGGCGATGAGGGTGGCGAGGAACCCGGCAGCGATCTTGCCGATCACCGATCACGCCACCGGTGTCGTGCTCAGCAGCGCCAGATGGCAGCGGTCCACGGCCGCGTCCGGTGCCGGGCATCG
>CAYHHE010000167.1:0-2384 GCA_964356295.1 uncultured Actinomycetes bacterium | reverse complement strand
CCGGAATCGGGCCAGGGACCCGTCGAGGGCCTCTTGCCGGTCTCGGGCTCCTGGGTTGTGGCGGCGGCGTTGGCAGGCGGAGCGGACAGCGCGTCGCCCGCGTCTACGTCACTTCCCGCAGCTCAACGATGCGTCCACCGACCGCGCCCGCCGGTCCATCCCGGTGATCACCGGTCGTCACCGTGCTCCTCGCGGCTCCCCGGCGAGCCTCGGGCGCCGCCTTCTCGACGGGGCTTGACGCGAGAGACCGAGGCTACGATAGTTAGCCCGTGGCTACGGATACTAGCCTGACGTCGGCCGACCGGGTCGCACTGCGCCGACAGGCGACAATGGAGGCAGCCCTCGACCACGCCGAGCGGATCGTCGCGGAGCGGGGCGCTGGCGCGGTGACGATCACCGAGGTCGCCCGCTGCTTGGGGATGCGACCGCCATCGGTCTACAAGTACTTCCCCTCTCTCCACGCTGTGTACGACGCACTATTCGCTCGTGGCAACGCCCGCTTGGCGTCCGACGTCGACCACGCCGTCCGCGATCTGGGCCCGGGCCTGGACCGACTCCTGGAGACGACACGGGCGATCCTGCGGTGGTCGATGCTCAACCGTGGGTTGGCGCCGCTGCTGTTCTGGCGACCGATACCGGGATTCACGCCCACCCCCGCTTCCTACGCCCTCGCCGAGCGGCTGGTCGATCGGGCCCGTGCAGACCTGGCGACTGCCGTGCGCAACGGCGAACTGGCGCCGCACGCCGACAGCGACGCGGTCTTTCGCCTGTTCACCTCCCTCAGCGCCGGGCTCGCCTCCCAGCAGCTGGCGAACGAGCCCGACGCAACCTACGAGTCCGGGCGGTTCACCTCCCTCACCGACCAGGCGCTCGACATGTTCGTCCAGCAGTTCTCACTACCGCACCCGGGAGGGCACCGAGATGAGGCAAGAACTCACCCATGACGTCGTGGACCGCTACATCGAGGCCTCGCCGCAGGCCCTGTACGACGTCGTTGCCGACGTCACCAGGACCCCGGAGCTGTCCCCGGAGGTGGTCGCGTGCGAGTGGATGGACGGCGCCACCGGCCCGGCCGTCGGCGTGCGTTTCCGCGCCACGAACCGCGCCGGGCGCGGACCGGACTGGAAGAACACCCCGGTCATCACCCTCGCCGAGCGTGGCCGGGAGTTCGCGTTCGCCCGATCCGAACGCGGCGCCGGCACGATCACATGGAGATACCAGTTCACACCGGAGGGACATGGCACCCGGGTCACCGAGTCCTACACCGTCGAGCGACCGGTGAGCCTGTTCGGCTGGTTCATCATCGGCGTGCTCTACGGCAACAAGGACCGCCGTGGGGACCTGCGACGCGGGATGACGCAGACCCTGCAACGACTGGCCGTGCTCACGGAGAAGAACACGACTCAGTCCTGATCATCGACAGTCACGAGGAACACAGCGCCCTGACCACGAGTGGCTACCTCGGACCCCGCTGACGGCGCCAACCGCCACACCGGTCGGCCCGACCAGCGGACAGCACAACGAGAAACGGAGGCCCGGACATGGCCGATCTGAGCGGACTGAGAGCGGAGCTTGCTGGCACCGTCCTGCTGCCCGGGGAGGAAGGGTTCCAGGACGCTGCGACGGCCTGGAACCTCGCCGTCGAGCAGCGACCCGCCGCCGTGGCCAGCATCGCCGACGCCGCCGACGCCGCGGCTCTGGTGCGCGCCGCGCGATCTCAGGGCGTGACGCTGGCCCCTCAGCCGAGCGGGCACGGGGCGACCGAGGCGCTGCACGGGGCGGTGCTGGTGCGCACCTCCGCGCTGGCCGGCATCACCGTCGATGGGGCGGCGGGCACCGCGCGGGTGGGGGCGGGGGTGAGGTGGGGCCACCTCCTCGGCGCGCTGGCCGGCACAGATCTCATTGGCCTGGCTGGTAGCAATCCGGACGTGTCGATGGCGGGCTACCTGCTGGGCGGTGGGATGTCGTGGTTCGGGCGCAAGTACGGCATCGCGGCCTCCCGGCTGCGCTCGGTCGACATCGTCGACGGCACCGGCGCGGTGCGCACCATCGATGACGCGAGCGATCCCGACCTGATGTGGGCGCTGCGCGGGGGTGGCGGGGAGTTCGGCATCGTCACCGCGCTGGAGGTGGACCTGCCACGCGAACCAGACCTGCACGGCGGGCAGCTGGTCTACCCGATGCAGGCCGCGCCCCAGGTGCTGGAGGCCTTCCTCGAGGTCACCGCCGCGGCGGATCCCGCCATCACCTGCTGGCTGAACCTCATGCACGTGCCCGACCTGCCGATCATGCCCGAGGAGGTGCGCGGCCAGTCCCTGGCGACGGTCATGATCACCGGCCTCGGGCCCCCGGAGGCCCTCGACGGGTCCCTGGCCCGATTCCGT
>CAYHHE010000166.1:0-2436 GCA_964356295.1 uncultured Actinomycetes bacterium | reverse complement strand
GTCGACAAGAGGTAGCCGAAGCGTTCGCGCGTGTCGCGCACAGGTGGCGGCGCTGCGGACCCCCCGCGGTCCTCGGAGTGGCCCCGGCACCGGGTCCGCGGTTGTGATGGGGTGAGGGGAGCTGAGCTCCCGCCGTCTGGAGCAGCTCACCGCCCTCGTCGAGGCCGGCACGCTCGCCCCGGTTCTGGGGGCCACGTACCCGTTGGACGGTATCGTCGAAGCGCACCGATTCGTTGAAGGGGGCCACAAGCGCGGCGGAGTAGCTGTCTCGATCCAGCCACCCTGATGGGGACGGCACCCCGGACGACCAGCCGCAGGCCCTCAGGAAGACCCGACGGGTGCTGCGGCGCGATGGCGGTGCCGTCCTCAGCGTTGGGGGTTGTTGGAGGATCGCGAGCCGCCCGTCCGTGGCAAGGGAGATCGACGTCGGCCCGCGAGGGCGAAGATGAGACGGCAGTGGATCGAGCGATCCGAACCGCTGTCGATACCTTGGGCCGTTGCGAGAATCACTGCCGAACGTCTTCTGGCAACACCTGCTTGTGTCCGGCGTCCGTGGGGGCGTGAGCCTCAGAGGCGGCCGATTGCTGGGACGACGTGCTGGCCGAGGCCGCGGATGAAGCCGATCGGGTCGAGGAACGGCATGACGTGGACCTCGGCGATGCCGATGTCGACGTACCTCTTCATCTGCTCGGTGAAGTCGGCAGCCCCTGCAGCCGTGGTCGGGTCCAGCGGCGCCGTCCACAGGATCGTCTTGCGGATGCGCGCCACGTCGGTGCCCTCGTTCGCGCAGTGGCCGGCGAGCACGTCGAGCTTCGTCTTCACCGCATCCGTGCCGGTGTTTGGCCCCGCGAAGAGGTTGCACGCGTCGGCGTACTTGGCCACCAGCCGCAGGGTCTTCTGCTCGCCCGTGCCGCCGATCATGATGGGTGGGTGTGGACGAGTCAGCGGCGGCGGTGAGCAGATGGTCTCGGCGAGGCGGTAGTGCACGCCCTCGAACGGTCCGTCGTTGTCGCTCCACATCTGCCGAACGATCTGCAGGGTCTCCTCGAGCCGCTCGAAGCGCTCGGACAAGGGCGGGAACGGAACCCCCAGCCCGAGGTGCTCGCGCTCGTACCACGCGGCGCCGATCCCCAGCATCGCGCGTCCCCCTGACAGCACGTCAAGGGTCGTGACGACCTTTGCGAGCAGTCCGGGGTGCCGGTAGGTCACGCCAGTGACCAGCGCCTGAAGCTCGACGGTCGTGGTGTGGGCGGCGAGGAAGCCCAGGGTGGTGTACGCCTCGAGCATCGGCGCTGATGCGTCGCCCAGACCCATGCCCTCCATCTGGAAGTAGTGGTCCATCACCGACAGGTTGTCCAGGCCCGCTTCCTCCGCCGCCCGTCCGACCTCGGCCATCGTCGGCGCGATCTGCGAGGCGCCCCCGGGGAGACCGAAGTTCACCAGGTGCACGCCGACTCTCATGGCGACTCCCTCCGTGCTGGCGGCATCCTATCGGCGATGGTGACTCGAGTCCGGCCTGGACACCGGTGCAGGGGCGACGATCGATCGGTCATCGGCTCGCCCCGCGGCCTCGCAACGGTCCACCCCGGCGGCCGAAGCCGCTCAACACGATGAGACCATCCAACAGGGACGAACGGGCAGGAGCGTGGCCGTTCAACGAGCTCCTTGAGGACGAGAGCGACTAGGCACCCTCAACCCTCCACGGAGCCCGACCTCAACCGCCCATCTGCCCATGCGCGAGTACACCCACGGAGAGCCGATTCGGGGTTCGGCCGGTCGACTTGCACGATGACGACTACGCAGCCGCAGAGATCGACGAGCTGCCCGACGACCTACGCGAAGCCTTCGCCCAGATCACCTGAACGGCCTGCAGACCCGAGGTCGACCCGCCGCCGCGGAGCTCAACCCACCGGGCCCGGAGCCCGAGCCGCGGCGGGGCGGTCCTTGCCGCATCGCGCGCACTCCAGGTACTGCGAGTCCTCGACCTGCCGCTTCACCCACGCGTGCCACCCGAGCAGACACCGAGCGTCCTTCATGACCTGCCTCCTTCGGAGGCTGCGAGGAGACGAGCCAACGCCTCGCCAAACTGGCCGCCGACCCCCGTCGAGCCCCGCGCTCCTCGCCGTGGCCGCCGACCCCACGAACAGGAGCCCGAGGCGCTCGACATGCCAGGCGGTAACGGCACCTACATTCACCGCTCGGCCGTCCTGGATTGGCGGCCCCTTCTGGGCGCTGTGAACCTGCCCCACAGTGGGCGTAGCGACGCGGGGTCGTGGTGCGTCCGCATGCGGCGAAAGGACGCGGGTCGTCCTCGTCGTCGCTTGCCTCTCGAACAACGCTCGCTCAGCCGATGAGCGGACGTACTCGAACGGCAGCGCGAGGGGCGGCGGGCCGGTAGCGCATGCAGTAGCTGTCGGCGCACAGGAACGAGCCGCC
>CAYHHE010000165.1:0-2485 GCA_964356295.1 uncultured Actinomycetes bacterium | reverse complement strand
ACCAAGCACCACAACGCGATGCGAACCACACAGGACGCAGTCGCCCCAGCCACCGACTAGAGAAGCCGGGGCCGAGACCGCGATGTTCTCCCCCCGCCCTGTTCACGAACAAGGAGCTGTTCGACGCTCCGGTGGCCGCGCTCGGCGGTGACTACCGGTCCATCCGGTACGACCAACGCGGCCAGGGCGAGAGCGGGTTGGCTGCCCGGCAGCCGTCGCGGAACCTGCTGGGGGATCGAGGGCTCCTCCGCTCAGGTGGGTCCTGCGGTCTTCCGTTGGTCAGGTTCCGGCGCCTGGGCCAGGTACCGGCTGAGCGTGTCCCGGACGAGGTCGCTGACGGCTCGGTCCTGACTCCGGGCGAGCCGGTGCAGCGCGTCCAGGGTGTCGTCGTCGACTCGGACGTCGAGCCGACGCGACCTCCCGGCCTGTCCCGACAAGGAAGGCCGACCGGGGCGTCGCCGTTGCAGGGTGGCGGTGTCGAGGCCGTCCTCGCGCAATCCGCCACCGGCGCCCGGTGTGCGCGAAGCACCACGTCTCGGCCTCCGGAGTCCACGCGTCCGCAGTAACACCCCAAGTCGCGGTGATCATGGGCGGGAGAACGTGGTGCCTCGCGCACGCACGACGCAGCGACGGTCGGCCGAACAGCGGGTGGGGCTCTCAGCGCCCCTTGCCGGGGGGCACGATCTCGGTCTTCTTCTTGGCGGCGGCCTTGGCGTTCTTCTCGGCGCGCTTCTCCTTGACGGACTTGCCCGCCTTCTTCGACATGTGCTGTCGAGGTGACTTGTCAGCCATGGTCGCTCCCTGCTCGGGAGCCCTGGCAGCTCCGCGTCGTTCGACACTACGCGCCCCCGACTCGGAATCAGCCTCCGGTCTCCTCCGACGGCGCCTCGCGTGCCTGCGTGGCTTCCTGCTGCGCCCGTTCTTCCTGCGCCCGTTCTTCCTGCTCGCGTTCTTCGCGCTCGCGTTCTTCGCGCTCGCGTTCCTCGCGCACGGCCCGGCTGCGAGTGGCGATGCGGTCGCGCAGCATCGCGCGGTCGATGGGGACCGGCGTGGTCGAGCCGAGGAACTGCAGCAGGACCCGGACGAACCTGGCCGGCTCGTCCATGTGCGGGAAGTGCCGGGACTGCTCGAAGACCTCCAGCACGCTGCCAGGGATGGCTGCGTGGGCCTCGTAGGCGTGGCTGACCGGGATCACGCTGTCCAGGGCGCCCCAGACTATGAGCGTCGGGCGTCCCTCGGCCAGGTAGAGCAGGTCGCTGGCGTTCACCCGCTGCCCACCTGGCTCGACGACGCTGCGCAGCGTGTGCACGAACGCAATCCGGGCAGGGCTGTCTGCCAGCGACGCGTACCCCCGAGCCTTCTCGGTCACTGACGGACGGGGGCGCAGCGGGAGCTGGCCCAGCAACCGGGCGAGCGCCACTCCGACACTACGCACGTGGGTGTTGGCGATCACCGGCAGCAGCAGCTCCGCCCCGGGCAATGTCGCCGCCCGCAGCGCCAGGTTCACCTCCCGGCCCAGCCCCCCACTGGACACCAGCACCAGCCGGTCGCAGTGCTCGTAGTACTGGTAGGCGAACTGCATCGCCACGCCCCCGCCCAACGAGTGGCCCACGACGGTGACGCGCTCATGCCCCAGGTGCTCCAACAGGTCGCGCAGCCCGCTGGCGAAGGCGCCGAGCGAGTAGTCGCTGCGCGGCTTGTCCGAGTCGCCGTGACCCAGCAGGTCCGGAGCGATCACGTGAGCATGCTCGGCCAGCCCTGGGATCACCGGGTCCCACGTCGCGCTGCTGCTTGTGATCCCGTGGATCAGCAGCAGGACGGGCAACGCAGGGTCGCCCGCTACCCGGCAGGCTACTCGATGGCCGTGCAGGGTTACTTCGGTGCGCTGCATAACGACCTCCCATGGCTCAGGGTGCCAGGACAGCACGCTCTCATGGTCACCCTCCAGGCGGGGGACCCGTCGTGCCCTGTCTGCCCACGCCGCCAATGCGGCCACGTCGGCACGAGGCCCCCGGCGAGTGGCGATCGGCTACCTGGCCACGTCTTCCGGCTTGTGCAACGAGCGGTCTGCGCTGCGCACGGCGGTGCGCAGGAACTCGTACTGCGTCGTCGTCACATGTCGGCCATGTCCAGAGCGGCATCGATCACCTTCTCGCGTCGCGAGGGACGCGCGCCGAGCGCGGGAAGGGCCTCAGCGACGGTGTTCAGGAACCTGTGCACCGCGTCGATCGCAGCCCGTTGCCCGGCTTCGACGGCCGCTTGCGGGCAGCTCCAGCCGGCGCATCCGCCGTCCGGCCGTCTTGGCCTTGGTCTGAGCCATGTTCACCCGCCTGCCATCCGTGCCACGACGGCGCTGTCTCGACGCGCCACAACCATCCGGGTGCATCTTCGCCGACCCGAGGTGACTGAGCTCGACCGGGTGGTTCAGCCACAAGACGGTGATCAGGTGACGAGGGTGGTGACCACGGCGAAGTAGATGAGCAGC
>CAYHHE010000164.1:0-2494 GCA_964356295.1 uncultured Actinomycetes bacterium | reverse complement strand
GCCAAGGGCTGCATCAACCGCAACGACTTCGATCACTGGGGGATGCTGCCGCACTGGAAGGACACCGCGGGCTACGCGACGTGGCTGAAGGGGGTGCGCAAGTTCGGCTCGGCGATCTGGGACGTGCTGGGCGAGAAGCGCGCGCCGAACGTCGTGTTCGAGCATCCGGGTGAGACGACCATCCCGACCTCGATCTTCGTCTGCGACACCGGCGGGATGGTGGTCGTCTGCGCCGGTACCACCGGTTACAACGCGACAGTCGACCTGCGCTACCTGTGGATGCGGCAGAAGCGGCTGCAGGGCTCGCACTTCGCCAACGACGTGCAGGCCAACGAGATGAATGAACTGGCGTTGCAGGGCAAGCTGGATTCCTGCATGTCGCAGGCGTTCACCTACGACGAGATACCGCACGTGCATCAGCTGATGTACGAGAACAAGCACCCCCACGGCAACATGTCGGTGCTCGTCGGGGCCACTGAGTTCGGTCTCGGCGCCAGCGGCGAGCCACCCGTGGCGCTGCCGCAGCCCAAGTTGGCCCAGGACGATGTTCACACGACGCCGCACCCGTATCCGATGTCCGAACCGCTGCCCGGCATCGCCGCGACCGAAGAGATCACGATCTTCGACGACGGCGCCAGGGTCGAGGGCCTGATGCATCGCGGCGTCATCGGCTGCGCCCCGGGCGACACCGTCGCTCGAGTGGCCGAGATCATGATCGACGAGGACATCCACGCCGTGGTGGTCATGGACGGCGGGCAGGCGGTTGGCGTGGTGTCGCAGACCGACATGGTGCTGGCGCGGCAGGGCCGGACCCAGGAGCAGGCGCAGGCCATGCTGGCGCGCGACATCATGACCCCGGGGTGCGCGACCTGCGATGCCGGCCTGTTGCTGAGCGAGGCGGTCAGCCTGATGACCGGCCGGCGGATGCATCGCCTGGTCGTCACCGACAACGATCAGCCAGTCGGCGTGATCTCCATGACCGACGTGGTCCGCAAGCTGATCCTGGAGTGAGCCGGCGCCGTCCGATCACGGCGCGATCAAACCCCGACGCGCGGTCCGGCACTCCCTCGATTCACCTCGCCCCGTCGAGGTGCAGCGGGCATGCCGAGGCGAGCAGGTCGGCGACACCGGGCTGGTCCAGCAGGTCTCGATAGGCCTGGCCTTGAACCGGCCGTCCACGGAGCCGGTCGGCTGGGCCGTGATCGCCGGTGCAGCGGGCCACCGGGCACACCGAGCAGGCCGGTCAGCCCTCGACGGACCACCCATTCGGGGCGGACGATGGAGTCGTGCGCGATCAGGTGCGGTCGATGCGCGTTCGCTCGTCCGCAGGGGAGTCCACGGGCCGGGTGCGTGCCGTGGATGCCTACCGGGCTGCGGCGCTCCTTCTGGTCGTCCTCGGTCACTGGCTGGCCTTCGCGCTGTTCGTCGAGGACGGGCAGCTCACCGGCCGTAACGTCCATCTTGTCTGGCCGCCGGGCAACTGGCTGACCTGGGTGTTCCAGGTGATGCCGGTGTTCTTCCTGGTTGGTGGGTACGGCAACGCGGCCTCATGGACGCGTCGCCGGCCCGGAGTGACTGCGCTGGCGTGGATTGGGGCGCGGGTGTGGCGGCTGCTGCTGCCGACCTGCGTGCTCCTGGCGACCGTCGTCGGGGCGGCGTCGGTGCTGCGTTTGGTCGAGGTCGAGGGGCACCTCGTCGACCTGGTGGTCACCCAGATCGGGATCCCGTTGTGGTTCCTGGCGGTCTACGTCGCCGTCGTCCCGATGACGCCGGGCCTGGTCGCCGCGGTGGACCGGCGCGGCCTGGCTGTCCCGGTCGGCTTGCTGGGTGCCGCCCTGGTGGCGGACCTGATGTTCGTCCACCTCGGCGTGCCGTTGGTGGGCTACCTCAACTACGGCTTCTTCTGGACCGGGATGTATGCGCTGGGTGTGACCTGGCGCAGCGGTGCCCTGTCGGGGCATCGGCCAGTTCCGGCGCTGCTCGCCGTCGGCGGGCTGGTGGCGACGCTGCTGCTGGTGTGGCTGGGCCCGTATCCGGTCAGCATGCTCGCGGCCCACGGCGAGCTGCAGAACAACGGTCCTCCGTCAGCGGCGCTGATTGGCCTCGCGGTAGCCCAGACCGGTCTGGTGCTGCTGCTTCAGCCGTGGGTCGAGCGCTGGTGCGCCCGACCCACGGTGTGGGCCGGCGTGGTGTGGGTCAACGTCTACGCCATGACGCTGTACCTGTGGCACATGGTTGCCGGCGTCCTTGCCGCTCTGTTGTTCTTCACGCTGGGCCTGGTCGAGCGGGTGGTGCCGCCCACCCCCGAGTGGTGGTTGTGGCGACCGGTCTGGTTCGCGATCTGCATCCCCCTCCTGTTGTTGCTGGCGGCGGTGTTCGGCCGGTTCGAGCGGCGCGTCGTGGTCCCTGTTCCCGGTCCGCCGACGTCCCGGCTCCGGGTGCTCGGGGTTGTCCTGGGCGTCCTGCTGGCCGCCGCCGGGATGGTGCAGCTCGC
>CAYHHE010000163.1:0-2500 GCA_964356295.1 uncultured Actinomycetes bacterium | reverse complement strand
CGTAGACCGTCCAGGTCGTGCACGTCGGTGGGGAAGGCGGGGACCTGGACGACCGGCACCGAGGGATGGGCGGTGCTGAAGCGAGCCGCCATGCGCCGTTCTCGCTCGATCACGCGCATCCGCTCTGCGTGCAGGGTCAAGGCGGCCGCGGCGAGGGAGTGGTCGCTGGACTCGGCAAGGTGGTCAGCCGCTGCGACGCTCTGCTCCGCGCTCAGCCCGGGCACCTCGCTGACGTGCACCCGGTTGAGCACCATCCCGGCCAGCGGCATGCCGTCCCCGGCCAGCCGTTCGACGAAGTAGGAGGCCTCGCGCAGCGCATCGGCCTCCGGGGCGGCCACCACCAGGAATGCCGTCTCGTCGTTCTGCAGCAGCGCGTAGGTCTGCTCCGCACGTTCCCGGAAGCCGCCGAACATCGAGTCCAGCGCTCCGACGAAGGTCTGCACGTCGCGCAGCAGGTCACCGCCGAGGATGCGGGTCAGAGCGTTGGTGAACACGCCCAGACCGACCTGCACGAACCGGAAGCCGGCACGTCCCCCGGCTCGCGCCGGTGCGGTCAGCACCCGGATCAGGCGCCCGTCCAGGAACGAGCCAAGGCGTGCGGGGGCGTCCAGGAAGTCCAGGGCAGACCGAGAAGGGGGTGTGTCGACGACGATGAGGTCCCAGGAGTCCTGGGCACGCAGCTGACCCAGCTTCTCCATCGCCATGTACTCCTGAGTGCCCGTGAACGAAGTCGACAGCGCCTGGTAGAAGGGGTTGTCCAGCACCGCGGCGGCCTTCTCCGGGGACGCGTGCGCCAGCACCACCTCGTCGAAGGTGCGCTTCATGTCCAGCATCATCGCGTCCAGCGTGCCTCCCGCGGAGGCGTCGACCCCATCCACCGTTCGGGGCGCGTTGTCCAGCTCGCGCAGGCCCATCGACTGGGCGAGTCGACGCGCCGGGTCGATGGTCAGCACCACAGTGCGCCGTCCGCGCTCGGCAGCTCGCAACGCCAGGGCAGCGGCTGTGGTCGTCTTGCCCACGCCACCGGACCCGCAGCACACGACGATACGGACCGACGGGTCGTCGAGGAGCCGGTCCATGTCCAGCGCGCGAGGCTGGCGTTGGCGGCGCGGCCCGGTGGCGGCGCTCACCGTTGACCCCGGCCGTCCCAGGCACGCACGCCCTGCTCGCGCAGCGTGTCCGCCAGCCCGTACAGCGCACCCAGCTCGATGCCGTCGGCGATCCGCGGCAGCTCGAGCACCGGCACACCGAGGCCGTTCAGTCGCCTGCGCTCATCGGCCTCCAGCGTCATCCGCTCGGCATGCTCGAGCACCTCGCGCGCCAACCCGTCGACCCAGGAGTCGAGGACCGCGGGTGTCACGTGCGGCAGGTCGGCCAGGTCGCCGGTCACCAGGCCGGTGCGCAGCGCGTCCCGGTCCACCGAACCGGCCTGAGCCGCGGCGAGCGCGGGCAGCGGCAGCGGCGAGGGCCGCACCTGGTTGACGATGACCGCACCCACGGGCAGCCCGGCTGCCGTCAGCTCGGACACGCCGTCGGCGGTCTCCTGGACGGGCATCTCCTCGAGCACGGTCACCACGTGGACGGCCGTGGCCGGGGAGCGGAACAAGGTCATGATGGAATCCGCCTGGCGGTGGATCGGGCCCATCCGGGTCAGCTCGGTGACCTCCTCGTTGACGTTGAGGAAGCGGGTGACCCGGCCGGTCGGCGGCGCGTCCATGACAATCGCGTCGTAGGCGAAGCCGCCTCTGGCGTCTCGTCGTCGAGCGGCCTCGTAGGTCTTGCCGGTGAGCAGCACGTCGCGCAGGCCGGGGGCGATCGTTGTGGCGAACTCGATCGCGCCCATCCGGTCGAGCGCCTTGCCCGCCCGTCCAAGCCGGTAGTACATCTCGAGGTACTCCAGGACCGCCTCGTGCACGTCGATCGCAAGTGCGTAGACGTCCCCGCCGTCTGCCGCCACCGCGACCTTGCGCTCCTGGTAGGGCAGCGGTGGCGTGTCGAACAGCTGCGCGATGCCCTGGCGGCCCTCGACCTCGACCAGCAGGACTCTCTTGCCGCCGGCCGCGACGGCAAGCGCGAGAGCGGCGGCCACCGTCGTCTTGCCGGTGCCGCCCTTGCCGGTGACGACGTGCAGCCGTATCCGTTCCCAGTCGACCATGACCTCTCCAGACTACTGAGGACGCGGATACCGCGCCGGTCGCGGGGACGTAGCCGCTGCCGACGGCTCGCCGACCCGCTGCCCGTGCCGGCGTGTCCCGGCCTGCCGCGCCACCCAGCCGCGACGATCTTGACGTTTCGGCCGATGCCGGTGTCGGTGCCGCGCCGATCTTGACGTTTCGTCCATCGTGAGGCCGTGAAGTCGTCGGTTCCGTCAAGATCGTCGCGATGGGGGCGCGCCGGTCGGCGGTTGCGTCAAGATCGTCGAGGGTGGGGCCGGGAGGTGCGGTGGGGTGCGGGGGGCGGGAGCGCTGCAGGGGGTCGCTACCAACGGACGGCGGCTAGG
>CAYHHE010000162.1:0-2546 GCA_964356295.1 uncultured Actinomycetes bacterium | reverse complement strand
CGCCGCCTGTGACGCGCCATCGGCCTACGCCAGCTCGCCATCGAACCTGAGCACGTGCGCCGGTGGCACGCATGTCTCACGTCCGACCTGCGCGCCGAGCTCGCGCCGTCGGGCCGGGATGGGTCGGCGACGGTCGCACGCGCCTACCGGCTGCTGCGGGCCATCCTGCAGACGGCAGCGGATGACGAACTCCTGCTGCGCAACTCGCCCTCGCGGGGAGTCGAGCTGAACCTCGAGGTGGGTAGCCGACTCCGACTGCGGCCTCCCTGAGGCGAGGTGCTCCCGACCGGGCGTCCAGGGTGGATTGCAGGAAACCTATAAGGATATATATGATTGCCGGAAACCTGTAAGAACCTACAGGAGAGTGGCAACGTGTCCGGTGCGCCTGTGAGTGTGGCCGAAGCCGCCGAGCTGCTCGCCGTCCACCCGCAGCGCATCCATCAGCGCATCCGGGACGGCTCCCTGCCCGCGGTGAAGCTCGGGAACCAGTGGGTAGTGGAGATGGATGAGCTGCGTCGCCTCAAGCCCCGCTCTCGGCCAGGACGTCCCTTGTCTGCGATCTCCGCATGGGATCTGCTCGCGGTCGCTGCCAGGGACCGGGCCGCCTCCGGCCTCACCCCTCCGGCCCGGTCCCGAGCTCGGGCGCGACTGCGGAACCTGCTCGACAGGGCCTCCTCCGCCGAGCTCGACGAAGTCGCAGCCGATCTTGACCACGCTCTACGTAACCGGGCGAAGCGCGCGCTGCTCGTCGCCTCCCCGCGCGACCTGCCTGACCTCCGCGACGACGAGCGCGTCCACCTCTCTGGCGTCTCGCTACCCGAGTCGAACATGTCGTCCGGCGATCTGGTCGAAGGCTACGTGGCCTCCGGTGACCTCGAAGCCGTCATCGGCGACTACCTGCTCTCGGCCGCTCCCCGTTCACGCGCCAACGTCGTACTCCACGTCGTCTCCGGCCCCGCTGAGAACCCGGCAGTCGTCGACCTCGACCACCTCGTCCGCTCGCCGCTCACGATCGCGGCGGACCTGGCCGAGCATGACGGCGTCCACGAGAAGAGCGAAGCCGTCCGCTGCCTCGCAGACCTGCACAGCACAGTCGCCGGCAGCGGCGCGGTCGCTGGAACGAACCGTGCCTGAGCTCGTCGAGCTGCCCGCCATGGATGCTGCTCAGAAGCAGTGTTGGCACGCTCTGATGGACCTGTACGAGCGAGTCGCCTCTGGGTGGACCCTCATCGGAGGCCAACTCGTCCACCCCCATTGCGCCGAACGCGGAGTCTCGCCAACACGTCCAACCAGAGACATCGACACAGTCGTCGACGTCCGGGCCTCCCCGACGATGCTCGCGACCTTCACAGGTGCGCTGCAGGCCGTGGGCTTCGCCGCCGAGACCTCCGCCGATGGCCTGCAGCACCGCTGGCGCCGCGACCTGGCACAGATCGACGTCCTCATTCCTGAAGGAGTCGGAGAACGCGCAGCGGCCCGAGCCGGCGCCGGAGGAGCGCCGACCCTCGCCGCCCCCGGCACCACCCAGGCCCTCAGCCGAAGCGAGCCGGTGAGCATCCTCGCAGCGGGCCGCACCGGCACTGTCAGGCGCCCCAACCTGGTCGGGGCCCTCGTCGGCAAGGCAGCGGCCCGAACCGAGATCGCCTCCGATCGGGCAAGCGCACGACACTGCACCGACTTCGTGGTCCTTGCGGGTCTCATCTCAGCGCGCGACTTCCAGGAGGCTGGTTTGACCGCAATGGACCGCACCCGGCTGCGCAAGATGCTCACATGCTGCCGCACGGACGATGCTGCCATGGCCGTAGACAACGCCGTGGAGGCCCTGGCACGACTGGAGCGCGCGGCGGGACTCGGTCACTGAGCCGTGGGCTCCCTCTCCACCGCGGGCGGGCAGCGCGACATCGTCACTGCACCCGTCGCGTGTCCCGGGCTTCGACACGCTGGGCGGCAAGCCAGCGGTCGATGTCGGCCGGGTCGAACCTGACGTACTTGCCGACCTTGTAGAACGCGATCCGCCGTTGATCGATGAGGCGACGGACAAATCGCTGCGGTGTCCCGAGCCTCTCGGCAGCGCCAGCGATGTCGAGCAGTCCGGGGGACGTCGACGCTGGAGCCTTCGCTGCAGCCGGTGGTCGGCGCGGCTTCGGCAGCACGACCTCTACGTCACTCTGGGAGTCGAACGCCAACTGGTCAGGGGCGGGGGCGCGCTGTGCCTGCTTCAGCTCGGTCATCGGCAGATCCCTTCGGGAGGTCAGATCGAGAGGCCACGCGGGGCGCTGGGGGCCTCGGGGTGAGCCAGGCCGGCCAGCGCGGACCTCTCGGCCGCCATCGGTGGCACCGTCACGGAGCGCAGGTCGGTGGCGAGCTGGTGGGCGCCGCTGCGGTGGATGGCGTGGGCGGTCTGGGCGAGGGCGGTGTCCGCGATCCAGGCGCCGACGGCGTCGGTGGGGGTGGGGGTGTCGGGGTCGGGGGTGAGGTAGAGGTAGTTGCCGATGTCGCGCGTCAGACTTAGTGGCAGGGCTGTTGTGTCAGTCCTGAAGGAGAGT
>CAYHHE010000161.1:0-2559 GCA_964356295.1 uncultured Actinomycetes bacterium | reverse complement strand
CCTCTCGTCGTCGATGTCGGCGTAGGGGTCGGTCATCGGGCGGCAGCAGGGAAGGAACGGTGTCGGTGAGGGCGATGGTCCCGTCTCGGGCGAGCTCGGCGAGGAGCAGCGCGGTGAACACCTTCGTCACCGAGCCGATCTCCCACCGCACGCTCAGATCGCCGAGGCATCGGCGACCCTCCGGCGTCGAGACGGCCACCACCGGCTCGACGTGCCCACGTCGAAGCAGCAGGTCGCGGGCCTCGGCCAGCCGCCGATCCTGGGGATCGACGTCTCCGGCAGTCATGGCACGCCGCAGGCTAGCCGCCGATGCCTCGGGGGCGTACACGTGGAAGGCTGGTGGCGTCCGCGGCACAATCGCCGGTCGAGGACCAAGGAGGACGGGATGGGTGAGCCTGCGCAGCAGCAACCAGACGAGGTCTCCGGGGACGACGTGAAGGCGCGCATGAAGCAGGCGCTGGAGCGCAAGCAGGCGCGCCACCACAGCGAGCGGCTGCATCCCGAGGGGGACTCTGCGCTTCACGAACCTCACGGACGATCCGGAGGCAAGCGGGAGTTCCGCCGCAAGGCCGGCCCGTAGCCTGCAGCGGCGGTCGAGGGTTCGGCGTCCCTATGCTGGGCCGGTGGGGCGCGCGCGACACCGTCGGCCTCCCCAGGATGCTCCGCAGCCGCCCACGCCGCAGACATGCGATGTCGAGAACTGCGCGTGCCTGTCCGGAACCTGCACGCTGAGCCGCGTCGCTGTGGCCGTGGCCGGGAAGGACGACCGTGTGGCCGGGCAGCGAACACTGAGCGAGACCGAAAGCGCCATCGGCGAGCGGCTGGCAGGGATGGTCATCGACACCTCCGCGATGGCCGCCGTCGGCAACCTCTACCGCGCCGCTGGAGCGCTGCGCAGCCACTTCGAGCGCACCGTGCTGGCTCCCTACTCGCTCAGCTGGACCGGCTGGGTCGTGCTGTGGGTGATCTGGATCTGGGACGAGATCGAGCCGCGGCACGTCGCCCAGGAGGCCGGGATCTCCAAGGGAACGTTGACCGGTGTGGTGTCCACCTTGGAGCGACGCGTCCTCGTGTCACGACGCACCCACCCGGACGACGCGCGACGGGTTCTGCTGTCACTGACGCCAGTCGGTGAGGAGCTGATGCGGACGGTGTTCCCCCGGTTCAACGCCGAGGAGGT
The DNA here is from genome assembly GCA_964356295.1 of uncultured Actinomycetes bacterium. Classification (GTDB taxonomy): domain Bacteria; phylum Actinomycetota; class Actinomycetes; order Jiangellales; family Jiangellaceae; genus CAVQGZ01. The sequence continues at coordinate 1,379 of CAYHHE010000161.1, read as the reverse complement.
CCGTGCGGTCGAGCCGCTCACCGACGAGGAGACTCAGGTGCTGGCCACGGCCCTGCGCAAGGTGGTGATCGGAATCGAGCGAGGCGACGCTCCACGCACCTGAGGCTGGGCAGCGCCGCCGAGCGTCGGGTGCTTGACACGTCGTCCGCCAGGCGGCAACCTCTGCGCAGTCGTACGGTTCCGTACGACTGGTGACGGGAGAGACGCCGTGGACCAGCATCTCCAGAAGGCTCCAGTCGAGACTCCAGAGACCGCCCTGAAGCGCGGCCGACTCGGCATCTTCGGCATCGTCTTCTTCGTCGTCGCCGCGGCGGCACCTCTGGCGGGAACCACGGGCGCCGTCCCCGCGGCGATCGTCCTGGGCAACGGCGCAGGAGTCCCCGGTGCCTACGTCCTGATCGGCGTCGTCCTGATCCTGTTCAGCTTCGGCTACGCCGCCATGAGCCATCGAGTGACCAACGCCGGTGCCTTCTTCGCCTACGTCGGCCGTGGCTTGGGCACCGGTCCGGGAGTGGGGAGCGCGTTCGTCTCGATCGTCGGATACCTGGCCATCCAGATGTCGATCTTCGGATTCTTCGGAGCACTGGTCTCGGGCCAGATGAGCTCCACGTTCGGCATCGACCTGGCCTGGTACTGGTGGGTCCTCATCGCCTGGGTCGCGGTCACCGGGCTGTCGTTGCTCAGCGTCGACGTCGGAGCGAAGCTGCTGGGTGTCCTCATGCTGCTCGAGGTGCTGGCGCTGCTGGTGATGGCCGTCTCGGTGTTCGCCGTCGGCGGTCCGCAGGGGGTGGACTTCGCCGCGTCCTTCGCCCCGGCCAACGTGCTGGTCGGTGGGCTCACCGGAACCGCGGGCATCGCGCTGGCCTTCGCGTTCGCCTCCTACATCGGTTTCGAGGCCACCGCGATCTACGGCGAGGAAGCCAAGGACCCCAAGCGGACCGTGCCGTATGCGACCTACGTCGCCGTCATCCTCATCACCCTGCTGTTCGGATTCGTCACCTTCGCGATCGTCACAGCCCTCGGTTCGGACTCGGTGGTCGACCGGGTCGTCGAGATCTCCGCCGTCGACGGCGTGCCGCTGACCAACCCGGCGGCGGTCGCTTTCGGCGTCGCTGAGGAGTACGTCGGGGAGTTCCTCGGCGAGTGGGCCGGCTCCCTCGTGTCGACGACCATGGAGTGGTTGGTGCTCAGCAGCCTGTTCGCCGGCCTCCTCGCCTTCCAGAACTCCGCCGGTCGCTACCTCTACTCGATGGGCCGAGCAGGTGTGCTGCCGACCGCGTTGGACCGGGTGAACGGACGCGGAGCCCCGGCAGCGGGCTCCGCAGCGGCCTCTGTGATCACGGGCGTGGTCATGCTCTGGTTCGTCCTGACCGACAAGG
>CAYHHE010000160.1:0-2565 GCA_964356295.1 uncultured Actinomycetes bacterium | reverse complement strand
GGATCCCCGCCACAAGCGCCAGTCCATAGCCGTCGGCACCTGAACAGTTACCGCCGTCCGCCTAATGTCTCAGCATGTGCGGGTGCAGCCGCGGCATGCGCATCCCCGTGGTCTCGGCCAGTCGCCGCAGCCGGCGGGTGGCGGCGTGCCGGTCCATCCGGGTGCCGCGGCGGGTGCGCAGGATCGGCCCGACCGGGCGGCCGTCCACGGCGAGGTCGATGGCCCGACCGACCGCGGGCGGCAGGGGGACCAGGACGACCTTGCTGCCCTTCCCGACGACGCGTAGGACCCGGTGGCCGTGCTCCTCCCCCAGATCGGACACATCAGCGCCGCAGGCTTCGAACACCCGCAGCCCGAGCAGCCCGAGCATCGCCACCAGAGCGAAATCATTCGGATGCGGCTCCCGGGGAGGGACGTCATGCGGCTGTTGGGAGGGTGGGGTGGGCGTAGCGGGCTTGGTGTACGCGGTGCTGTTCCTGGTTGAGGTGGAAGGTCCAGTACTGCTCGAAGTCGCCGTTGGCGCGTAGTGCGCGGAGCTTCAGGATGGTTTCCGCGTCGTCGAGCCCCCAGCGCGCGCCGGTCAGGTCGAGGCGGTCTTTCACGAGGTGCCGGCAGGCGCCTTCGATGATCCCGGTGGCGATGGGCCAGCCTGCGGCGAGTGCCTTCGGGTAGTCCAGGTAGTCGCGTTTGGCGAGCAGGTAGCTGGCGCAGCGGTCGGCGTTGCGGCGAGCGCTGGGTTCCAGGCCGCGGGTGGTTGCCTTGCGGCGGATGGCTGCGGCCACGGTGCAGGCGTGCCCGTTGAGGACCGCGAGGGCCTTGGCGGAGACCCAGTTCTCGGCGGCGGGGTCGGCTTCGGTGAAGAACGACCAGGCTGCGGACCACAGGTACTCCAGGACGTGGATGAAGTCGCAGACGATCTGGACCTGCACTCCCCGGTTCTCGGCCTCGGCGTGGATGCAGTCGATCTGGTGGTTGGCTCCGTCGACGAGCACGATCCAGGTGCGTTGGTGGGTGGGGTCGCGGCGCTGCGCTTCGTCGAAGATCGAACCGATCACGGTCGCGGCGGTGTCGATCACGCTGGCGGTCAGCCACTTGTTGCTGGCCGTGGGCGCCACGGGCCGGATGGTGTGGTTGTCTGCGACGTCGCCGCGCCCGATGATGTCGGTCGGGGTCCGGGCTTGGGGTGTCAGGTCGTAGACGGCACCGACCTCCGCCATGCGCTTGCGGTGGCGCTTCTCGCCCTTGGACAGTCGGGTCTGCAGTTTGCCGGTGGCCTGTGCTGCTGCCTTGGCGGTGCCCGGCCGCAGCGCGTCGGGTCGCATGAGGATGCCCTTGCCGTCAGCGGACAGCACCAGCAGATCGCCGTCGGTGACGGTGGCCTGCTGGCGTGCGGGCTGGGCGTAGAAGGCGTCGAAGTCGATGGCGGCGCGGGCCGCGAGCTGCTCGATCTGCCGCTTGCCCAGCCGCACCCCGGTGCTGCGACCGATCGCCTGGCTGGCCTCGGTGAAGCTGCCCCGGGCGGACTCGATCGCGGACAGCTCGGGTAGCCCGTGGGAGTGCAGCTCGCGCGGCAGGTTCAACGTCTGGTCGGCCGGGCACAGGTTCCGATCGCCGCGCCGGCGGTAGGCCAGTCGGGTCACCTCGACCGTGCCGAAGACGGTGTGGAGCGGCCGGACGTGACCGGTCTCGACACTGCCTCGCCGGTTTCCCTCGGCGTCGACGACGTCGTCGCGGCGCTGCTCACGGACCGCCCGCAGGTCCAGGTGGTCCTGGAACAGCAGCCGGACCAGCTCACGCAGCTCGACGGTCAACCGCCGCTCGAGCTCGCTGTGGGTCAGGCTGGCCGCTTCCCGGTCTGTCAGGAACGCACAGACCTGCTCGAAGCGGTCCCGGCTGGGTGTGAAGGCCGTGTCGTCGGCTCGGTCGGCGGCGCGTGGGGCCATGGGGGTCTCCCTCCCGATCGGTGATCTTTCAGTGTGACCGCTGTAAGATCCGGATCGGTGGACATCCGCGCCGCCCCCCGCTGCAAGGAGAACAGCCATGAGCACGCCCCAGCCGCCGTTCGCCGCGACCCGCAAGGCGCTCGCCGACGCCCTCGGTGAGATCGACGGGCTGCTCCCCGGATCGGTGGTCGTCCGGCTCATGCGCTGCGGGACACGCAACTGTGCCTGCCAAGCAGACCCGCCGGTGCCCCACGGGCCCTACACCCAGTGGACCCGCACCGTCGCCGGCAAGACCGTGACCAGGATCCTCACCGACGAGCAACTCGTCCGGTACCAGCCGTGGTTCGACAACACCCGACGGCTCAGGGACCTCGTCGCCAAGCTCGAGGCCGTCTCGCTCCAGGCGATCCAGACCGCCGATCAGCTCACGGCCACGACCCACGCCCCACCGTCAGCGCCAACCCGGCAACGGCGCACAACCCAGACATAGCCCTGGTCTGGCCGGGAATCCCGGCCACCAGCCCGACGACCAGAGCACCCCCGCGGCCCTACCGCGCAACAAACACGCAGCACACCGCCCCGCTCAGCACCAGACGGGCGTCCCTCCAGCGGAGCCGCACCC
>CAYHHE010000159.1:0-2604 GCA_964356295.1 uncultured Actinomycetes bacterium | reverse complement strand
GGCAGCGGCCGCTGGGCCAGGACCCGCCCGCGCCGATAGCCGGCGGCGAGGGCGATCGCGCCGGCCAGGCTGCTGGCGCTGGGGGCGGTCGCCACCCGGTCCGGCGGCAGGGAGGCGACAGAGAGAAGGGCACCTACCGCGGAACCACCGGCAGCGAGGCGGGTGCTGTCGTGCACCACCTGGCGGGCCTCGCCGACGGCAAGCAGCAGCAGGACCGCGTCCGTGGCGTCGTCGCAGGCCACCAGGGCCGCCCCCCACGGGACCGCGTGGCCGTGCCGGTGCACGCCGAGCCCGATGTCGGCGGCCACGAGGGCGGCGTCGGGCTGGGAGCACACCAACGCCACCACGTGGCCGCCGCGCTGAAGGGAGCGGACGGTGTCGAGCAGGTCGGCCTCCGCGGCAACGGCGACTGACTCAGGGAGCCGATCGGGGTGGCTCCATCCGGGCACGGGGTGGACCACCAGGCGAACGTCGGAGCCTCGGGCCGCGGCCACCAGAACCTCGAGCGGAACCTGGCCGGTCGCGCCGCCCAGCAGGGCCGCGTCGACCACCATGACGTCGACGCGGTCGAGCAGACGGAGCACGGCGGGGTCGAAGATGACCGTCCCCCGGTCAGCGAGCGCGCACCCCAGCGAGCCGGCGAACGCCTCACGACCCAACGTCGCGGCCCGCGGTAACGTCGACTGCAGGACGGCCACGGCCTGGTCGGGTCGTCCGGTCAGGGCAAGGGTGGCTCCCGACCCGACGGCCGCAGCGACGACAGACTTCTTGCGGTACGACTCGACCCTCCCGTCGGGCACCGGAACAGGACGCTCGGGAGGGACCAGCCGCTCGGGGCCGGTGCCGGGTGGCTCGGCGAACAGGGTGTCCTCCAGCCGCAGCCACGCCTGTCTCCTGGCCTCGATCTCCCGCAGCAGCAGGGTACGGCGCGCCAGGTCGACTGCGGGTCCGGCCGGTCCGGCGGTCAGCGCCTGCAGGATGGACGTGCCGAACCCCAGGGTGAGGTCGGTGATCGGCCGCCCCACCGTCGCCTCGACGGCGCGGTGCACGGGCAGCACCTGGTCGATGACGTTCACGGCGGCGGCCAGGTCGATCTCGACCGGGGGAGCCTGCACCCGCATGGCCCGGGCGAGGGTGCCGACGGTGACCCCGACCAGGTCGGCTCCGATCCCGACGACGTCACGCAGCAACGGCTCGTCGTCAGCCGGGTGGTCCGGGCCCGTGGGCCAGGCGTGGGTGTCCAGGTCGAGGTCGCGCTCCACCTCGTCGACGGCCTTCAGGACCGCCTCGGTCGGGGTGTCGTCGGCCGTGGCTACCACCAGACGGTGGCTGATCGCGTGCACCTCGGCCCAGTGCACGCCCGGCGTGGCAGCCAGCGCGTCCTCGATCGCCGCGGCGAATCGCTTCAGCTCGTCGGGCTCGAGGTCACGAAGCTCGATGTGCAGTCGTCCAGGGACGGCTGCGATGCGGCGCCGACGGTGCAGCACCCGGCTCGCCGTGCTGGTGAGCCAGGAGGCCCTGTCAGACAACCGGGACGCCCGTCGCGGGGTCTCCGCGAGAGCCCGGGCCACCGATCTCGGGCCCGGCAAGGACATTGCGCGAACGCCAACCACGAGATGTCACTCCCAGCACCCCCAGGGTCTGCTCGACCGAAGGCGTGGACCAGGGTCGGATGTCCCGTTGGTCGAGGACCGGTGTCCAGGCAGCGCACCGGTTACGACGTCAGGTCGATGATGACCGGTGCGTGGTCGGAGGGGCCCTTGCCCTTGCGGGTCTCTCGGTCGACCCAGGCATCGCGGACCCGGGCCGCCACCGCAGCGGAGGCGTAGGCGTGGTCGATGCGCATGCCCCAGTCCTGGTGGAAGGCGCCGGCGCGGTAGTCCCAGTAGGTGAACGGGTGGGGCCCTTTGCCCGGTCGCGGGATCACGTCGGTCAGGCCCAGCTCGCGCAGGGCGGCCAGGGCGGCACGCTCGGCGTCGGTCACATGGGTGGACCCGACGAACGCGGCGGGGTCCCACACGTCGGCGTCGGTGGGTGCGACGTTGAAGTCGCCCATGACGATCGACGCCGGCCGGCGGTCGAGCTCCGCGCCGACGGTGCGGCGCAGCGCCTCCAGCCACTTCAGCTTGTAGGCGTAGTGCGGGTCGTCCGGGGTTCGGCCGTTGGGCACGTACACGCTGCGAACGCGTACCCCTGCACAGGTGGCCGCCACGGCGCGGGTCTCCGGGTCGGGGAAGCCCGGCTCGTCGTCCAGCCCCCGGCTCACCTCGTCCAGCCCGACGCGGGACAGCACTGCGACGCCGTTCCAGCGGCCGTCGGCGTGCACCGCCGCCTGGTAGCCCAGCGCCTGCACCGGCAGGTGCGGGAACGTGTCCTCGGTGACCTTCAGCTCCTGAAGGCAGGCGACGTCCGGGTGCCGGGTCTCCAGCCAGTCCAGCAGGCGGGGCAGCCGCGCGGTGACGGAGTTGACGTTCCAGGTGGCGATCCGCACGCGGGCCAACGCTAGCCTCGCAGGGGTGCGGGGCGTGACCGAGGTGGTCCTCGGCCTGCAGCGTACTCGCGCACTCGGAGCCTCCGACTGCGAGGACATCGGTGGCGGGCTGC
>CAYHHE010000158.1:0-2761 GCA_964356295.1 uncultured Actinomycetes bacterium | reverse complement strand
CTCGAGATGGCGCTCCACGGCGCCCGGCTGTACGGCCACGCCACGACCATGCCAGACAACCCACCACGCTCGACGACGCACTCCGGACAGCCGGGACGAGCCCGACAGGACACGCGGGGCGTCTCCGACATCCAGCGCCAGAGAGGGTCAGCCGATTCTGTTCACGGGGGAAGTTCCGTTCGGTGTCCTTGGTGACCCTCGAGGCGGCGCAGGCGGAGGTGCGTCGGATCTGCCTGGGCGGGTCGTCCGGGCAGTTCTCCGCGGACGCGGTGTGGCTGACGGCGCCGTCGTGTGGTGGCTGGTGGCACCGACGCCGACGATGGTCGTCCTGCAGGTGGCGGGATCGGTCGCCTACCCGGTCACGCCGGGGTGAGCCGGCTGTGGGGCAGCCCCGGGCCTGATCCCAGCGTCGAACCCGTTGCGGCCGGTGGGTCTGACCGTGCCGATCGTGGGCGCGCTCGGGCTGCCTGCCGCGCTGGGGGCGACGCCGTACCGGCAGGAGTGGTTCTTCCCCGCGATGATGATCGTCATCGGTGCCTACTACCTGCCGTTCCGGCCGCTGTCCGGGTTGTGGGAGTTCGTGCCGCTCGGCCTGGGCATGTGGTGCGTCGGGCTGGTTGTCGCCGTGCGGCTTCCGAGCCTGGCTGCGCCCGCCGGCGCACTCACCGGCGTCGCCGTGCTGGTCGTCGGTACCGGCGCGTAGCTGCAGCACACCCGGACCGCCCCCCACCGAGGAGTGACACCAACCGATCGGCTCGCCCTGTGTGCGGCGTACGAGCCGCCTTCGCGGCCTCCCCGCCGTCCAGCCACCTGCAGGCGACGAAGCTCACGGCCGAGAAGCTCGGCTCCTCACAGCGGCTGCGGGAGCGGTTCGTGCGGATCGGGAGGCCCGGTGTCTGCAGAAGCCGACGCCGGGTCGTCGCCGGCGTTCAGGTGTGTGGCGTAGCGGACGAGGACGTTCGCGACGGCGACCACTGGGACGGCGATGACGGCACCGATCAGCCCGGCGACGATCGTCCCGGCTGTCACGGCGAGAACGACGGCCAGGGGGTGGATCGCCACGAGTCGCCCCTGGATGAGGGGCTGCAGGACGTGGCCCTCGAGCTGCTGGACCAGCAGCACGACCCCGACGGTCAGCAGCGCGGCGGTCCGGCCGAGGGTGGCCAGGGCGATGAGGACGGCGGCCAGCCCGGACAGCAATGCCCCGATCACCGGGATGAACGACGCGAAGAACACCAGCACGCCGATGGGGACGGCAAGGGGGACGCCGATCAGGGCGACCCCCACCCCGATGCCGACCGCGTCGATCGCTGCGATCAGCACGGTGCCGCGGGCGTAGCCGGACAGGGTCTGCCAGGACAGCTGACCTGCTTGCTCGACGTGGGTGCCGGCCCGGGTCGGGAACAGCGAGGTGACCCACGACCAGATGCGCGGGCCGTCGTAGAGGAAAAAGATCGTCGCGAACAGGGCGATACCGGCACCAGCCGCCACGTCCAGCGCGTTGCCTGCCACTCCGAACACACCGGAACCGAGCGACCCGCCCCCGCCGGCGTTGTCGCCCAGGGAGGAGGCGTACTGGCCAGCTGGGTGACGCTCAACCCGAGCGTCCTCTCCACCCAGTCCAGGATGGTGGTCACGCCGGTGGCCAGCGCCGCTGCCAGCTCGTCGGCCTGGTCGACGATGGCCTGCCCGGCCAGGAACACCACCCCGATCACCGCGGCAAACCCGACCACGAGCACCAGCGCGATCGCCACAATCCGAGGCACCGCAGCCGCACGAGACGGGCCAGTGCGGGCTGGAGCAGCGCGGTGATCAACAAGGCAACGAACAGGGCGACGAACATCACCTTGAGCCGGGCGATCAGAGCCACGACCGCCGCCGCCAGCAGCAGCACGCCGAGGATGCGCCAGGACCAGCCGGCCACCACCCTGAGCGTGAACGGGATCGCGTCACGGCTGGAGCGCACCGGCACACGCATGTCGGGCCCCGACGTCACGGCCGGGTCCTTCACGCCCAGAAGCCGGCCACGCGGGCGACGATCACGAGCTCCAATGGGGTCCTCCCCTCGGACGGTGGGGATCGCTGTCACTCGGAGGCGGCGCCCCTGCCCCGGTGTGGGGTCAGGGGACAGTCTGACCCTCGATCCTGACCCCGACTCGAGAGTCGGATCAAACGGCGGCGGGGAGTGCCGTACTCGAAGCCCTGCCGCCGGCGACCGGGCTCGGGCATCCCACGTGCACGCGAGGGCATGGTTCAGCTGCCGGACCCCTCCGGGGGCAGCAACGTCAGCGGGTGCCGGCTGTACTCGAGCAGGGGTGCACCGTCGACGTGCTCGGACATGCCACCGCTGGCGACGGCGCCGCACGGCCCGTCAGGGCCTGTGGACAACGGACGCGTCCACCACCACCGGGCCGGGCTGCGCCACGACCAGCCGATGCTGGCCCAGCCGGTCGGTCCGGGCGGCTGGCATCTGAGCTGGACGTGATGACGGACGCCGTCGACACCTTGGCTCGCGCTGTGCGTGCCCGCGCGGGCGTCGTCGTGCCCGCCCCGCCGATCAGCCCGGCCCACTCCGTGGCCCTCGTCCGGGTCGGAGGGGCCTGAGCCGACCGGCCTGTGGTTCCCAGGCCGGGTTAGGCACTGGGGCCTCTGGTGGACCCCAGCCAGGTGCGCCAGAGTCGGGGGTACCGAGGAAGGGTGGTGTGTCATGGGTGCCCAGTCCGATCAGGTGAAGGGCCGCGCCAAGGAGGCCGCCGGGATT
>CAYHHE010000157.1:0-2827 GCA_964356295.1 uncultured Actinomycetes bacterium | reverse complement strand
GGCGACCTACTCCACCCAGAAGGACTTCACTGAAGCAGATACCCAGAACACATGTATGAATCATGGCACAGACCAGCGACACAACCAACCCCCCATCCACACCCCAGGAGGCACCCAGCGGGCCCACGAGCGGGCACCGCGAGGCTAGAAGAACACGCTCCGCCTCGCCTGGAGCAGCTGGTAGAGGTTGGACTGGATGGTCTCGCGGACCTGGTCGCCGAGGTTGAACACCGCCATCGGGTCGTCAGCCACCGACGACCCCATCTCGTCGGTGCGGATCGGCTCGCCGAACTCGATGATCCACTTGGACGGCAACGGGATCATCCCGAGCGGCCCCAGCCACGGGAACAGGGGGGTGACCGGGAAGTACGGCGCGCCGATGAGCCTCGCCAGCAGCGGCAGGTCGCCGATGATCGGATAGATCTCCTCGGCACCGACGATCGCCGTCGGGATGATCGGCACTCCAGCCGTGATGGCGGACGAGACATAGCCACCCCGGCCGAAGCGCTGCAGCCGGTAGCGCTCGCGGTACGGCTTGCCGATGCCCTTGAAGCCCTCGGGCCACACGCCGACGAGCTCGCCTGAGGACAGCAGCCGGTGGCCGTCCTCGCCACAGGCCAGCGTGGAGCCGGTCTTGCGGGACATCTCTCCGACAACAGGCAGCGAGAACACGAAGTCAGCACCGAGCATCCGCAGGATGCGATGGTCAGGGGTGGAGTCATGCACCGCGAAGGCCGTCATAACCGAGTCGATGGCGATCGTGCCGGAGTGGTTGGCAACGATGAGTGCACCGCCGTCGGCGGGGATGTTGCCCGCACCCTTGACCTCGACCCGGAACCACTTGTCGTAGAGCGGGCGCAGCAGCGGCAGGACGATGCTCTCGGTGAGGTCGGCGTCAAGCCCGAACGCGTCGATGTCGTAGTCCCCGGTGAGGCGGCGCCGCACGAAGCCGACCACCTGCCTGATGGCGCGATCGGCGTCTGAACCCCACACGGAGTAAGCCGCGTCCCCGAGAAGGGAGAGCATCTCCGCCACGGTCGAGGGGATCTCGACGTCGATGGGCTCAGACTCCACTGCGGCCTCGACCGCGGCCTCGACAGGGACCTCGGGTCGAGGCCCCTCCGTTCTGGGCTGCCGCGTTCCAGGTGCGCCTGGCCCGGACGTGGTCTTCCGGGCCTTCTTGATCCGGGGCCTCTCGGACGCGACCTTCTCCGGCGTGGACGGATCAGGAACGGGGCTCAGCGTCGGCGACCGCTCGCCGGCCAGGGACCGTGACGCCGAGGACGGCGTGGTGCGCTGAGCCGAGCCTCGTCCCGGCTTGCCTCGGGTGCCGATCGGAACGATGTCAGCCTGCGACATCCACCCTCCCCCGTGTCATGGTGCTCACCAGGGCCCGTTCCAGGCCCGAGATGGTCTCGTGGGCGGCGAGGACCTCTGGCCGGCGTGTACTGATGAAGTCACCGAAGGCCTGCTCGGTGGTGTATCTCGGGGAGAAGCCGAGGTCTCGCTGGGCTCGCGTGGTGTCCACCGCTCGCCCGAAGGTGAGGAAGCGAACCTGCTCCGGGGAGAAATCCGCCAGCCGCGCCCGGCGGAACAGCGTTCCCACCGGGCCGGCGGCCAGGCTCGGCACCGGAGCAGCGATGCCGCCGGCACGTCGCACGGCCTGGCTGAGCGCCAGCACCCCGTCCCCGGCGATGTTGTAGGTGCCGGGCCGGTCGGTGAGTGTGGCCAGCCGGATGCTCTCCAGCAGGTCGTCCTCGTGCACGAACTGCAGCCGGGCGTCGAAGCCGAGCACGGTGGGGATGACCGGCAGCGTGAAGTACTCGGTGAACGGAGTGCGCACGTTCGGCCCGATGACGTTGGCGAGACGCAGGGTGGTGACGGCGACGTCCGGACGGCGGCGGCCGAAGCCTCGCACGTACCCCTCGACCTCGACGGAGTCCTTGGCGTAGCCCGAGCGAGGCGGGGCCTTGGGGGCCATGTCCTCGGTGAACAACGCCGGGTCCTTGGGGGAGGCGCCGTAGACGGTCGTCGAGGACTTCACCACCAGGCAGCGCAGGCGAGGGGCACGCTGGCAGGCCCCGAGCAGCTGCATCGTGCCGATGACGTTGATCTCCTTCTGCGGAGCGCGTCCCCCGACGGCGGTCGGGGTGGCGAGCACGTTCATGTGCACGACCGTGTCGACGCCCTCCGCCGCGAGGATCTTGGAGATCACTGGGCTGCGGATGTCGGCGCGGAGGAACTCGGCGCGACCGAGGGGGTACGGGGACTGTCCGAGGTCGACGGCGACCACCCGCTCGACGCCGCGCTGCTCGGCGAGCACCTGCGCGGCTCGAGCTCCGAGGAACCGTCCCGCGCCGGTGACGAGCACGACCCGTCCCATGACCGCGACCAGCCTGCCGACTACTTGCCGAGGCGACGACGCTGCACGCGCGTCTTCCGCAGCAGCTTGCGGTGCTTCTTCTTCGCCATGCGCTTACGCCGTTTCTTGATGACCGAGCCCAAGAGGGGCCAACCCTTCGTTCGAAAGATGGTGCGAGACGGACCGCGTCAGCCTACCGCCTGGCGTCAGCCGGCCTTGACGATCGAGTCGCGCAGGTAGTCGCGGACCGCCTCCTCCGGGATCCGCATCGACCGGCCGACCTGTACCGCCGGCAGCTTGCCGTCATGGACCAGCCGGTAGACAGTCATCCGCGAGACCCGCATGATCCGCGCGACTTCGGCCACCGTCAGGAACGACAGCGACGACAGCTCTCCGGCCACGGGCGCAGCCTAGGACCGTTCACCAGTGGGGGTCGAGCCCATAGAGCGGGAAGACCGCCCGGCG
>CAYHHE010000156.1:0-2887 GCA_964356295.1 uncultured Actinomycetes bacterium | reverse complement strand
GCCGTGTCCTTCCGCCGCAAGTCGACCGCCCTCATCGCGGCTGCGGCAGAGTCGAGCGATCCTGGTCGCCCGCAGAGCGGCAGAGGACGGTCGGGCGAGCGTGGCCGCCCTCCACGCGGCATGTTGAGGGCGTTCAGGATCGGTAGACGTCGCGACGGTGGTCGACGTCGAGAACGATGACGCGATGGCGGGCCTCGTCGATCCGGTACCGCACTCGGTACTCGCCTCCGCGGGCTCGCCATCTGTCCTCGCAACGGTTCAGGCAGTGGTGTTCCGACGGGGCGCGGACGCGCCGGGAGCGGCCCGGAGATGAACTCCCAGGCAGAGAACGCCGCCGCTGGAGGCAGCCCGTCGGTCAGGGCATGTCGGGCAGCCGACAGGATCAGGTCGTAGGGGTGGTCACCCGGCACGGCGCTGCCGCATGAGCTCGGCTAACTGCTCCCGGTGATGCCCTTTCTGGCGGCCATGTCACCCTCGGCCTGCGGAGCCCCAACCTCGGCGTGAGCCCGGGTGCGCTCAGGCCGTCTGGACCGTGTAGACGACCGTCTGAACCCGGATCATCCCGTCCTCGAAGATGAAGGTGTCGACGCCGTCCTCCACCTTGCGGCCACCACCGGTGGCCTTCCACTCCAGGTAGAGCACGTCGTCGGCGAACGTCGTGTCCAGCTCCCAGGCAGCCTGGGGGACGTCGCTGAGCAGCTGCGTGAAGACCTGCCGCGCCCCGTCCTTTCCGCGGAACACCTGCCTCTGCACGACGAGGATGGCGTCGTCGGTGTAGTCGGCGACGATGTCCTCGAGGTTCTCGGCTCCCAGCGCCTGGCCGTGGTGGGCGAAGACCTCTTCGGGTGTGCGAGCGGCCATGAGGGGCTCCCTTCCTCGCTCTGGTGGGCGTGTCGAGCCTCGCCCCGCCGCACACCGATCATCAAGTGCCCTTCGGCCCAGCGTCACCGTCAGCGCAGTGCTTGGCTGGTTCGAACGGGGCGTGCCGACTTCTCGAACCTGGAGGTGTGCCATGAAGGCCGTTCGTCTGCATCAGTACGACCAGCGTCCGGTTGTCGAGGAGGTCGCCGACCCGCGTGCCACCGGACCCTACGACGTCGTCGTCCGCGTCGGCGGTGCCGGGTTGTGTCGCACCGACCTGCACATCATCGAAGGGCAGTGGGCCACCAAGAGCAACGTCGCCCTGCCCTACACCTTGGGCCACGAGAACGCGGGCTGGGTGCACGAGGTCGGCCCAGCGGTCGAGCACCTGCAACCCGGGGACGCGGTGATCCTCCACCCCCTCGTCACCTGCGGCTTCTGTCGGGCCTGCCGAGCGGGGGACGACGTGCACTGCCAGGCCAGCAAGTTCCCCGGCATCGACACCGACGGGGGCATGGCCGAGCTGCTGCTCACCTCCGCCCGCTCGGTCGTCCCGCTCGCACCCGGCATCGAGCCGGCCGACGTCGCCGCGCTCGCCGACGCCGGGCTCACCGCCTACCACGCCGTCAAGAAGGCCGTGCCACTGCTGTTCCCCGGAAGCACCTGCGTAGTGATCGGCGCCGGGGGCCTGGGCCACATCGGTATCCAGTGTCTGCGCGCCATGACCGCCACCCGTGTGGTGGTGCTCGACGCCAACGAGGACGCGCTGGCCATGACGCGCGAATGGGGCGCAGACGAGACCGTCCGTGTAGACGGCTCGGAGGTGGCCACGGTGCTCGAGCTCACCAACGGCCTCGGCGCAGAGGTGGTGCTGGACTTCGTCGGTGAACGCGGTGCCGAACGTGAGGCCTGGGCGATGACGCGGCGAGCCGGCAGCGACTTCGTCATCGGCTATGGCGGCACCGTGCAGATCCCGGCCATCGACATCATCTCCACCGAACGCAACGTGATCGGCAACCTCGTCGGCTCCTACAACGACCTCGTCGAGCTGATGGCTCTCAACGCACGTGGCGAGGTGGCCCTGCACACCGCCACCTACCCCCTCGATGCCGTCAACGACGCCATGGACGACCTCGACGCCGGGCGACTGCGCGGGCGCGGCATCCTCGTCCCCTAGCAGTACGCGCCTGCCCCTCGCCGACCGCGAGCGGCGGTACGGAAGCGGCGCGGGTTCAGTCGTGGTGCTGCCGCACCTGTTCGGCGACCCGGGTGCCCCCGGCGACCGCCAGCCAGATCCTCACGGCGATCGCACGGGTTTGTGTGAGCAGCGAGTTCACCAAGCTCAAGGCCGGCGTCTTGGGCCCGGTCACCGACTGGGTGCGGTCCCTGGCGCGCAGCCTGCACGCCGAGTGGGGTGGTCCCGGGGTCGGAGCGCTCGGCAGGTGCCTGACCGGCGGGTTCGCCCTGGCGATGATGGTGGACGACTGGGTCGCCGCGCCGGTCCTGGCGCAGCCGTCGCTGCCGGCCGCGTTCGGCAGGACACGTGCCGGTGACCTCGGGCTGGGCCCGGCGCAGCGTGACGCGGTCCGGCGACGGGTGGCCGGGGGCTGCCCGGTCCTCGGGTCCGCTACCGCGACGATCCCGCCACCGGCACCCGGTTCGACACGCTGACCAGCCTGCTCGGGGATGGCTTCATCAAGGTGGAGCTGGAGGGCAAGGAGCACGCGACCCTCACCGCGGACCGGGAGCAGGTTGCGGTCGACCGCGTGCTGGACTTCTTCGATCAGCGGCTCAAGATCAGCTGAGGGCGCCGGTCGACTCGACCGCGCACCGGCCCCGGGTCCTTCCGACCACGGCACACTCCACGCGGCAGACATCGGGCGATCGTCGTCGCCCGCCCAGCGGCAGAAACTGATCGCGACGAGTGCCTGGTGGGCATGGACGGCGTCGGGGGGTCGGGTGGGACGATCCTGGGGTGGGTCGTCCTCGGTGCGTGACGTACAACATGATCTCTGTCGACGGGCGG
>CAYHHE010000155.1:0-3152 GCA_964356295.1 uncultured Actinomycetes bacterium | reverse complement strand
GCGCCAAGGATGCGATCGTCACCGCCCTGACCGGTGCCACCGGCAAGGGCAAGGACCACGCGGCGGCGGCGAAAGAACTCAAGACCGTCCTTGGCACGCGGGCAGACGCGGCCGCCGCCGAGAAGGCCCTGCGTGAGCTCATCGGCGCCAAAGGCGACGTCGAGTCTGGCACCGCCCTTCTGGCGGCCACGAAGGCTGAGCCACTCGTCCGGCGCACTCGGTCATTGGTCGAGCTCGCGGTCCAGATCGTCCGCCTGGGTGGCTGAACAGGCCGACTGCCGTAGTCCGGCGATCAGCTCGGCATCGCGCCGTTGGCGGCCAAAGCCAACCCCGCCAAGAACACGAACGCGGCCCTCAGGACGACGCGTCATATCGCCGCGAATCGCCCTACTCGCGGAGTCGGGCGAGCGTCGCCGCCCGACGAACCCATGAGATCCGGTTGAACGACCTTGGGCTTCATGCCTGGGCTGCGGCAGTTCACCCACGCCTCGACGAGGCTCGGTGGCGCTGATCGCTCCACACGCTTTCCGTGCGGGTTGTCCTAGAACCCGTCCTGCGGAGTCCCCGCCGGGGTCGCGAAGTAGCGCCTTTCGGGCGCGGGGGCCGGTCCCGGGGTGGCGGGCTTGGGGCAGGCGACGGTGGCGACGTTGTACCCCAGGATCAGCAACTGCTCGTCGGAGGTCGCCTGCGTAAGCCGGTCGGCGGCGGCGGCCATCAGTTGATCCGCCCAGGCTGCGTCAAGCAGGCCGTCGACCTCCCAGTCGGAGCCGGCTGGCGGGCCGCTCTCACTCGTTCTGATGAATGACAGGACTGGGCCCCATCGGAGCACAGCGCTCTCCTCGTCATATACCGAGCCATCGGAGCGGAACTCGACCCGGACTCGGTAGCCGAAGTCGGGGAAGTCAGACCGGAAGTCAGACAGCGTCGCGTCGGCCTCACCGTCGGACCCGAGGCGTTGAGCCAGCGCGGCGTCGCAGTCCTCAGCGAGAGCACGATGCCGGGCGAGCGCAGCCTCGGCGGTGACCAGGTCCTCATAGACGATGACGTACTGGTCGACCTGGGCGGCACCGGTGACGAAGCCGGCGATCGCCCCGGCGGACGCGCCTGGTTCGGTCTCGGCGTCTTCCGGCAGCGCCGGGGAGCATGACTCGGACTGCACGCTCGGTTCGAGGACCGTCGAGACAGCAGATCCTGGCAACGGGTCAAACTGGAAGACGATCTCCGTGCCGGGGGGCGCCGGCGGCACGTCGGCCGCACGGACCAAAGCCGCGAGCGCGACCTGGTCGGCCGCGGGTCCTTGGGGAGGGATGGTCAGCGGGACGCCAGGTGACCGGCCGACCAGGTAGACGGTGCTGACGGTGCCGCTGCCCACCGAGAGCTCGCCGTTACCCCCGACGGGCTCGCCGTTGTCGAAGTTGAATGCTCGGGTCAGGTAGTCGCCGGCCGGCACGGTCCGGGACCACTGTTGCCCACTGTCCACCCGGGGGGTCTCGAACAGTCCAGGGAAGGTCGCGGTCTCGTCGTCGGCCACCGGCCCGGTCCCCACCACCCAGCTCGCGGGCGACCCTGAGGCGTTGCGGAAGACCAGTTCGCCCTCACCCTGACACAGCGGGCCCACGGGATCCTCGAAGTACGTCACCACGGGCTCACCGCCCCCGTCCCGGTGGATCACCAGCGACCCCGCGTCACTGGTGATGGCCACGTCGGCCGGCCCGACCAGCACGCCTCCGGCCAGGCTGACCGTGACAGTGGCGGTGCTGTCGGTGATCCCTCCGAGCTCGTCATCGTTGACCTGCTGCCCGAAGTCGACCGCCTCGGCGGTGCGACGGCCAAGCTGGACATCCACGACCAGACCCGCGATGGCCTGCACGATCTGCACGTCCGGTAGGTCCCCAACCGGGCGCGCACCCCCGGGGGCGGGCTGGCGCGGCGTGCAATCCTGCGTCTGCACGGAGTAGCGCAGGGTGGTGAGCAGTTGCAGATTCCCCAAAGTCTGCGAGCCGGTCAGGAACACCAGGGCGACCTCACCCGCGTCCACGGTGATTCGTTCTGGGCCGACCAGCACGGTGTCGGTGCCCTCCTCCACGAAGGCGACCTCGTGCTCGCCGGGCGCCCGGCCGGCGATCCCCATCGGGACCTCACCGTCGATGAGCGGGGGCCAGGCGTCCGCGTTGGCATACGACCACAACTCCACCTCTGCCGTTGCGTCGCACAGGGACTCCACGAGGAACTCCCGCCCCGAGACGGCAACCTCGCCCTCGAGGTCGTAGTGGATCACCATGTACCCGCGAGCCGCAACGAACACATCCGCCAGCGCGAGCACCGACGTGCTGCCTGCCTCCCGAACCTCCACCTGCGCCCCCTGCCCCGCCGCCAGCCCGAGCACATCCCCGCTCACGGTGGCCCCGTAGGCCAAACCGCGGGCGGCTTCCTCGCCGTCGATATCCACGTCGACAACCACATCCGGCACAGCATTGACCAGCAGCACGTCGGCCTGCTCCTGAGCGCGGACAGGCACGACGACCATCGCCGCGACCAGAAGCGTGAGAACCGGGACCGTCCACCGCAGGCCGCGCATGACGCTCTCCCTCGTCGCCACCCCACACCCCGGACGCACCCGACCCCCTTCACGGTGACCCGGACACACAGCCGATGTCAGGGGCAGAAGGCCCAACTCTGCTCCGTCAGCGACCCCTCACGCCGGCCCGCCGAGATCCCTCGTCGAGGGAACCCCCCACAAGAACCAACCAGCCAGACAGGCACACGACACGATCGCCAGAGCGCCCTCCCGAACGGGCTCAGCAGACAACCGAGCTCCACGTCGCGCCCTCACAACATGCATGTGCGCGTGTTGCTTGCGGGGCAAGCGACGACGAGGACGACCAGCGTCACATCGCCGCCAGCGAAGCCGTCTTTCGTCTCTGCCCTTCCGGCCCGGCTCAGTTGCGGTGCAGGAACACCAAAGGCGAGCATGAGGAATGATCAGGGCGCTTCGCCGGGGGCTGGGGGCGTGGCTGGGTGACTGCGGCAGCGGCGGTCTCGTCGCGGCGGTAGTAGCGCAGCAGCATGATCACGCGGGCAAAGGACTCGACGAGGAGCTAACCCGCCCGTGGCAGCGACCCTGGTGAGGTGGTTGAAGTTGATGGCCCACA
>CAYHHE010000154.1:0-3162 GCA_964356295.1 uncultured Actinomycetes bacterium | reverse complement strand
CGGCCCGGACGCAGCAGCAACACGAGCAAGGCCACGACGGGCAGGGCTGCCAGCCACCCGGTAGCCAGGCTGCCAGGGCCACCCGACCCGAGCAACGCCGGAGCCCAGGGCGCCGGGTCGGGGTCGGACAGCTCCGCGCCGCGTCCGGTGAGGCCGGCTTCCATGACCAGCAGCTCCGGGCGCTCCAGCCACTGCAGGCTCCACGGCACCAGCAGCATCAGCGGGACGAGGGTGAGCACCACCCAGCGAGCCAGCGAGCCGAGCGACCGGTGGTAGGCCAGCACCACCAACGCCGAGGCGACCACGGTGACCGGCCACACCACAGGGGCGAACGCCGTCGTGACAGCCAGCACGAAGCCCGCCGACCAGGCCAGCCGGGGGGATGAGTCGTCGGGGACGGCGCGCAGCACGGCCCGGGCCAGCGGTGGGGCGAGCACAGCGGCGACACAGGTGCCCAGCCGTCCGGCGGCCACCGCCCCGGTGGACAGCAGCAGCAGGGCGTAGGTCAGCGCCGCCCACAGCCGGATGACTCGCCACGGCACCAGGCCGCGCATCGCGTGCCAGGCCGTCGCGGCAGCCGCCGGGACGGCCAGCAGGACGAGGAAGGTCACCGCAGCCGGTGCGCTGCCCAGCATGAGGACCGCGGCACCGGTGAGCGGGGCGAGGTACGCCGGGGCCCCCACCGGTGACCCCAGACCCACCGGGTGCCAGCCAGCGAGAGAGGTCGACCACAGGTCGCTCGCGTCGTCCGGGGCAGGCAGCAGCGCGCCGCCGAACAGGCTCCCCGAGCCGAGCAGCCCGCGGCCGACGACGAGGCTGCCCGCGGTGAGCGCGAGGACGAGCAGGAACCCCGGGCGGGTGATCGCGCGGATCACCCGGCTCTCGTCCGGCTCGGCCGACTCCTGCTCCGGCTCCTCACCCTCCGGCAGGACCGTCGCCGCCCGTCGCCGCGCCGCCGGGACGTCATGGCCGCCGCTGGTCCCAGCGAGCAGACCCGCCGCATTCTCCGCGGCCACCCGCAGCTGGTGGCCCAGCGTGGGCCGCAGCCCGCGCACCGAGCCGCCACGCGGCTGGTCCCGCCGCCACGCCCGGGCCCTTCGGATCCGTCCCGGGTGCAGGGCACTGGCGAGAGCCACGAGCTCGTCGTAGGCAACACCCGGGACCTTCCCGAGCACGAACCCGACCGCCCGCAGCAGCGAACCGACCACGAGGCGGAGCAGGACGAAGGGGAAGGCCCAGGTGCTGGCGTTCGCAAGCAGCACGTGCAGGGCGTTGCGCCGGTCCACCAGCGGGGCCCGTTCGGTGGTCGCGCCGATCCGGCGCTGCCCGTGCGAGGCCGCAGCGACGTGCTCGACCACAGCGTGCGGGGACACGACCACCCGGTGACCGCCCAGGCGGGCGCGCCATCCGAGGTCGACGTCGTCGCGGAACAGCGTGAGCGCCGGGTCAAGGCCGCCGAGTTCCTCCCAGGTCGAGCGGCGCACGAGCATCCCCGCGGTGCCGACCGCGAGCACGTCCAGCCGGTCGTCGTGCTGCCCCTGCTCGAACTCGCGGCTCTCCAGCCCGGTGTGACGCCGGCCCGACCCGGTGATGGACAGGCCCAGCTCGAGCAGCCGCCGCTGCCCGGCCCAGTCGAGCACCTTCGGCCCGACGACGTCGGCGTCGTGCTCCACCGCGCTGGAC
The DNA here is from genome assembly GCA_964356295.1 of uncultured Actinomycetes bacterium. Taxonomy (GTDB): domain Bacteria; phylum Actinomycetota; class Actinomycetes; order Jiangellales; family Jiangellaceae; genus CAVQGZ01. The sequence goes on along the minus strand of CAYHHE010000154.1, from coordinate 1,479 downwards.
AGCAGCCAGCGCAGCGCGTCCGGGTGAGGCGCGCAGTCGTCGTGCACGACCCACAACCACTGCTCGCCGCGGGCACCGTCGGCGTCACCCGCCTCACCCTCGCGGCGGTACGGCACGAGTGCGGACGCGGCGGCCAGCGCCGCCGGGAACCCGGTGTCGCGGGGAAGCGTCGCGGTCGTGGAGACCACGGGTGAGTCCTCCAGCAGCTCCCGGCTCCCGTCGGTGCTACCGGTGTCCACCGCGGTGACCGACGCCAGTGGAAGGTCACTGGCCGCCAGCGCGTCCAGCGTCCGAGGGAGCCAGCGTGCCCCGTCGTGGCTGACCAGCAGCACGTGCACCACCTGGCGCCGGGCGAGGTCGTCGTCGATGCCCGGGCGCCGCGCGCCGAGGTCCTGCTCACCGAGGCGTTCGGGTGACAGGGCGGCGAAGATCTCCTGGACGCTCGCCGCCGAGGCCGCAGCAGCGTCGTCGTCGGGCGTCGAGGGCAGGTGGAGGTCGCTCATGGTCGCGTGGGGTCAGCAGTTCAGCCTGAGGTCTGCAGGGGCGGACCTCCGCGCGCACCCTACGCCGGACCGGCCCCCGTAGCGGCCAGCGGGGAGGATTCGCTCAGCCTGCCGCGGCTGCGCGACGCAGTCGACGCCGCTCGCGCTCGCTCATCCCGCCCCAGATGCCGAACCGCTCGTCGTGCGCCAGCGCGTACTCCAGGCACTCCACCCGCACCTCGCAGGACAGGCAGACCTTCTTGGCCTCCCGGGTGGAGCCGCCCTTCTCGGGGAAGAACGCCTCGGGATCGGTCTCGGCGCACAGGGCCCGTTCCTGCCAGGCCAACTCGTCCACGGCCTCTTCGACAATCAGACTCAGCCACTCGCCCACGGGGCTCCTCCTTCGCTCGACCTCGGCTGCCCCGTGCCGTGCGGTGGCCGCCTCCTACCCGGCCTCCGCGCGGGCCCTCGAGGTGGACCCGAACGACACGCGTGTGATTACACCGATGAAATCCCTAGGCGTCAACCGTTCGGGTGATATCCGCGCGCGACAGGGAGCGATTCGACCCGTTTCTTACCGGTCGGTGACGACTCGGCGTGCGAGGCGCTGAGCGGCGCGTCACGGACGTACCGTCGTCTGGTGCATGACTCCGCCCGGGTGCTGCTCGTCGAGGACGACCCGACGGTGGCCGACGTGGTGACTCAGTACCTCACCCGTAGCGGGTACAGGGTGACCCACGTGGACGACGGCTTGCGCGCGGTCGCCGCAGCCGCGGCCGTCGAGCCTGACCTGCTCGTGCTCGACGTCATGCTGCCCACCATCGACGGCCTGGAGGTGTGCCGACGGGTACGTGCCGAGCGGGATGTCCCGATCATCATGCTCACCGCGCTGGGCGCGGCCGGGTGCTTGGGCTCGAGGTGGGGGCCGACGACTACCTGACCAAGCCGTTCAGCCCGCGCGAGCTCGTGCTGCGGGTGCAGTCGATCCTGCGGCGGG
>CAYHHE010000153.1:0-3257 GCA_964356295.1 uncultured Actinomycetes bacterium | reverse complement strand
CGACGCGGGTAACAAGATCTACGTCCCCGCGTCGCAACTCGAACAACTCGCCGAAACGCAGCCCGAGCCAGGCGGCAAGCAGCACCGCGGCCTGCAGTCGGGCGGGCATGGCCTCGGTCAGGGCGGCTAGCTCGGACAGGCTGGCGGGCCGGATCGGGGTCGCACGGGTGGTGACGCCGGCGGCGCGTACGCGACATGGGTTGCTCGTGATGAGGTCGTCCGCGAGCGCAGTGTTGAGGATGGTTCGCAGCAGGCCGTAGGCGTGGGCCCGCATTGTGGGGGAGTCCGGGAGGAGGTCGGCGTGCCAGGCGCGGACCAGGGTCGGCGTGATGGAGCGAAGCCGTCGCCGCCCGAACTCGGGCAGGATGTAGTCGTCGAGGAGGCGCCGATAGTGGTCCCGGGTGCGAGGCCTGAGATCTCGGCTGGCGAGCCACGCCTCGGCGTAGTGGTCCAGCCGCTCGGTACCGAGCGCCGGGTCACGCCAGCTGCCGCCGGCGAGCTCGACGTGACGCTCGGCGAGCCACGCGTCCGCCTCTGTCTTGGTCCGGAACGTGGTGGCGGCGGCGACGCGAGCCCCCGACGGCGTCAGGTAGCTCGCGTGGTAGCGCCCGCTTGGCAGTCTGCGCAGCGCACCGAACCCCCGCCGACGCGACACTGTTTCCCTCCTGACTGGGCGGCGTGCAACAACGTGCAACAAGCACAGCGGCTCGCCTGGACTCGCCTGGACGGGTATGGACTGTCTAAGTCAGCCAAACTTGCTGCTCAGAGCATTGCTGCACAGGTCAGAGTGTATCGCAGGGGAGTCGCGCAACTGGTTCGAACCCAGTATCGCCCACACCTAGCGCGCGAAGCTCAGCCTGGGCCGTGACCCGACCAGGCCGAGGACGAGCTGCAGCATCCCCACGGCCACCAGTGCCAGGCCCACCGCGATGACGACATCGATCGCCTCGGGCAGGGTGAAGGCGAAGAACTCCCGCGTGAAAGGGACGACCAGCACCAGGACGAAGCCGGCTGCCATCGCCGCGACCAACGCCACTCGTACGGGGTTGAGTGGCTGCGCGACCAGGATCACCACCCAGAGGACCACGACGAACAAGACGATGGACGCCAGGGTCTGGGCCTCGGCGCGGGTGCTGTCTGTGAGGGTCAGCGATACCGCGTAGGTGAGGAAGGACGCCAGGGCAGCCACCGTGCCCGCCGGGATCGCGAAGCGTGCCACCCTCCCGACGAAGCCGGGTCGGTAGCGCTCGCGGTTGGGACCCAGCGCAAGGAAGAAGCCGGGGATGCCGATTGTGAGCGCCGAGATCACCGTCAGGTGGCGGGGGAGGAACGGGAACGGCAGCCCGACCACCCCCGAGAGCAGCGAGATCACCGTGGCGTAGGCGGTCTTGGTCAGGAACAGGCCCGCCACCCGCTCGATGTTGTTGACCACCCGCCGGCCCTCGGCCACCACAGCGGGGAGCTGCTCGAAGCGGTTGTCGACCAGCACGATCTGGGCGACACCCTTGGATGCGTCGCTGCCGGAGGCCATCGCCACGCCGATGTCGGCGTCCTTGAGGGCGAGCACATCGTTGACCCCGTCGCCGGTCATGGCCACGGTGTGACCACGCGACTGCAGGGCACGCACCATGGTCTGCTTCTGGTGCGGGCTGACCCGACCGAACGCGGTCTCCCGGTCCATCACCTCGGCGAGCGCGTCCAGCTCCGTCGGGAGCGCGCGAGCGTCCATCCCCTCACCGACCCCCGGGACGTCCAGGGCACGCATGACAGCACTGACCGTCTGCGGGCTGTCCCCGCTGAGCACCTTCACGGCCACGTCCTGGTCACGGAAGTAGCGCAGCGTGGCAGCGGCGTCCGGCTTGATGCGCTGGCGGATGACCACCAGGGCTACCGGATCGAGCGGCCCCCGGTCCTCGGCGTCAGCCAGCCGGCCACCGGCTCGAGCGAGCAGCAGGACCCGGAGCCCCTGGTCCGCGCGTGCCCGCACCTCGGTGAGGATCGGGTCGTCCTCGGCGAGCAGCACCTCCGGCGCCCCAAGCACCCAGGTGCCACGGCCGGCGTAGCGCACCCCGCTCCACTTGCGTGCCGACGAGAACGGCACCGACGCCTGCGGGACCCACCCGTCGGGGGGAGGACGGGAGGCGGCGATGGCAGCCAGGCTCGGGTTGGGCCGCTCCTCAGCAGCGCCGAGGGCGCCCAGCACCTCGTCCACCGGTGCGCCGGGGTCGAGCACCGTGACCTCCTGGACAGTCATCCCTGGCTCGGTGATCGTGCCCGTCTTGTCCAGGCACATCACGTCGGCTCGGGCGAGTCCCTCGATGGCCGGCAGCTCCTGCACCAACACGTTGCGCTGTCCCAGGCGGATGACGCCCACCGCGAAGGCGATGCTGGTCAGCAGGACCAGGCCCTCGGGAATCATCGTCACCGTTCCGGCGACCGCGCCAGTGACCGCGGCGGAGAACGACTCGGCGTTGCGGAGCTGGCTGACGATGAGCAGCAGACCCACCGGTACCACGACGAAGCCCATCACGGTGAGGATGCGGTTGATGCCGGTACGAAGGTCCGAACTGACCAGGGTGAAGCGGCGGGCCTGCTCGGCAAGGTCAGCGGCGTAGGCGGCCGAGCCGACCCGGGTGGCTCGGTAGGTCCCGGACCCGGCCACGACGTAGGAGCCTGAGAGGACCGGGTCGCCGGGCCGCTTGCCCACCGGGTCGGCCTCACCGGTGAGCAGGGACTCGTCCACCTCCAGCCAGGTTGCCTGGACGACGACGCCGTCCACGACGACCTTGTCGCCGGGACCGGCGAGCACGACGTCGTCCACCACGACCTGCTCCATCGGGAGATCGACCGCGACGCCGTCGCGAAGCACCCGGGGATGGGCCTCACCCACCACCGACAGCCGCTCCAGCGTCGCCTTCGCCCGCAGCTCCTGGACGATCCCGATACCGGTGTTGACCAAGATCGCCACGACGAACAGCGAGTCGCGCCAGTCTCCGAAGACCAGGACGAGGGCCGCCATCGTCGCGATGATGAGGTTGAACAGGGTCAGGGTGTTTGCCCGGATGATCTGCCCGACCGTGCGTGAGGTGCCATGAGGGAGCCGGTTGACCTCACCCGCGGCGACGCGCTCGGCAACCTCGGCGGCGGTCAGACCCACCGGCGCGCCCACTCGTTCACCCTATGACCGGGCCGGCGCGAGCGTCGTAGGGCCAGTGGGCGTGCTGCCCGGCACTGCGGACCGACACACCGCGGACCGA
>CAYHHE010000152.1:0-3303 GCA_964356295.1 uncultured Actinomycetes bacterium | reverse complement strand
GCTCGAACTGGCCCATGTTCTCGGTGTTGATCCGGAAGTAGGCCTGCAGCGGGATCTCGACCTGCACACCCTTGGGCACGTAGATGAACGAGCCACCGGACCATACCGAGGTGTTGAGCGCAGAGAACTTGTTGTCCCCCGGCGGGATGACCGAGCCGAAGTACTCCTTGAACAGGTCCTCGTGCTCCTTCAGCCCGGTGTCGGTGTCGAGGAACACCACGCCCTTTTCCTCAAGATCATCACGAATCTTGTGGTACACCACCTCTGACTCGTATTGCGCGGCCACGCCGGCGACCAGGCGCTGCTTCTCAGCCTCGGGGATGCCGAGCTTGTCGTAGGTGTTCTTGATGTCGGCCGGCAGGTCGTCCCAGTTCTGGGCCTGCTTCTCCGTCGATCGGACGAAGTACTTGATGTTGTCGAAGTCGATGGTCGACAGGTCCGAGCCCCAGGTGGGCAGCGGCTTCTTGCCGAACAGCCGCAGCGCCTTCAGCCGGGTCGCCAGCATCCAGTCGGGCTCGTTCTTGAGCGCGGAGATCTCGCGGACGACCTGCTCGGACAGGCCACGCTTGGCCAGCGCGCCGGCCTCGTCGGAGTCGTGCCAGCCGTACTCGTAGGTGCCGATGCCCTCGAGCTCGGCGTGGGCGGTGCTGGTCATGTCAACGGCCTCCCGCAGGGGTCAGAGTGGGCTGATGGTGTCGGACGATGTCGGGCGCGGCGGGATGTGCGTCGTGCACACCCCGTCGCCGTGGGCGATCGTGGCCAGGCGCTGGACGTGCGTCCCCAGCAGCTGCCCGATCATCTGGGTCTCGGCCTCGCACAACTGGGGGAACTGGGCTGCGACGTGCGCCACCGGGCAGTGGTGCTGGCAGATCTGCACCCCGCCCTGCGGGGAGGGCTCGACCGAGGCGGCGTACCCCTCCTCGCTGAGCAGGTCGGCGAGCGCCTGCGGCGCCTCGTCCGGGCCGACGACGGCCACCGCCATGCGGTACGCCTCCTCAAGCCGCAGCAGCCGGCGCCGCGCGAACTCGGCGACCGCATCTGACCCGCCGATCTCGGCCACGTAGGTCAGTGCGGACGCGGCGAGGTCGTCGTAGGCGTGCTCGAACTCGTCGCGACCCTTGTCGGTGACGCGGTAGACCTTGGCCGGTCGTCCGCGGCCCCGGCGTCCGACGACCCGCTGGTCGCCGGCCTCCAGCATCCCGTCCGAGGTGAGCGCGTCCAGGTGACGGCGGACGGCGGCGGTGGTCAGGTCGAGTCGCTCGGCGATGTCGGCCGCGGTGGCCGGGCCGTGGCGCAAGATGTCCCGCGCGACCCTGGTGCGGCTGTCGAGCCCCGCATCGTCGGACGGGTCGGAGACCATCGTCGTCTCTGGCTGGTATTTCACAACGCCATCGTTGCGGAAATCCGGCTGCTGGGCAACCGGTAGGGCGCCTTCACGGCGGGCGCCGCTGTCGGGTGCGCCACACCTGCCCGCACCTACACTCGCCCGACGTGAGAAGCGCGCCGGCACGGCCGTCCGGGGACGATCGGCCGGACGTGGCGCTGGAGATACGCGGCCTGGTCAAGCGCTACGGGTCGATCACCGCAGTGGACCACCTCGACCTGACCGTCCCGGCTGGGATCGTGGTGGCCGTGCTCGGACCGAACGGCGCGGGCAAGACCACCACCATCGAGTGCGCGGAGGGCTTCCGCCGACCGGACGCAGGCAACGTCCGGGTGCTCGGACGCGACCCGCGCCGGGACCGGGCGGCCGTCCGGGCCAGCATCGGGGTCATGCTGCAGGAGTCCTCCGGCGGCTACCCCGGCGCGCGGGCCGAGGAGATGCTGCGCCACGTCGCCGGGCTGTACGCGCACCCGCTGCCGGTGGACCTGCTCATCGAGCGGCTGTCGCTGGCCGAGGCCGGACGCACGACGGTCCGACGGCTGTCCGGGGGGCTGCGCCAGCGCCTCTCGCTGGCCATGGCCGTGGTGGGGCGTCCAGAGATGGTGTTCCTGGACGAGCCGACCGCGGGGCTGGACCCGCAGTCGCGGCGGGCCACCTGGGATCTCATCCGCGAGCTCAACACCGATGGGGTGACCGTGGTGCTCACCACCCACCTGCTCGACGAGGCCGAGCGGCTGGCGGACCAGGTGGCCATCATCGACCGGGGACGCCTGGTCGCCAGCGGGACGCCGGACGAGATCACCGGGGACGACCAGGAGGTCCGCTTCACTGGCCGGCCGCGGCTGGACCTCTCGGGGCTTCGCGAGGCGCTCTCGACCGAGGTCACCGTGGCCGAGCCCACACCGGGGCACTACGTCCTGCGTGGCGCGGTCGAGCCGCAGACGCTGGCGACGGTCACGGCGTGGTGTGCCTCCCATGAGGTGATGCCGCAGCAGCTCTCGGTCGGCAAGCGCTCGCTGGAGGAGGTCTTTCTCGAGCTGACCGGCAGCGCGGCGGTCCGGGGAGCTGCGTCGAGCGAGCGTGGCGAGCCGCTGTGAGCGCGCCGTCGGCTGCTGGGCGGGGCTCCGCCGGGACGTTTCAGCCTGCCCCCGGGTCGGCGCCCTTTGGGCGGATGGTGCTCGCCCAGGCGCGCATAGAGACGTCCCTCCTGCTGCGCAACGGCGAGCAGCTGCTGCTGACGCTGATCATCCCGCTGGTGCTGCTGCTCCTGCTGGCCGGCACGGACCTCGTGGACGTCGCCGGCGACGAGTCGACCCGGGTGGCCACCGCGGTGGCCGGCGTGCTCACGGTGGCGGTGATGTCCAGCGCCTTCACCGGGCTGGCGATCGCCACCGGCTTCGAGCGCCGCTACGGAGTGCTGCGCCGACTCGCGGTGACCCCGCTTCCCCGGTCGGCGCTGTTGCTCGGGAAGGCGATCGCGGTGCTTGTCGTCGAGGCGGTCCAGCTGCTGCTCATCGTGGGCGTCGGGGTGCTGCTGGGTTGGTCGGGCAGCGCGAACTGGCCCGGTGTGGTGCTTCTGGTGCTGGTCGGGACGGCGGCCTTCGCCGGGCTGGGCATGCTGATGGCCGGGACGATCCGCGCGGAGGCCACGCTGGCGGCGGCCAACCTGATCTACGTGCTGCTCCTGGTCGCGGGCGCGTCGGTCGTGCCGGTCGAGCGCTACCCGCAGGCGGTGCAGCCGCTTCTCGAGGCGCTGCCGTCCGGAGCCCTGGGTGAAGGGCTGCGGACGGTGATCGTGGACGTCGGGGCGCTGCCCTGGGCCAACCTGGCTGTCCTGCTCCTCTGGGCCGCGGCGGGGCTCGGGCTGGCCGCACGCTTCTTCCGCTGGGAGTAGCCCCGTCCCGCCCGCGCCCCCGTCC
>CAYHHE010000151.1:0-3457 GCA_964356295.1 uncultured Actinomycetes bacterium | reverse complement strand
CCGCCGCCTGTCGCGCACCTCGCGGGAGGCATCTCAGCGTCCGGAAGCCCGCGCCGGTATCGCGCAGGCTTCCGTCGTGGGTGGGACCTTCGGACCTGTGGCTGAGGCCGAGCCTGATCTCCCGGAGCGACTCGGATTCCGATCAGCACCCGCTTGACGCCTGTCCCTCCGCCGGGCGTGCTGCGGGTCTTGATGGCGCCGGGGCAGAGCACGTTCACCTGCACGCCGTGCTCGGCCCCGGCCGCGCGCAGGGCCAGGCTCAGGCCGACCACGCCCCACTTGGCGGTCGCGTAGGGGGCGGTCAGGCCGTACTCGGGGACCAGCCGCTCAGCGACGAGACGTTCAGGATGGTCCCGGTGCCCTGGGCCTTCATCAGCGGGTAGGCCCGCGTGGCAGCCGTGCACCACCCCGCGCAGGTCGACGTCGATGGCACGGTCCCAATACTCGGGCAGCAGCTCGTCGGGCTCGCCGCGGATGCTGACGCTCGCGTTGTTGACCATGAGGTCCAGCCGGCCGTGCCGAGCCTGCACGGCGCGCACCGCGGCGGTGACGGCCGGCCCGTCGCGGACGTCGAGGTGGACCGCCTCAGCCGACCCCGGACCCCGCTGACTCAGCTCGCCCGCGCGCTCGGCGGCGGCCGCGTCGGCGATGTCAGCGAGCACGACCCGCCACCCACGAGACACCAGCGCCCCTGCCAGAGCCAGACCGATCCCCGAGGCCCCACCCGTGATCACCGCCACTTGCTGCATCCGGCCCATCTGCCGGTGACCCTTCCTTCGTACGCGCGGCGCAGCGCACCGGCAAGGGCGCAAGGAGGTCACGTCGTCAGCTGGCGGGAGCGGACGCCGCTTCCTGGCCTTCAGACCCGCAGCACCACGCGTCCCTTCGCGGCCCCGGTGGTCAGGTAGTCCATCGCCGCCACGACCTGGTCGAGGGAGAAGGTCCGCTCGTCGACCACCGGACGGATCCGGCGGGCCTGGAGCAGGCCGGTGAGGGTCGCGAGGTTCTCCTCGCGGGGAGGTCCTGACCGGATCGGGGGGAGCTGCTTGACCAGGGGGGAGATCGCGAGCAGGGGCAGTATCCGCCGGAGGCTGCCGAGCACGCGATGGCCGGAGCGGCCGTACTGGTCGTGGCCGATGAGCACGAACGTGCCGTCCGGTTCGAGGACGCGGCGCACCTGCCGGAACGGCGCCTGCGAGACGACGTCGAACACCATGTCGTAGCGCACCCCGGCCTGGGTGAAGTCCAGCTGGGTGTAGTCGATGACCGCGTCGGCGCCCAGGTCGCGCAGCAGGTCGAGCTTGGCCGGGCCGTCCACCGCGGTGACCTGCGCGCCGAACACCGTGGCCAGCTGGACCGCCCAGACACCGACCGCGCCACCGGCGCCGTTCACCAGCACCCGCTGCCCGGCCCGCACCCGGCCCTCGTCGCGCAGGTTGGTCAGCGCGATCAGCGCGGCCGTGGGCACCGCGGCCGCCTCCTCGAACGACAGGTGGCCGGGGATCCTCGCGAGCAGGGCCTCGTCCACCGCCGCGAACTCCGCGAAGGTGCCCGCGTTGGCCCACGAGTTCACGCTCCGGGTGACCTCGCCGTACACCCGGTCCCCCACCGCGAACCGGCTCGCACCCGGGCCGAGACCGACCACCACCCCGGCCAGGTCCGTCCCCGGCACGGCGACCTTCGGGCCGCGCACGCCCGACCCGGCCAGCCGCATGACATAGGGGACCCCGTGCACCGCGTGCCACACGTCGGCATGCACCGACGTCGCGCGGACCCGCACGAGCACCTGCCCCGGACCGGCTTCGGGCTGGGGGATCTCGCGCCGCTCGAGCACGTCTCCGTGCGGGCCGTAGCGCTGCTGGACGACGGCTCGCATCACTGCCTCCCTCGGGACGCCGGCGATCCTCACGCTACGACCGCCGCGACCACCCTGCCAGCAGGACGGCCGTCCTTGACCAGGGCCACGCCTCCCCCGGCCCGTTCCACCGGGTGTTCGGAATCGATCACCGACCGCACATGACCGGCCTCGATCAGGTCACGCAGCTCGTCGAAGGTCTCCGTCGTCTCCTCCGTCACGAACATGGTATGCCGCTGCGGCACGAGGACGCGAGGGCAGCCGCCCCCGCCCTGGTGCCGAGCGGGCCGAGCCACCGGCTGTCGACGCCCATGGACTGCACCAGCGTCCCGCGCGGGGGTCAGCACCCCGCGCAGCGCACGCCGAGTACGTGCCGCCGAGCTGCAGGACCAGGTCGTACCGCGCGGGCCCGCCAGCCGGATCCTGCGTGGTGTCGTCGATGACGTGGTCCGCGCCGAGGCCGCGCGCGAGCTCGCGCCGCTGCACATGCCGGTCACCTCGCCCTCGCAGCGGCCCGGAGCCAGCAGCGCGCCTTTCGGTTCCGAGGAGGGCTGTGATACTCGTACGCCTGGCAGGCTGGCGGGCCATGACCGACCGTCGCGCGGACCGGGTGCGGGTTCCTGATGGGCGGTGGGTGCAGTTCCGTGAGCACGGTCCGGCAAGCGCGCCGACGGTGCTGTACTGCCATGGCGCCCCGGGGAGCCGGCACGAGATCGGCTGGGCGGCTCCGGTGTTGGACCGCAGCCGTGTGCCGGTGCGGCTGGTCGCGGTGAACCGGCCCGGGTACGGCGGGAGCACCTGGACTCCGCTGGCCGGATTCGCAGCCTGGGCGTCGGACGCGGCTGCCGTGCTGGACACGATCGGCGTGGACGAGTGCTCCGTGCTCGGCGCGTCGGGTGGGGCACCGTTCGCGCTGGCCTTCGCCGTGGCGTACCCGGACCGGGTGATCCGGCTGGGGGTGGCCGCGGGGGTGGCCCCGCCCACCGTTAAGGGCATGGATCGGTCGGCGGTCTGGCTCAGGGAACCGCGGAGCCGCCAATGGCGGACGGCGCGCTACACCGCCCTGGCCGTCGGGTACCGGCTGGGCCTGCGTGCCTGGCTGGAGGAACGCATGCTCGCCCCACTCCCCGGTCCCGACAGGCAGGCCTTGAGCCAACGCCCGGCTCGCGCGGTCCTCCACCAGGTCGTCCGGGAGGCCTTCGCCCAGCGCGGGCACGCCGCCGCGCACGAGGCCGGGCTCCTGCTCCAGTCGTGGGACCTGGACCCAGTCGAGCTTGACCGGCCGGTCCGGGTCTGGCACGGCTCCCACGACACCCGAGTCCCTCTTGAGGTGGGACACGGGCTGGCCGACCTCCTCCCGGGTGCGTCGCTGACCGTCTGGCCCCAGCACGGCCACTTCAGCTGGGCCACCAGCGACGCGGTCACCGAGATCGCCGCCTACCTCACCGGCCAGCTCGAGTAGGAGATCGAGCTCCGCTCGACATGAACCAGCGGCCGACAAGAGCACGCACGCCGGCAGTCGGGCGAGCGAGCCGCCTCACGCCGATGTGCGCGTGTTGTCTGCACGGCAGGCAACGACGAAGACTTGTGTCACTTCGCCGC
>CAYHHE010000150.1:0-3467 GCA_964356295.1 uncultured Actinomycetes bacterium | reverse complement strand
CCAGTCAGGCAACGGCCCCCGCCATGGCCATGGCGGGGGCCGTTGCCTGACTGGTCATCTCGGGTCGGGTAGCAGGCCTCGGGAGCGGGCTTCCCGTAGTGCCGAGGCCCGGTCCGATACGCCGAGCTTGCGGTAGAGCCGCCGCAGCCTGGTCTTGACGGTGTTCACCGAAACGCCCAGAGCGGTTGCCAGCTCTGCATGCCCACGATGGGTGGCCATGGCCGAGAGCAGGTGTACTTCCCCGTCGCTGAGCCGGACCGCTTCGGGTAGCTGCGTCGGCTCCACCGGCGGTGTCGGTCTGGCGTGACCGACCAGCAGCGCGAGGGGTCCGGCGTCGGGGCGGGTCGACAGGACATTGGCCAGCACGGTCAGCGGCTCGGGGTAGCCACGCAGCGCCGTCAGCATCCCCGCGTCGACGGCAATCTCGGCCGCTGCCCGGAGTTGTCGCTCCGCTTCTGCCGGTCGGGAGGACACGCTGGCGATGGCGTTGACCAGTCTCGCCTCGACCGCCTGGCGAGGATCCGCGGTCGGTCCCCTCGGATTCCGTCGAGCCGTCTCGGTAGCCGGTCGCAATGCCAGAAGCGCCGTAGCGCGGTCCCTCGCGGGGCCTGGTGGGGAACGCCTGAGCACCGCGATCGCTCCTTGACGGTCACCGGCGTCCATGCGCACTGACAGCTCGGTGCGGTCGACCATCGCCAGCAGCTCAGAACCGGGGGCCTCAGCTCGAAGAACGGCGCGTGCCCTCTCGCAGGTGCCGATCGCCTCCGTCGTCGCGGCGTGGCCGGCCTGCGCGCGAGCGAGCGCCAGAAGGCCCAGCACCTGATAGGTGACGTGCCCGACCGCTTCTGCCCGTTGCGCGAGGAGCTCTGCGTCCGCAGCGGCCGTGACGGGGTCGTCGAGGTCGACGCTCGCCTGCGATCGTGCAAGCAGGGCGTCGGCGTCGTCGAGCTGTCCCAACGGTCCTAGGTCCGCTGTGGCGCGGAGGGCCTGCTCGGCCAGGTGCCGCGCCCGGTAGGCGCGCCCTTCCCGGGCCGCTAGGCAGGCTCTCAATGCCGGCAGCGCCACTCTTCGGTAGTACTCCCGTGTTCCCGGCCGGGCACTGGCTCGGACGAGCATCGGGCGTGCCGTGTCTCGCTCGTCCAACCACAGCCGCATCCGGACGGCCTGCATCACGGCACCTTGGTGGGCCATCCGCGTCCACCTGTCCCCGAACAGCCGCACGGCTTGGTCGGCGAACTCGCGCGCAAGTGCTGGTCGTCCTTGCCATTCGGCGACGCGAGCTTGGAGGAAGAGCGTCTCTGCCCGCAGCCAGGTGGACGGGGACTCGACACCCTGCACGGACTCGCCGTCAGGCTCGGCTGACGGGTTCGTGCCTGGAGTGGGCAGTGCTGCCACGGCGACCACCAGCTGTGCCAACCACCGCTGGGCACCGCCAAGGTTGCCGGCCAAGAGCTGGGACCAGGCGGCCGCCAGCAGATGCAGGTGTCCGCTTGGGACCGTTGGCTCAGTCGACCGGGCGTAGAGCGCCCGTACCACGGCTGCCCGACCCGTCTCGAGGAACTCCGCGACGGTGCCCTCGAGAAGCCGCAACGCCCAGGGCATATCGCCGGCGTCCAAAGCGTGCGCGATGGCGGACTCGACGTCGCCTGACTGCGCCAGATACTCACTGGCCAGCCGGTGCAGCCGCGCAGTCTCAGCGCGACCCGTGTCGGCCAACATGCGCCGGGAGTACTCGGCGACGAGACGTCGCTGGGTGAACAGGGACGGGGTGGTGCTCGACCGCTTCAGCAGCCCCCAGGCATGAAGACGGCGGAGCCGGTCAGCCGTTTCGTGTGGCGTCTGGTGGGTCAGCGCCGCGCAGCCGTCCACCGAGAGGACGTCCAGCACCGTCACGGTGGCCAGAAACCGCCGATCCTCAGCCGGCAACGCCTCCCAGACAGATGCCACGAGCAGGTCCACGCCGGTGTCGAGGAGCCATCCGGCAGGGTCGATGTCGGGCTCCCGGTCCGCAGCAACGAACGGCAGCGCGACCGCGGCCGGCCACCCATCGGCGAGTGTGAGCAGTGCTGTCACTCGCGCCGGGTCGAGGTCGGGGGCAGCGAGATCGACCAGTTGTCGCGCCTGGATGTCGTCGAACGACAGAGCATCAGCACGGAGCACCATAAGCCGGCCGCTCGAGGCCAACCTACGCAGGTCCAGGTGGGCCCGGTGCTCTACGCGCACCGCCAGTCGGACCGTCTCCGGGAGAGCGTCGATCATCAGCTGCAGATCGCGAAGGCTCGGCTCGTGCGTGAGCCCGTCCAGGTCGTCGACGAGGATCAAGGTCGCCGGCTGCCCGGCCATCGTGTTGAGCAGCGTCGTGACGACGTCGGCACGGTTCTCGCCGGCACATGCCAGCGCCTCGCGCGTGGTCTGCGTGGGCACGCCCTTCTCGCTCAGCACCGCCAGAAGGTCGTTCCAGAACGCGACAGGGTCGGGGTCATGGGGGCGGAATGACACCCAGACCGCGTTGGCGTGTGCAGCCCGGGCGACCTCGGCCAGCAGAAGCGTCCCGCCGAACCCAGCCGGCGCCTCCACCAGGCACAGCCCACCGGGCGGCGTCGCCAATACCCGGGCCACCAAGGCCGGGCGCGGCACCAGGAACCGAGGAACCCCGGGCACCCGTTGACGATGCTCGAGGACCGATCTGCCCCGGTCCCCTCTCCCCACTCGATGCCCTTTCGCGAACATGGGGTCGGCTGCTCGTCCGCCAACGCCGGTGAGCGAATGGTGCCCCATCGCGGGACCGGTCGCCGACAACAGCGCCAGAGAATGGCCAACGGCGCCGGCACCCGCCTGGCCCGCGACCGGCCGGACTCGCACACGGAGACCGGCGCCGCCTCTAGATCAGGGACGCTTCAACCTTCACCACCCAGCGCGGGGAGCGCACCGCAGCCGACGAAGCGTCGCTACGCTGGCGGTCGGCTGCTGCAGGTCGGCCTGGTCGAGGATGAGCGGACCGAGTTCATCGTTCACGCCATGCCCGCCCGTTCGAAGTCCGTCAGGTGGTGCAGATGCCGCGTTCTATCCAAGAGGTACTCGACCACGCCCATGAGCTTGCCCGCGAGTTCGAGGACTACGAGCCCGAGCCGGGTGACGAGCGCTCGGTCGAGGAGCACATGCTTCGACGCGCTGCCCTGGCCCCAGCGCGCTCGGAACGACAGATCGTCGACGCCATCGCGGCGGCCCGTGCTGCGGGTCTGTCATGGGCGAGGATCGGGGAGATCCTTGAGACGTCGGCGCAGGCGGCGGCGAGGAGAGTCCCGTGGGGTGGTGGGGTTTGCGGTTCAGCGGCGGTGCTGCGTGAAGTAGGCGGCCATCGGCGACCAGAGGTGTCGGTGAGGCTTCGAGCACCAACCCGGCGACGCGCTCAGGACGGTCGATGGCCACACGGCGGGCGACCAGACACGAGCCCGAGTGCCCGGCGA
>CAYHHE010000149.1:0-3483 GCA_964356295.1 uncultured Actinomycetes bacterium | reverse complement strand
TAACCCAGAGGTCGCAGGTTCAAATCCTGCCCCCGCTACCAGAGAAAGTGCAGGTCAAGGGCCTGGCAGCCGGAATCGGCAGCCAGGCCCCTCGCCATCTTGACCGCAGTTTGACCGCAGCGGCACGCGCTGAGACGGCCTGAGATGTGGTGCACCTCACAGGGATGGGTGCCCGTCGCCGATGCTGGCGCCCCGGCATCTCACCAACCCCCCGAGGCGCACTGAGCGGCCGTCCCCGATCACGCTGCCCTCGACTCCCAGGACATCAACGAGTACCTCCTCACCGGCGGGCCGGACGCCGAGAGCAGCCCGGACGCCGCCGACACCGCCGCCGGCTCACGCGGCGTCCGCCTTGGTGGCGGCTGGGACGAGCTGCTGCGCGAGGAACTGGACAAGCCGTACTGGTGCGAGCTGCTCGATTTCGTCACCGAGGAGCGCGAGAACCACGAGGTGTACCCACCGTGGGCTAGGTCTTCGCGGCGTTCGAGCTGACGCCGGTCGACCAGGTTAAGGTCGTCATTGTCGGCCAGGACCCGTACAAGCACCCTGGGCAGGCGCACGGGCTGGCGTTCTCCGTGCCGGCCGGCATCACCATCCCCCCGTCCCTACACAGCATTCGCCAGGAACTGGCCGCCGACCTCGACATCAGCCTGTCTGACCTGCCCGGCCATGGTGATCTGACCGGTTGGGCCGAGCAGGGTGTCCTGCTGCTCAACACGATCCTGACCGTTCGCGGCGGGCAGTCGGACTCCCACAAGGGGAAGGGCTGGGAGACATGCACCGACGCCGTCGTCCGTGCCATCAGCGCCGAGCTCGAGGGGGTCGTGTTCATCCTGTGGGGTGAAGCTGCCCAGAAGAAGGCCAAGCTGATCGACCGGCCTCGCCACCCCGAGCCGATCATGTCTGCACACCCCAAAGCCTGGGTGAACGCGCCCAACCCGTTCGCCGGGTCGAAGCCGTTCACGACAGCGGACTCGCGCCTGGCCGCCGCCGGCCGGGCCCCAGTGGACTGGACACGTCTGGGCCAGACTCCGCAAGACAGGTGACTCCCGCCACGAGCCGCCACTGTCCATCACTCACCTGCCCTCCGCTTCAGCAACACCGAGCACCTTCAGGGCGCGTCACTCCGCCGCGTAGCGTGCGCCCGCGGCCGTGTCACTCCGCCGCAAAGGACGCGTGAACCAGAGCGGGATCGGGCGGTCAACGAACGCGCTGTCATGCCGCGACTAGCGCATTTCGCTACTGGGCGTTGGGTCCTGCTGCAACGGGTGCGTCACGCCGATTGGGTTGGGTCATGTCTGGGTCGCGGGCTGCGGTTGTGGCTGCCTGGCTCGGGCTTCGGGTCAAGCCAGGAGTCGCAGCGCCAGGTCGGTGATGGCGTCGGCGTCGGTGCGTAGGCGGGCGACGAAGTCGTCGGGGGTGCTGCTGTTGTGCAGTAGGGCGAGGACGGCGCCTTCCACGGCGGCGATGGCCATGGTGACCTTGAGCTCGCGGTTCTCGCCGGTCGTCCCGTCGGCGAGCAGCTCGACAACGTGTGGCCGGGCGGCCTGGGCCAGGTCTCGCTGCGGTTCGGGTAGCGCGCCGATGTCGCGGGCAGCGGTCACGGCGACCCCGGAGTGCACCTCCAACGCTTCTAGCAGGCCGCGGATCAGCCGGCGGGTGCGCTGCTGCCCGGTGAGCTGCTCGGCCTGCTCCACTGCCTGCTGTACCCGAGCCAGCGGTTCGGCCAGCACGTGGGCGAGCAGGTCGGCCTTAGAGGAGAAGTGGTAGTACAGCGACGGGTTGGCGATCCCGAGCTCGGCGGCGATGTCGCGCACCGAGGTGGCCGCGTAGCCGCGCTCGACGAATAGCCGTGCCGCGGTGTCGAGGATGCGCTCGCGCATCGCGCTGCCGCCGCCGTCGCTCCCCGGTGTGGTGCCCATGGGTCGACACCCTACCTAGCGGTTGCTAGATTGTCGTCCCTAGCAACCGCTAGGCAGGCTAGACAGCGAGGAGACATCGTGGACCTGCTGCGCACCCCCGACGCCCGGTTCGCCGGGCTGCCGGACTACCCGTTCGCCCCGCGCTACTTGCACGTCCTGTTCGAGGGTCAGCGGCTGCGGATGCACTACGTCGACGAGGGCCCCCGCGACGGCCAGGTGGTGGTGCTGCTGCACGGCGAGCCGTCGTGGAGCTTCCTCTACCGCCGCGTCATCCCACCGCTGGCCGCGGCCGGGCACCGGGTCATCGCCCCGGACCTGATCGGCTTCGGCCGGTCCGACAAGCCGTCCCGCATCGCCGACTACACCTACGAGAGGCAGGAGCAGTGGCTGCGCACCGCCCTGCTCGACGTGCTCGACCTGCACCAGATCACCCTGTACGCGCAGGACTGGGGCGGGCTGCTCTCACTGCGCCTGGTCGCCTTCGAATCGGATCGGTTCGCCCGGGTCATGGTCGCCAACACCGGCCTCCCCGTCGGCGGACGGGACTCGAACTTCCTGCCCGACGTCGCCCCCCGCAAGACGGTGACCTACCTCGGTGCCCGCGCCTGGCAGACGATCGCCCGCTGGACCCCGGTGTTCCCAATCGGACGCATGGCCCAGGCCCTGGCCAGCCAGACCCGCCTGTCACCGCAGGTCCGCGCCGGCTACGACGCCCCGTTCCCCACCAACGCGCACAAGGCTGGCGCCCGGGCCATGCCCCAACTCATCCCCATGGACCCCACCTCGGTGGCCTCGCTCCGTAACCGTGAGGCCTGGGACCGGCTCGGATCGTTCGACAAGCCGTTCCGCACCGCCTTCAGCGACCGCGACTTCTCCATGCGCATCCTCCCGGTCGATGAGTTCCTCCAACGCCACGTCCCCGGCGCCGTCGGCCAACGCCACGTCACGATCCGCGACGCCGGCCACTACCTCCAAGAAGACAAGCCCGAAGAAGTCGCTGCCGAGATCGACGCTTTCATCACCGAGAACCCCACCATCTGAACTGGCCCCGGATGGCGCCGAGCGCCTGGCGGGATCCTGTACCGCAGAGACGAGGCGGATCGAAGGGACTGTCACCGCTTCTAGTGGTCAGTCCCCGAGGTGAGAGGTGCCGACCCGGCTGGCCAGGAACATCTACCGGACATGCATGTTATGCCGCGATGAGTACGGCATACCGTTTACCGGTCATGCCGCTGGTCGGGCGCTACGCTCGCCCGACTCTCTAGGGGTGCCTGCCGCTCCACGCATGGTCGATGCTCCGAAGCTGGGTCATGCGCCCCTGGACGCGGCGGTGAGGCGGCCTTTCATGGAGGGGCAGGCAACGTTCGTCTGCCGTGAACGGGCCTAGGGAGGAGCCATGACTACGGCTTCGGCGACAAGGAGTATCGAGATCGAGGCACCCGTGGAGGAGGTGTTCGCATTCATCGCCGACCCGTACCG
Source organism: uncultured Actinomycetes bacterium (assembly GCA_964356295.1). Classification (GTDB taxonomy): domain Bacteria; phylum Actinomycetota; class Actinomycetes; order Jiangellales; family Jiangellaceae; genus CAVQGZ01. The sequence goes on along the minus strand of CAYHHE010000149.1, from coordinate 82 downwards.
TCGGATGCAGGCCCAGGAGCGGGTTTTCGGCCGCCGCATCGTCGTCAGCGACGTGACGACCTCGCCCGAGGGGATGATCACG
>CAYHHE010000148.1:0-3504 GCA_964356295.1 uncultured Actinomycetes bacterium | reverse complement strand
TGCCGATGAGCGGGCTCTCGTAGGGTGTCTCCGAGAGACGGGCGCGTGGTGGCGCAGGGTTCTGGGGGAGTCACGGATCGAGGTCTGCTGCTGCTGGCGTTCCGGCGGGATCGGTGTTGGTGAGTGGTCGGCCGGGCGGCGGGGGATGGCTGCCCCTCACGGTCAGGACGCCAGGAGGAGCCGGTAGAGCCGCATCGACTGCGGGAGACCCTTGAGCTGGTGGGTGCCGGCGTCCTCCAGTCGCGTCGCAGCGTCGACCAGGGCCGCGGTCGACGACGAGACCAGCACCTGGTTCGCCGGGGCGAGTGCCATCACCCGCGCGGCGGTGTGCACGGCCAGTCCGCGGACGTCCTCCCCGACGTACTCAAGCTCCCCCGTGTGCACCCCGACCCGCAAGGACAGGCCGAGGTCTTGGATGGCAGCGACCATGGCCGCCGCGCACCGCACGGCCCGCGTCGGGCTGTCGAACACGGCGAGGATCCCGTCGCCGGTGGTGGCGATCTCGCGTCCGCGATACAGGTTGAGCACCTCCCTCATGCGCAGGTTGTGTGCCGCGAGCAGGTCACGCCACCGGCCGTCACCGAGGCTCGCCGCCGTCGCGGTGGAGTCCACGATGTCGGTGAGGACCACGGTGGTCAGGGTGGCCGAGCCGCTGTCCGCTGTCGCGGCCGCTGAGGCCCGTTGCGTCCCGCCCCACTCGATCGCCGTCCAGGGCTCGTCACCCATCACCCACTTGTCGTGCCCGGGTGGGATCTCGAACGCCGAGTCCGGACCTATCTCCACCTCCTGGCCGTCGTCCATCACCACGTGCATGTGGCCCGACAAGCAGTACCCGAGGTGGCGCATCGGGCACGTCGAGGCCTTCAGCGCCGGGGCCATGTCGCGCGACCAGCGCCACCTGGCCTCGAACCGGCAGTACCCGACCGTCGCGTCCCCCAGCTCCACCGAGTCGACCCGAAACCCGGGCAGCTCCATGACGTAGTCGGGGCTGCTGATCCGACGTACCCGAGGACGGGGCATGGCTACCTCCGGCGGTGAACCGGCGCAAGGATCCATCTCTGGGGGCGACCGTGGCAATCCTTTGCACGCTCCCGGACGCGGTGGCGGTCCGGCGGACACCGGCGCGTCGAGGTCCTCGACGTGTGCCCGACGCTGTCCGCACGGGACGCGGTGGCGGTCAGGAGCCGAACCGTCGCTGCAGGTCGGCGTAGCCGATCGCGCCGTCGAGGAAGCCGAGCGTCCCAGTCTCGAGCAGCTCTCGGCCGGCGCGGTCCAGCAGGCTGAGTGCGGCGCGGGCCAGGCTTCCGCCCAGGCTGACCCGCCTCACGCCGAGGGAGAAGAGCGTGGGCGCGTCGATGGTGTTGGCCAGCCCGGCCACGATGTTGAGCGGGCCGGGGATGGCCGCGGCGAGACGGCTGATCGTGTCCGCCTGCACCACGCCGGGCACGAACACGCAGTCGGCGCCGGCCTCGATGTAGCGGATGGCCCGGAGGACCGTCTCGGCGAACACGTCCCCGGACGTGCCGGCGAAGTAGGTGTCGGTGCGGGCGTTGAGCACGAACGTGCCGCGGGGCGCCGCTGCCCGGGCGGCCGCCAGCCTCTCCGTCGCCTCGTCGATGCCGAAGAGCCCGCCCGGTCCGGCGTCCTCGATGTTGCCTCCCGCCGCCCCGAGCCCCGCCGCCCGGGCCACGGTGCGACCCACCTCGTCCGGGGTGTCGCCGTACCCGGACTCGAGGTCGGCGGTCACCGGCACCTCCACCGCTGCCACGATTCGCCTGATCTGCTCGAGCATCGAGTCGCGGTCGACCGAGCCTCCGTCCGGGACCCCGCAGGACCACGCGATGCCGGCGCTGGTCGTGCCGAGGGCCGCGAACCCGACCTGCTCGAGGATGCGTGCCGACCCGGCGTCCCACGCGTTGGGGAGCACGAACCCCGGCCCGGCATGCAGAGCTAGCAGCGCGGCTGCCTTGTCCCTCACGTGTCCGCTGGTCATGAGCCCTGCCCACCCACCCCGGCGGGCGACACGCCACCGTCACGGGCGGCCTTTGCGGATCCGAGCAGCACAGCCGTCACCGCCGCGTCCATGGTTCTGCACGCGCTGCCCTGCGATTCAGTGGTACGCACGACGCCAGTGTGGCCCTCCCCCGCCGCACCCACACCCTCCCCGACCGAGCCCGAACACTCCTCGAACTCGGCACCGCTGGCAGCACCCGCCCGGCATGGGCACGCAGGCAGCGTGACTGCCCAGGCCGCGCGTCATGCGATACTCCGGAGCCCGAACCAGGCCCGCCCGCGGAGGGCTGCGCGGGTCCGTCCGGACATGCCGCGCACAGGGCATCGCGGCGGCGCCCGTAGCCCTTGTGGCCGTAGGCCTCTGGCGGGCCTCGCCGGGACCGCCCATGGTCGGGGTGACGGTGGGGGCCGTTGCTCGGGAGGTGGGTGATGGCCGTCAGGTCGGTTCCCACGGCTGGTTGGGTGACCGCGCGGCCTGGCAGCGTCGAGGGCGCTGGTCGAGGGCTGGCGGTGGACGTGCCGACGATGATCGCGGCGTCGACGGTGGCCTGGGCCATGGTGGACGTGCTACACGAGATCGTCGGTCACGGTGGTGCAGCCGTGCTGCTGGGGGTTCCGGTCAGGGCGGTATCGACGACGACGATCTTCGCCGACTGGGACCAGATTCAGTCCATCGCGGACAACCAGATCATCCACGTGTCGGCGACGCTGCTGAACCTCGCCACGGGGTGCTTGGCACTGGCCGCGCGCGCTCACGGCGGGTGACCGGCCCGGCCTCCCGGTACTGCCTGTGGGTCTTCGCCACCTTCAGCTTCGTGGTCGTCACGCTCAACCTGACCCTGGGCGTGGCGGGAGGCGACTGGGCCGTGGTCATCGAAGGCATGCAGGAGGGCGGCCCCTGGCGTGCCGGGGTCCTCGCCGCGGGGGTCGTCGTCGGTGTCCTCGGCTACCTGCTGCCGCTCAAGCTGTGGCTGCCCGCCCTGCGTGGCCACCGCGGCCTGCAACTGAAGATGACCGCCACGCCGGTCCTGGTGCTACTCGTCGTGCAGACCCTGTCGGTGCTGGGCAGCCCGTTCAGGGCACTGCCGATGGACTCGGGCACCAACGCCCTGGTCGCCTCGGTGGCCCTATTCGTCTACTGCGGGTTGTGGCTGGCCCTGGCGAATCTGGTGCCGGTACCTCGATCGTCGGCGCCAGTCGACAGCATCCAGCTCCCCCGGTCGAGAATATGGCTGGCGGTCGGTCTGGTCGTCGCCGTGCTCTTCATCGCCGTGCTCGGTCCCGGCCTGGGACCTCTCGAGGCCGACCCACGGCTCACTTGAGTCAGGTAGACACCAGCGCCTCGTGGATGCGCGGATCTGCCGCCGACCGCGCGGTCGACAGGCGGCGGAGTGACACGGCCGCGGGCGCACGCTACGCGGCGGAGTGACACGGCCGCGGGCGCACGCTACGCGGCGAAGTGACACGGCCGCGGGCGCACGCTACGCGGCG
>CAYHHE010000147.1:0-3531 GCA_964356295.1 uncultured Actinomycetes bacterium | reverse complement strand
AGCAGGCCTGGTAGGTCGCGGTGAAGACGCCGCCGGCCATGGCCTGGGCCAGCGCAGTGGCCCCGGGCAGCGCGCCCGGCTTGACCTTGAGCACCTCCAGGTAGTGGTCCAGCACCAGCACCTTCGGGCCTGGCCCTAGGTGCCGGCCAGGGCGAACTCGACGATCGCGGGCGCGAGCTGGTTCGCGTGGGTCTTCTGGATGACATGGCCGCCGTGGTTGTAGCGCAGGCGCGGCCCGGCGGGCACGACACGCTCGACCTCCTCGAACCACTTGGTGCGAAGCATCGGGTCGTCGCGAGCCCAGGCGATCAGAGTGGGATGGCTCATGCCGGCAAGATCGGTGGCGTGCTCGGCCAGGTTGAGCATGGCGTCGTCGAGTATCGGGTGGGCGCGCTCGTCGTCGGTCAGGTGGTGCTGGAAGCCTGCGGCGTTCTCGGCGGCCCGGACGACCGGGGCCCAGACACGTCGTCCTGCGGGCAGACGCAGCAGCAGCGACCACCCTTGGAAGCACCACTGGGGGTACATCAGATGGGGTCCGGGAGGGGCCAGCAGGACACAGGACCGAACGAGGTCGGGGCGCCGGTGGGACAGATGGGCGACCACGTGCGCCCCGGAGGAGTGGCTGAGCAGGACGACCGGTGCCAGACCGAGATGCTCGATGAGGGTCTGCACCGGTCCGGCTCGCTGAGTGATGGTCATGCCGACAAACCGGGGTCGGGGTGAACCGCCGTAGCCAGGAAGGTCCACCCGGATCAGCCGCACATGGGCAGCCAACAGGGGGGCCAGGGTGCCGAAGTCCCTGCTCCTGCCCGGCAGCCCGGGCACGGCCACGACACTGACCGCTCCGCTGCCCTCGTCGGTGTAGGCCAACTGCGACCAGCCGTAGTCCAGATAGCGCAGCGGCGAACCCTCTGTGGTCGAGCGAGCCAGAGACCTAGCGCCACGACCCACACCGGGCAGGCCTGTGTCGGGACGCACGTGCTGCCGACCAACAGACGGCCCGTGTGCATCTGCCGGGACTCGCCGGGACGGTGCCCTCCAGACGGCCATCACCCGCCACCTCCGCTCCATCCCGGGCTAGCACGCGTCAGCCGGAGCAGTCCAGAGTCACAGGCACGTCCCACGGCAGCGACAGCGCACCCGAACAAGCCTCCGGCCCCGCACATCGTCACGGTCGACACTCGCTCTGCCACGCACTCCGCGGCGTAGGAACACATTGAGCGTGTCGGTGGCCGCGGGAGGAACGCCCCTCCTGCTGCGCTGACCGGGTTCGCGCCCACATGCAGGAGGAGGACGTTGGTCGCGCGTTCGTCGCGTCGTCATCGACACCGCGCTCGACCACGAGTCCCGGTCTACGCAGCCGATCACGACATCGACCGGAGCGTCGATGAGGATCTGGGAGACCCGACTGACTGCCCGTCACCGCACCGCCCTGGCCAACTGGACGAGTTCAGGGGGCGTCATCGCGTGCGCTGCAGTGCGCCCGCGGACGTCGTGCCTGCCTGGTCCGGTTCGAACGTGAACGTCCAGAGTGGCCCCGTGGAGGAGTGGTCCACGATCCGTTCGTTGGGAACGTACTCCTGGCGGGTCATGGTCCCGCCGATGTAGAGCAGCGACCATAGGTGGCGCGTCCACTCGCAGGTCGACCCCACGCCTTCTGGTGTCATGCTGACATCGGAGATCCTTGGCGGGCCCTGCGGGGACATCGAGGCGAACGCCTCGTAGAAGTGCCGCGGGTCCTTGACGTGCTCGAAGACCATCTCAACCGGTGCGTCGATGTGAATGCTGCGCTTGTGGGTGGTGGTCCAGTGACCTTGGTCGCAACCCCCGCTGTGCAGCGGGCGACTTCCGCGAACGTCCGTCCCGCCGTCGACCTGGCCTGCTCGTCGACCTGCTGGTGCTCCATCGGGATTATGAGATATGTAGGTATCATCTTGGTATGCGACGGATGTCTCTTCTCGTGCTCGGGCTTGTGACCGTGGCCGTCTCGCTCGGGCTCGGGGCTCCCGCCCAGGCGGCCACCACGGGCCAGCAGGCGCTGCCCACCTCGACCAGCACGGTCACGGTGTCGATCGACGGCCGGTCGTTCCCTGCGCGGCTCGTCCAGCCGACCGGGTCGAACCCTGGGGCCTACCCGGTGGTCGCGTTCGGGCACGGGTTCACGCAGACCGCCGGTCGCTACGCCTCGACGCTCACCGCCCTTGCAGCGCGCGGCTACGTCGTGATCGCCCCGGACAGCGAGACCGGGTTCTTCCCGAACCACGGCCGGTTCGCCGACGACCTCGAACGCTCGATCCGCTGGGCGCGGACCGCCGTCCCGAATGCCCACCACACGCTCGACGCCGTGGCCGGACACTCGATGGGCGGCGGTGCCGCGCTCGTCGCGGCTGACCGGTACCCGCAGATCGACACCGTCGTGACGCTGGCCGCCGCCGAGACGAGACCGTCGGCGGCCACCGCATCGGGGGGTGTCACGGTGCCAGGCCTCTACGTCGTGGGCTCGCGGGACACGATCGTCAGCCCTGCGACCACGCGCGCCATGTACGACCGCAAGCCGGCACCTGCCCGCTTCGTGACGATCACCGGCGGGTACCACTGCGGCTTCAACGACTCGACGTCGTTCTTCGGCATCGGCTGCGACTCCGGCAGCATCAGCCGGTCGACCCAGCTCGCCATCACCCGGGAGCTGCTCGGCGACTGGCTCGACAGCACGCTACGCAGCCAGCCCGTGGTTTCGACGCCCACGGGCATCAGCACCGAGTCGAAGTAGCGGCGGGGGGCGCTGTCTGCGACCCCTTCGGCCGCGGTGACCTGACCAACCATCCGGACACCGATGACGTCCGGGCGATCCTTGAGCCGCGCTGCTATGGGCACCGGCAGCACGTTCCGCAGCAGCCGCTCGCTGCGTTCGTGCTCCTGCTCGGCGCGTTTGATCACCCGCACTGGGTAGCTGACGATCAGACCGCAGATCGCGAACACCAGGACGACGTTGACGACGCACGGTGCCCGCCGTGACGACGGTCGCCAGTTGCCGGAACGGCAGGAAGAAGGTGCAGAGCAACAGGAACAACAGGTAGTACTGCGCCCCGAAGCCCCAGCCGAGGAAGACGATGACGAACCAGGCGTGCGCCAGCACCTCGACCATCGCTCCCAGCATCGCCAGCGCGAACCGGCCCCGGCGGAACGCCATCGCAATCATCGCCCAGGCGGCCACGCTCGCGACGTTGACCAGCGCGAGCGGCCACACCCGCCAGGCATGGGCGGGGGACGTGACCGACTCAGACACGCCACTCAGTACCCGGCTATCGGGCCGTGCACACGACCGGATTCGAGAAGGCCCGGTCGACGTCGCGGCATGCAGGACGTCGGACTGGCCCGCTGCTGCCACGACGGCACCATCCCACGCTGAAGTCGGCTTGACGGGCATGGCTCACCGGACTGCCGCGCCCAGGGCATAGCGTTGAGCGCTCCCCGGTGCGGCACGTCCTCGAGTTCGCCGACGTGCCCGTATCGGTCGTGCCGCGGGCTTAG
>CAYHHE010000146.1:0-3715 GCA_964356295.1 uncultured Actinomycetes bacterium | reverse complement strand
GGTCCAGATCCAGGTCCAGCAGCTCGGTCGGGTAACCGGTCATCTCCGCCACGATGCCGACCACCCGGTCGGTGACCGGGTCCGCCACGGCCGCAGGAGCAGCAGCCACCGGCTCGGGGACCGGCGCGGGTGCAGGCGCTGCGGGCGCGACCGGTGCCGGCGCGACTGGTGCTGGTGGCGGTGGTGGTGGTGGTGGCGGCGGGGGAGCGGCCACCGGCTGGGGCACCGGCTGCACCTTCGGGGGAGCAGGTACCGCCGCGGGTGCGGCAGCAGGAGCCGCTGATGGAGCGCCCGTGTCCACCACGCGCAGCTTGTGCTGGACGACCTCTAGGGTCGCCCCCGGCCGCCCGGAGATTCGGTCGAGCCAGCGCTGGTAGGCGTCCGGGTCGACCAGCCGCGACGCGTACCCGAGCTCGTTGAGCGAACGGTGCCGTCCGTCCGGCATCGGCGTCCATCGGAACAGTGCCATGGCGATCTGCGAGCCGAACCCGGCCGCCAGTCGCAGGGCATAGCTCACCGGGTACGCACCGCCCACCGAGAGGTTGAGCTGACCGAGGTCGGGGTCGGGCTCCTTGTAGTTGGGCACTGGCGGGACGATGCCTGTCTCGAGGGCCTTGACCGCCACCACGTCTTCGATGCCGGCGCCCATGGCGTGGCCGGTGAAGCCCTTGGTGTTGGTGATGACGATCTGGTCGGCCGCAGGGCCGAACACGTCACGCAGGGCCGTGATCTCGGCCGAGGCGCTGCCGCCACGGGCGGGTGTGTACGTCTCGTGAGACATGAACATGGTCTCCGGGGCGATCGCGTACCTGTCGATGCCCCGGGCCTCGGCCTTGCGGATCAGGGTCTCCATCGTGCCGGCGACGTGCTGCACGTCGAGCCGGGTGCCGTGGAAGGCGCTGTTGAGAGTGACGGACGCGAGCACCTCGCAGATCGGGCGAATGCCGCGTTCCCGGGCTGCCTCCGCCGACTCGATGACCAGGGAGGCAGCACCCATCCCGACGATCATGCCGTGACGGCGTCGGTCGAACGGGGTGGCCGCGTCCTCCACGGCGGCGTCGGTGGCCGCGGCCCCGCTGGCCAGGAAGCCCGAGCCGACCCACGGGAGCAGGATGTCGGAGGAGACGTCGTCGGCCGAGACGACGACGACCCGGCGGCACCGGCCCAAACGGATCCAGTCCTCGGCCAGCGCGATGGCCTGTGTGGTGCTGGCACAGGCGGCGTTGACCTGAGTGTTCGGTCCACGGGCGCCGATGAGCTCGGCGAACTGCGAGTGTCCCATGGACAGCGCACGGAAGATGAACCGACGGTCGAAGGTGAACTGCTCGGCCTCGATGAGTCGTCGCAGGTCAGTGATCCGACGGTCCACCTCGACGGCCGCAGGCTCGGCTCCGGTCATGCGCGCGCGAACCGCCTCGAGAGCAAGCAGCTGCTCGCGGCGCCCGCGGTCGGTGAAGTAGTTCTGCAGGTCCTGAGCGAACTGGTCGTAACCGGGGAAGGCGGAGGCAAAGATCACGCCAGTGTCGTCGCGGAGGTCGTCGGGAAGGCCCCAGCGCTCAGGCAGACTCGTCCCCAGGGTCGTCGTGCGATACCGCATGACCAGCGGGATGCCGGCGTCGCGCAGTGCATCGATACCGGTGCCGATGGCGAGTCGGGTCGTGTCGTCCAGCGCAGCGTCGCGCGCGGCGTCGACGCCGAACTCCGTCACCACGTCCATCGGAGCGCGGCGACCGGCGAGCTTGATCACCTCGGACTCGTCCTCGATGGTCTCGAACGTCGCGTCGCCGATCTCGCGCTTGACGAGTCGGGTGATGTGCCGGTCCACCATCTCCTGGCGGAGTCGGTGCGGGATGGAGTCGATGAACTGCTGACCCTCGAGGATCCGGGCGACGTTGGCGTCGTCGAAGACGTTGCTCACCCCTGGTAGCCCGAGGGACGCGCCGGTGATGACGACCGGCTCGTCGGTGGCCAGCGGAGCACCACCACCGGTGCCCGGCCCGGCCAGGGCGGCCAGTCCCCGCTCGACCGCGTCGGCGAAGATCTTGCCGATCTCGGTCACCTTGTCGGCCACGGCACTCAGTGACGGTGATGGCGCCGAGGGTGCGGTGGTGGCGGCTGGGGACGCCGGCGCCGTCGCCGTCGGCTGCTCGGACGGCGCCGCGACAGCCGCCGGTGCAGCGGCGGCCTCTACCGGAGGTCCGAACGCGAGACCAGCCGCGTAGAGACCGCACAGTGCCTGGTTGAAGGCGGGCACGTCGCCGAACTTCGGGTGGTTGGTGAACAGGGCGAGCACGTCGTCGTGACGGCTGCCGAGCACGTCCTCGACGAATCCGTGCAGGGCCTTCTTCGGCCCGGTCTCAACGAACACGCGAGCGCCTGCGTCGTAGAGCGACTGCAGTCCCTTGACGAACTGGACGGGCGAAGCCACCTGCTGCCCGAGGATGTCGACCATGGTCTCCACGGTTGCGTCGGCCGGGTAGAACTCACCGGTCACATTCGCCACGATCGGCAGTCGTGGGGGCCGGACGTCAAGGCGACGAAGCACCGTGCGCAGCGGGTCGCTGGACGGGGCGACGATCGAGGTGTGGAACGCATGGCTGACAGGGATGCGCGCCGCAGCGATCCCGGCTGCGGTGAAGGCCTCGATGGCCTTCTCGACGGCGGCGGTTGCGCCCCCCACGACGGCCTGGTTGTAGCTGTTGATGTTGGCGACCACGGCATAGCCATCGGTGCTGTCGACGATCCGCTGGATCTCCTCCAGGGGGCCGAACACAGCAGCCATCGCACCCTTGTCGGGCAAGTCGAGACTGGCCATCTCGTGGCCGCGCGCGGCCACGGCCTCGAGGGCGGCGGGGAAGGCCAGCGAACCGGCCGCGACCAGCGCGCCGTACTCACCGAGGCTGTGCCCCATCACCATGTCAGGGGTCACCCCGTACGCCGCGAGCATCTTCGTCATGGACATGTCGGTCGCCAGCACCGCCGGCTGGGTGATCTCGGTCTTGAGCAGCTCCATCTCCAGCTGCCTGACGGCGTCGGGGTCGGTGGAGTCGATGTAGATGTAGGACGACAGCGGTCGACCGAGGATCGGCGTCATGACCCGGTCGGCCTCGGCGAACGTCTCGGCGACGATCGGCTCGATGTGGCGCAGCTCGGCCATCATGTTGACGTACTGCGATCCCTGGCCGGTGTAGAGGAACGCGACCTTCGGCGCGGGCCCGCGCCCGATGAAGATGCCTTGCGCGCGAAGCATCTTCCACATGGCCGGGTTGTTGGCCGACAGGGCCTTGAGCGCCTTCTGCGCCTTGGCGGCCAGGTCGGCAGCGTCGGCGTAGTCGATCGCCAGCCGCACCGCGGCATCGGCCAGCGCAGGGTCCGGCGGTGCCGGGGCCGGAGCGGTGCCGGCCGAGGCGTCCGCGGCCACCCTCTCGAGCTGGCTGATGATGGCGGTGTCGTTCGGGCCCCCGAGCACCAGAGCACCGCGCAGCGGGCGCTTGGCTGCCGCCGGGGCGGGCCCTGCCGGAGCCGCGGTCACCGAGGCGGTCCGCTGCGGGATGTCGACACCGGCGAACGAGCGCTGCTCCTGCGGACGGTGTCGGCCGGGGATGTGTTCTTCGAGGACGACGTGGAAGTTGGTGCCGCCGAAGCCGAAGGCGCTGACGCCGGCGCGGCGGGGGTCGGTGCCGCGTTGGGGGAACTCGCGGAGTTCGGTGTTGAC
>CAYHHE010000145.1:0-3737 GCA_964356295.1 uncultured Actinomycetes bacterium | reverse complement strand
CCGTCGAGCACCCGCAGCGAGCGCTCGACCTCGACGGTGAAGTCGACGTGGCCGGGGGTGTCGATGATGTTGATCTGGTAGCCGTTCCAGAAGCAGGTCGTGGCTGCCGAGGTGATGGTGATGCCCCGCTCCTGCTCCTGCTCCATCCAGTCCATGGTCGCAGCGCCCTCGTGCACCTCACCGATCTTGTAGTTGATGCCGGTGTAGTACAGGATGCGCTCAGTCGTCGTGGTCTTGCCCGCGTCGATGTGCGCCATGATTCCGATGTTGCGGACCTGGGCCAGGTCAAGGGCGACGGTCTGGGTAGCCATCTTCCCCTACCAGCGGTAGTGGGCGAAGGCCTTGTTCGACTCGGCCATCTTGTGGGTGTCCTCACGCTTCTTGACCGCGGCACCGAGCCCGTTCGAGGCGTCCAAGATCTCGTTCATCAGCCGTTCGGTCATGGTCTTCTCGCGCCGGGCCCGGGAGTACTGGACCAGCCAGCGCAGTCCGAGGGTGTTCGACCGACCGGCACGGACCTCCACCGGCACCTGGTAGGTCGCGCCGCCGACCCGGCGGCTGCGCACCTCGAGGGTGGGCTTGACGTTGTCCAGGGCACGTTTGAGCGTGATGACCGGGTCGGTGCCGGTCTTGGCGCGACACCCCTCCAGGGCGCCGTAGACGATGCTCTCAGACACCGAACGCTTGCCGTCGGTGAGCACCTTGTTCACCAGCTGGGTGACCAGGATGGCGTCGTAGACCGGGTCGGCCACGACGGCCCGCTTCGGGGCCGGCCCCTTGCGCGGCATCAGCTCTTCTCCCTCTTCGCGCCGTACCGGCTGCGAGCCTGCTTGCGGTTCTTCACTCCCTGGGTGTCCAGCGCCCCGCGCACGATCTTGTACCGGACCCCGGGCAGGTCCTTCACCCGTCCGCCGCGCACGAGCACCATCGAGTGCTCCTGAAGGTTGTGGCCGACACCGGGGATGTAGGCGGTCACCTCGACGCCGCTGGACAGCCGCACCCGGGCGACCTTGCGCAGCGCCGAGTTCGGCTTCTTCGGGGTGGTGGTGTAGACGCGGGTGCACACCCCCCGGCGCTGCGGGCTGCCCTTGAGCGCGGGGGTCTTGGCCTTGGCGGCCTTGTCCTGGCGGCCCTTGCGGACCAGCTGTTGAATCGTGGGCACTCGTGCGTCTCCGAACCAGGTCGATCGTGCGGGGGTCTTGGCGCGTGACCTGCGCCTTCGCGTCCTGCTCTGCGGCAGGCACAGCGTCAGAAGAATACCGGCCTGCCGCAGAGACGGTCAAAACGCGCTATCCGTAGGAGCCGAGGTCGAAGTCCTCGAGCCGGATCGCCTCCCCGGAGCCGGCACCGAAGGTGTACTCGGAGTAGTCCGTGGCGTACTCCGGCAGCGCGTACATCGCGGCCTTCGCCTCCTCGGTCGGCTCCACCCGGATGTTGCGGTACTGCGCCAGGCCGGTGCCGGCCGGGATGAGCTTGCCGAGGATGACGTTCTCCTTCAGCCCGAGCAGCGAGTCGGACTTGGCGCTGATCGCCGCCTCCGTGAGCACCCGGGTGGTCTCCTGGAACGACGCCGCCGACAGCCACGACTCGGTCGCCAGCGACGCCTTGGTGATCCCCATCAGCTGGGGACGGCCGGCCGCCGGCTGACCGCCCTCGGCGGTCACCCGACGGTTCTCCGCCTCGAACCGGCCACGCTCGACCAGCTCGCCCGGAAGCAGCAGGGTGTCACCGCTCTCCAGCACCGTGACCCGTCGCAGCATCTGCCGCACGATGATCTCGATGTGCTTGTCGTGGATCGACACGCCCTGCGACCGGTAGACATCCTGGACCTCGTCGGTGAGGAACTTCTGCACCGCCCTGACACCGAGGATGCGCAGCACGTCGTGCGGGTCGCGGGTCCCAGCGTGCAGCTGCTCGCCGACCTCCACGTGGTCGCCGTCCTGGACCCGCCACTGGGCGATGCCCGCCGAGCGCGTACGGACGAACTCCGCGACCCGCCGGCTCAGCTGGTACTCGACCTCGGCGCTGCCGTCGTCGGGGACGATGACCAGACGCGGCCCCTTGGGACCGTCGGGGTCGAAACGCACCCGTCCGGCGATCTCGGTGATCGGGGCCTTGCCCTTCGGGGCGCGCGCCTCGAACAGCTCGACGACCCGCGGCAGGCCGTGGGTGATGTCCTCGCCAGCCACCCCGCCGGTGTGGAAGGTCCGCATGGTCAGCTGCGTCCCCGGCTCACCGATGGACTGGGCGGCGATGATGCCGACCGCCTCGCCGACGTCGACGAGCTTCCCGGTGGCCATCGACCGGCCGTAGCAGGTCGCGCACACCCCGCTCTTGCTCTGGCAGGTCAGCACGCTGCGCACCCGGACCTCGCTCACACCCCGGGAGACCAGCAGGTCCACCACCCCGGAGGTGAGGTCCTCCCCGCGGGCGGCGAGCACCTCGTCGGCCGCTGCGTCGACGACGTCCTCAGACAGGCAGCGGGCCAGGACGCCGGTCTCGACGTCCTCGCGCACCCTCATCCGACCGTCGCTGCCGGAGGTGGCCAGACCGAGGCGCATGCCCCGCTCGGTCCCGCAGTCGATGTCACGGATGATCACGTCCTGGCTGACGTCGACCAGTCGACGGGTCAGGTACCCGGAGTCCGCGGTGCGCAGTGCGGTGTCGGCCAGACCCTTGCGCGCACCGTGCGTGGAGATGAAGAACTCCAGAACCGACAGGCCCTCACGGAACGAGGACTTGATCGGGCGCGGGATCGTCTCACCCTTGGGGTTGGCCACCAGGCCGCGCATCCCGGACAGCTGGCGGATCTGCATCCAGTTCCCGCGGGCTCCCGAGCTCACCATCATGTTGATGGAGTTGGACGGGTTGTCGCCGAACCCGGCGCGCATGTCCGCGTCCACCTCGTTGGTGGCGTCGGTCCAGATGTCGATGAGCTCCTCGCGCCGCTCCCCGTCGGAGATCACGCCGCGTTCGTAGTTCCTCTCGACCTTCTCGGCCTTGGTCTCGTAGGTCTCGAGGATCTGCGTCTTGTGCGCCGGGGTGATGACGTCGTCGGCGGAGACGGTGACGCCGGAGCGGGTGGCCCAGTGGAAGCCGGCCTGCTTGAGCGCGTCCAGCGTGGCTGCGACGTCGATCTTCTGGTACCGGTCGGCCAGGTCGTTGACGATCGCCCCGAGCTGCTTCTTGTCGACCTCGACATCGACGAAGGGGTAGTCCTCCGGAAGCGCCTCGTTGAGCAGCACCCGACCGAGGGTGGTCGCCACGAGCACCGGCTCCGGCGAGGGCACCCGGTGGGCGTCGACGAAGCCGGTGAGCCGGATACGCACCTTGCTCTGCAGGGAGATCCCCCGGACGTCGAAGGCCATGATGGCCTCGGCCACCGAGGCGAAGACCCGTCCTTCACCCGGCTCGCCGTCCCGATCGGCGGTGAGGAAGTAGATGCCGAGCACCATGTCCTGGGTCGGCATGGTCACCGGACGACCGTCGGCGGGCTTGAGGATGTTGTTCGACGACAGCATGAGGATGCGGGCCTCGGCCTGTGCCTCGGCCGACAACGGCACGTGCACGGCCATCTGGTCGCCGTCGAAGTCGGCGTTGAAGGCGGTGCAGACCAGCGGGTGGATCTGGATCGCCTTGCCCTCGATGAGCTGCGGCTCGAAGGCCTGGATGCCCAGCCGGTGCAGCGTCGGCGCCCGGTTGAGCAGCACCGGGTGCTCGGCGATGACCTCCTCGAG
>CAYHHE010000144.1:0-3771 GCA_964356295.1 uncultured Actinomycetes bacterium | reverse complement strand
GTGCGCGTGTTGTCTGCACGGCAGGCAACGACGAAGACTTGTGTCACTTCGCCGCGTAGCGGGCGCCCGCCGACGAGAGCGGTTTCGGCCGCACCAGCGTCGCTACCGCTGAGTTGACGCTGGGATCTGCGCGGTGGAGTCCGGTGCGCGGCCGTGCCAGCGAGTGAGTGGATGTTGTAGCCGGGCGCCGTTCGGGGCGGGCTCGGCTGGGGTCGCTAGTGTCGTGTCGATGTCCGACCCGTTCCCGGTGGTGGTCGACCCCGTTTATGGCATGCGTGCTGAGTTCGGCGAGATGGCCCGCCAGTCCGGACGCATGCTGAACGCACGTCACCATGCCCAGATCACCGGGGCGGAGAACCTGCTCACCAAGGCGATCCGGGCCCTCGCCGCTGGGGATGATCAGCGGGCGGAGCGGCTGATGCAGCGTGCGGCACAGATGCCCTACGACGACCGCGAAGAGGAGTTCCCAGGCGTCGGCGCGGCCTCGATGTTGGTCTACCTCCTCATCAGTGACCAGCTCGAGGCCTGCGGGGAGGAGGACGCGACCTGGCTCGATGTGGTGCTCAGGGTGTATCCAGGTCTTGACTCGTTGGGTCGGGCCCAGGTGGCGTCGGTGGTGCACGGCTTCGTCCTGCAGGAGGCGTTCTTCACCGTCTCCGCCGCCGAGAGGCGGCGCATCCGGCAGGCCTTCGGTGATGCGCCGCTCGAGGCTGAGCTGGGCGACGGGCCGAACTCGACGGTCGAGCAGCGGCGGGACATCATCCGCTCCGTGATCCTGGCCGCGGTGGCGCTGGGAAATGCCTACGCCACAGCAAACGAGACACGCTCCCGCTCATCCTGACCGAGTCTTGGCCTGGCCCGCTTTCCGGATCCCAGGCGCCTCTTCCGCCCCTCGCGCGGCCACGTGCGATCGTCCCCGCGGCAGGGCCTCGCCTACCGGGTGGTCACATGGTGGGGTCTGTGTTGCCGGGCCGCGCTCGGCGGGGAGCGTGATGGACAACGACCTCTTCCGGCCGCCAGGCGATCCCAGGAATCGAGTGGAGCGGCGCGAAAGGGTCCGCCGCGTGCCGCCACGCGACCGCGAGGCTGCCTCGTATCAGTTCTGCCTGGTCCGGATGCGCCCGGGTAGCGATGCGCCTCATCTCGGCGACGTCGGTGAGCTTGACCGTGACCGTCCACGACAGCGTGCACGCCTCGTCCGACTCAGGCGCCACCTCAGTGTCGACCTCGACGATCCGCAACGCGTCTGCCTCCAGAAGCCCCTCCAGCCCGTCGGTGGGCCAGACCATCCAGGCAAGGATGTCGAACGGGTCTGCGGTGGCCTCCCCATCCGGGTCCCCGACGGTGGGGTCAGCACTGAGCCCGATCACCACAGCGCTCTGATCGGCTCGCTCCGCGGCATCGCGGAGAGCCTCGGCGTCGATGATGGTGACCTCGGCCGTCACCTTCCATGCCCAGGTCTCCCGGTCCTTCCCGGGCGACGGCCGATCGGGAAGCATCGGCCGATCCTGGCCGGGCAGATCGAACAGGCCAGGCTGGTCTTTGGTCATCGCGCCGAGCCTATGCTCCAACGATGGGACCCTGACGATGGACGACGAACGACGAACAGCGCTATGTCTCGCCGACATCCATCTGTCCGCCGACAGCTACCCCGCGACGGCGACGGAGCCGCGCGGCGACCATGTGCGGGCTCGCCATGCAGCGTTGATCAGCGGTCATCGCTTGTCGGCGTCCGCGCTGGACACCCCGGCAGGGGCATCCGGCCAGCACCACCTGATCACTCTCGCCACGGAATCGTCGCGTCCTTCCGTAGCCGCGTAGCGTCCCGCTCGCGGCCGTGTCCTTCCGCCGCCTATGGACGCCGGCACTGGGCTTCGTCAACGTGCCGACGCAACTGTGGGAGACCGCCCTGTTCGCCGTCGGGCTGCACGCGAGGCTGGCCGTCCCGTGGCGTCCCGCGGTTGCCGGCGCTGCGGCCGCCAGCACCGTCTACATCCTGGGAGCTACATCCTGGGAGCCTTCCTGGTCCTCCGCTGACTGCCCCTACTGGCGCTCGGCACCGTCCTGCCGCCGCGAGGCGTCGACCGGGGGCTGCTGGCCGCTCTCCCGGCGCCACCATCCTCCAGGCCGTCCCGCGGGGCATCCATCCCACCAGCTCCATGCGACCTGGACGTCGTCCACTACCGCCAGGCCGTCCTCGCCCACCCCGAGCAGTACCTACGCCACCCACGCAGCGACTGACCCACCCAGGAGTCCGGCATGAGCGTTCGACGCTGTGCCCTGTGCTGGTGGTCGGGCGAGCGGAGCCGCCCTCCCAGCGGCAGGCTGGTGCCTGAGGCTGGTCGACGGGCCAGTGTCGGGAGGTGACCGCCGGTCGCTGCCTCGTTGTCGGCTGCCCGTTCGGTGTCGTGCTGGGTGTGCTCACTTACCCAGGTGACGACTTCGGCGTGGGTGATCGATCGGAGCGGCGCAACCTGGATGCGCCTGCGCGTCCACGTGGATGTTGGCACGCCGGGTTCGAGCGCGCCGTGAGGGGCCCGACCCGGGGTCCCGTCGACGGCGAGGTCGCCCGACCCGACGCTCACGCGACCAGGGCTGCGGCCAGCCCGAGGTAGATCGCGAGCGACAGCAGGTCCTGGGCGAGGGTGGCCAGCGGGCCCGAGCCGAAGGCAGGGTCGCGGCCGACCTTCGACAGCAGCCACGGCAGAACCAGCGCCACCACGCTGGCCAGGGTGCAGCTCGTGAGCAGTGCGAGCGACACCGTGAGCGCGACGTCGGTGTCGTCGAACAGCCACAGGGAGAACGGAGCGAAGACGAGGGCGATGACCGCACCGATCAGCACCCCGGTGCCGAGCTCCTTGGGCAGCACCCGACCGATGGCGATGCCGACGGACAGGCCGCGGATGGTCAGCGTCTCGGTCTGGGTGCCGACCGCATCGGCCATGTAGACGATCGCGGGGAGGAAGAACGCCAGCTGCACCGTCTGGGTCAGCTGGTCCTCGGCCGAGCCGACCAGCCAGGCCGACACCATGGCACCGGCCAGCCCGAGGACCAGCCAGGGGAGACGATGCACCAGACGGCGGCGGACCGGCTCCTCGCTGGCGGTGCGGGCCTGCTGGCCGCGACGCAGGACTCCACCGAGGCGGTCCAGGTCCTCCTCGTGCTCCTCGAGCAGCACGCGCAGCATGCGGTCGGGCGGGATGAGCCCGATGAACGTGCCGGCGGCGTCCACCACCGGCAGGCTGTTCTCGCCGTGGCCCACCATCGTCCACGCCGCCACCTCGCGATCGACCCCGGGGCCGATGGTGGGCGGCTGTTCGTCCATCAGGTCCGAGACGACCTCGTCGTCGGAGGCAGCCAGCACCCGCTCGATCGTCACCAACCCGACCAGCCGCTGGTCCACCAAGACCGCGACGTCGGCCACCGAGTCGAACCGTTGACCGACCAGCCGCGACCGGACCGAGGCCATGGTCTGGTCCGGATGGGCGACCGGCACCGCGTTCGTGGCGTAGGCGACGGCCGTGTCGAGCCGGTCCGGCAAGGTGTCGAGGTTGGGGGTGGAGGAGGCGGGCATGCGGCAAGTCTGGCCGCTCACCCCCGGCAGCGGGTGGTCTCCGGCTTCAGGCGGGAGGGACTAGGCGATGCACTCGTCGACGACCTTGCCGACGACCGACGACTAGCCCTCTAGCGCGGACCGGGATATTGAGCTGACCGGACTATCGCAGGTCGGCGGCTGGCCAGGGTCGTGCAGCTCGGGGGCGGTCGAGGCTC
>CAYHHE010000143.1:0-3797 GCA_964356295.1 uncultured Actinomycetes bacterium | reverse complement strand
CGCCGCGCACCTCGCCGCCAACGACCCCGACACCCCCGCCCGCACCCGGGGCCAAGATTCGTGCAGATCAGTGGGGCCAAATCACTTGACGAAACGCAGCAGGAGGTGGCCATGAGGGCCATCACGTACGAGACGTACCGCTTTCCTAAGGTTCTGCGGCTCAGTGATGTACCCGTCCCCACCCGCCGCCCGGGGAGATGCGGGGTGGTCGCCGCCGTGGCGACGGTGCTGGTCGTGGCGAGCATCGTGCGGGCGCTGGCTCGGCCGCGGGCCGCCAGCGGCTAAGTGGCTGGTGGACGGTCAACTGAGTAGCGCGCGAAGGAACGGTCGTGGCGGGAGCGCCCCGATCACCTCCAGCACGTCGCGCGCTCGGGCCTCACCATCCAAGAAGCGCAGGACGGCGTCTACAGATGCGCGAGTGAACAACGACAGGAAGGCCGGCTCGAGCTCTGCACGCTCGCGGCGCAGCGCTCGCAGCCAGATGCGGTCGAGGCGGCGCTGCCAGCCCGGATCGGCCGGGATGTCGAACGGGTGGCCGTGCCGGTCGAGCGAACACTGGATCGCGGCCGTGTCGGCGAGGATGCGCAGCACTGCGTAGCCGGTCGATGCTCGGACGCGTCCGCCGCGGCGGCCGATCGCGAGCACGCGCGGGCCCGTTCGGCGCGGTGGCTGCGGAACGAACAAGGGGGTGACGCCCTGCTCCTCGGCCCTGATGGTCCACGGTGCGGAGCCGACAACGCGCGGGATGGCTGGCATCGGGTCGGGCAGCTCGGTCGTGGCACCCATCCGGACGGCCATCACCATGGCCAAGCGCGGCGAGACCGGGAGCACGTAGGAGAAGCCCAGGTCGTCGCCGTTGTCGGCGGAGAAGTCGAGCAAGGTGGCGGCAGAGCAATCGAGCACGTCGTCGCGAGTTGCCACCCAGGCACCCCGGAAGGCCTGGGCAAGCACGACGCAACGGGCGTCGGGTCTCATCTCAGACAAGAGACCTGCTGCAGAAGTAGGTCGGCTGTCGTACGCCCATCGTCCGCTCAGCTGCTGCCCGCCCACCAAGATCTGTGCCGAGCGGTCGTCGCTCGCGACGGTGTCCACCGGCTCGTGCAGCACGGTGACACGGGGGTCGGCGCTCATCTGTGCGAGAAGGTCTGCGCGCCCTCGTCCCCAGTCGATGGCGCAGTAGCGCCACTCGCCCAGGTCGAGCGGGCGGGTGCGGTGGTCGTGGCCCACGACGTCGAGCTCGTGCCACGACCCGATCTGCCAACGGTCGAGCACGGTCGGACGCTGGGTCCAGAAGGCGTAGGTCACGGGCTGGTCATCCGCGGGTCGAGGGTCGACGAGAAGCACCCGGGGTCTCGACGGATGGTCAGTGCGCTCGTGACGCTCGACGAGCAGGGACCGGGCCAGCAGCAGCCCCGATAGCCCGGCTCCCACGACGATGTGGTCGAAGTCGGGTCCGCTCATGGTCGTCCCTCTCAGGAGCGCTCGCCCGTCCCACGCTAGGTGGTGCGTCGCGCGGATGCGTGTGGCCGGCGAAGGCCATGCCAGCCGATGGTGGGAGCGCACGATGGTGCGGTGCTGGTTCCCCTTCACCCTGCGACTGGCCGATCGGGCACGGCTGATGCTGCTGACCCTGCGCGATGATCCGGTCTACGCCGACCTCGAGGTGCAGTGGGCCAGACGACCTGACACCGGGGCAGAGGGAATGGTGCTGATCGCTGTCAGACGACGGGACGGCTCCGCCGACGTCCTCGTGCAGAGCCACCTGGGGCTCTCTCGTGCCGACTACGAGATCGCCGCGGGGCTCGCCTTCCCGACGGGCGGCACTTGGCTCTGAGATCCACGAGGCACACCAGTCCCCGTCGGCTCTCCCTGGGTGCGGCAGATGTGGACGCGCCTCAGTCCATCTACCTCTGCGACGTCAGCCGCGCCAGGTACGGCGCACGCTGCACGGACCGCACATACGCAGCGCGACCCGGGGTGCCCTCCTGGAACCACTCCCCGCGCGATGCGGCCTCCACGGACTCCTGAAGTTGATCGCAGGCGTGACCCGGTGTTCCCTCGGCCGCACTTGCCTGACGGACGTGCCACGGTCATGTGGAGATCCCCTGTTGCCGCTGCATCGGAGTTGATCAGCGAGACGAACGAGTTCGTGCTCGCGCATCGGAGGTTGATGCGCGACTGGGGTGGGACACCACCACTGCGCGGGACGTCACCCTGCGCTCCGTTCGGGGCGGGGGTGGTGACTATCGGCACTACCGGCCACGCTGCCTTTGGCGGATCAGGAACGTAGAGGTGGTGGGATTGAGCGACGCACAGGTCGCGGGTGCGAGCAGGCGGGGGCTCGGCCAGGGACATCATGTCCGGCGTCGACGCGTGCTGGTTGCCGGCGTTCCGACGGGGTTCGAGGAGAAGCAGGCCGACCTCGGTGAGGTGGCACTGAACTACGTGGAGGGGCCAGACGAGGGGCGTGGGCTGCTGCTCATCCCCTGCCAGATGGAGAGCTGGCAGGGGTACAAGCTGGTGCTTCCGGCCCTGGCCGAGCGCTTCCACGTCTTCGTGCCCGACCTGCGCGGCCACGGCAGGTCCACCCGCACGCCGGGCCGCTACTCCTACCAGAGGTGCGGGGAAGATCTGCGGGCCTTCGTCACGGCCGTGATCGGTCAGCCGGTGATTGCGTCGGGTCTGTCATCTGGAGGAGTCCTAGCCATCTGGCTGGCCGCCTACGCCCCCGACCACGTGCTCGCCGTCATCGGCGAGGACCCACCGATCTACTCCTCGATCTGGCCTCGGATCCGCGACGAGAGATTCATGCGCCGCGGCTTCCAGGTGGCCGCGCAAGACCTGGGCGGCGAGGCCGACCGCGACCTCCAGACCTACTTCTCCCACCTGGGCATCCCGGTCGACGGGGAATCCGAGCTGCGGATGATCCCCGCACCGGTCGCCGCAGCGATGGCTGGGCTGTGCCGGGTGCATCGCCGGCTGCGGCCCGGGCAGCCCTACGACATCCCGTTCCTGCCGTTCAGCCTGCGCGCCGGCCTGAAGTTCCTGTCCGAGTACGACACCGACTTCTCCCGCGCCACTGCGGACGGCGACCTGAGTGCCGGGTTCTCCCCCGACGACGCCCTGAGCCGGGTGCAGTGCCCAATGCTGCTGCTGCGCGCGTCCGCCAGCCGACACCCCGACTGGGGGCTACTCGGCGCCATGGATGACCAGGACGTCCGACGGGTGCAGGCACTGGTGGACCACCTCCAGGTGGAGACGATCCCCTGCCGCCACGAGATCCACCTGCTCAAGCCGGACGAGTACGTCCGAGCCGTCACCGCATTCGTGGACGAGCTCGAGGCGACCGGGCGACTCTGATCAGGCAACTTGACTGTCGCCGCCGCCAGGCACCTCTGCCACAGCGGCCTAACGCCGCGGCTCCGCGAGCGGGTGGATCAGGACCAGACGCCTCGGGCGACCAACGGAGCACCGGTTTGAAGCACCAACGACCGATCAGCGCGCGCCGCCCGTCGGGGACGGCGGCCGCCTCGGCGCGTCGGTTCACCGCCGCCCGCCCGTCGAACGCCTTACGCGTCTTGGCTGGCAGGTCACAGGCGGCGGAGTGACACGGCCGCGGGCGCACGCTACGCGGCGGAGTGACGCTGTCCACCCAACTCCTCGACCGCGCCCAGACATGACACGCATCATGATCACCTTGACAAGAATCACCGGCATGATGCCGCTAACAGTGCGTTTCCCGTCGTGGCCGCGAGTCGTACGCTCCGCTCGGCCGCAAGCACGATCGTAGTCGTTTG
>CAYHHE010000142.1:0-3987 GCA_964356295.1 uncultured Actinomycetes bacterium | reverse complement strand
CCGGCGTCATCCCGCTCGCGATCATCCCGACGACCGTGGCCACCGGGATCCGCAGGCCGCGGATACACGGCACTCCACCCATCTGATGAGGGTTGACCGTGATCCGCTCCACCCGACCAGACTTGGAGATCGCGCGGATAGGTGCGGCGTGTCGCGAGGTGAACAGGCACAAGCCCCAGTAGGTGGCGGGGTGTCAACGCTCGCCCTCTTCCCCGGGAGTGCTTGTGCCTGCCGTGCCAGCTCTTCATCATCGAACCGGTGTGGGACCAGTTCGCCGCGCTGCTCCCCGAGCATCTCGACACTCATCCGCTGGGCTGTCATCGGCCTCGGATCCCCGATCGGGTCATGTTCGACAAGCTCGTCCGGGTCTTGGTGTTCGGTGTCTCCTACGCCAAGATCGGCGACTCCTCATGCTCGGCTACCACGCTGCGCGACCGGTGCGATGAGTGGATTACCGCCGGGCTCTTCGAGCGTCTTGAGCAGCTGTGCTTGGAGGCCTATGACCGCGTCGTCGGTCTCGACCTGGGTGAGGTGACCGTCGACGGGTGCCTGGTCACAGCACCCTGCGGCGGCGAGGCCGCCGGGAGATCCCCGGTCGACCGGGGCAAGCAGGGCACCAAACGCCCCCTGCTGACCGACGCGACCGGTATCCCGCTGGGCTGCGTGGTCGCCCCAGCGAACCGTCACGACTCGCCGCCGCTGCGCCCCACCCTGGAGACGCTCGGCCGCTTCGACACCGGCCAGGGTCTCGGCGGAGGGCTGCCCGAGCAGATCACCGACCTCCTCGACGCCGGCTACGACAGCGCCCGAACCCGCGACCTCCTCGACGCACTGGGCTGCCAGGCGGTGATCAGCAAGAAGGGCTTCCCGCTGCAAGCCGGAGCCCGCTGGGTCGTCGAGCGGACCAACTCCTGGCACAACCGCGGCTTCACCAATTCCTCGTCTGCACCGAACGCCGCATCCCGCCGTCATCGACGCCTTCATCGCCCTCGCGAACGCGATCATCATCGTCCGCAGACTGATCCGCCAGGTCTGGACCACCCACCGCTGGGCCACCCGACCCAGCCCACGGCCGTGACCTATTCGCGCGACCTCTCACTCCGTCCCTACGAAGCATCGAGAGTGGCGATGAGATCCGGCACGCTGAGCATCAGCAGGCGGTCGTGGATGGGCGACTGCTGGAAGTCGTGCGCCATGTACCAGGCGCGAGCTCGCTCGTTCAGGGCGTGGACGGCGAGGACTCGGATGCCGGCGTCCTGTGCAAGCTTGATGGTTCTGAGCACGGCATCGGCGAGGAGCAGCTGCCCCAGTCCCCCGTATCGCCGCTTCTCGTCTCGGGCCAGACGGGCGAGGAGCACCGCGGGGATGTCATAGGACTGGGGCATCCCGCTGCGTGCGGTCTTCGTGGCGTCGTCTCGCTGGATGGAGGCCACGGTCAACGCGTAGTACCCCCAGACACGCGGGGAGTCTCCTTCTGTCAGCACGAACGTTCGGGAGGAGTGGATGAGCTGGTTGGCCAGGGCGTGCTTGCGAAGCCAGTCGTCGAGCGACGGCTCACCCGAGCGGAACTGGGTGACCTCGTGCGTCGGGTGCAGGGGAACGATCTGCCGGTCGGTCACTGCGTGATCTGCTTGGCGTGCATCCTGAGCGCCTCAGCGAGGGTGGGCCGGACCGTCGGTCGCTCATCGAGCTTCGCCAGCAGCTCCTCCCAGCGCTCACCACTCACGCGAAAGACGCGCTGCTCGGCCACCACGTCGTGTGCCCGGGCAGTCAGAGTGGTCACCGCGAAGTCGGAGACGGTCTGTCCCAGCAGGTCGGCGGCGTCTCGGAACAGGTCGAGTTGCTCCCGGGTCACTCGGACCGTCATGCGCTCGTCCTTGGTCACGGCTCCCATTGTGCGCCCAGTGTGCGCACAGCACAAGGGTCCGTCTGTGCGGCAGACGGTAGGGCACCGGGGGGCCTTAGGGAGCCGCCGCCTCCGCCACACGCGCGCGATCGACGATCAGTACGACCACGCGGTCAGGTTCCAGACGCCATGAACGCGGCCAGGATGGAGTTGGGTGGCGGTCGAGGTTCTTGCGGGCCTGGTTCTAGCGCATGGTGGTGCGCGGGTCGGCGTGGCGGGCGGCGATCTGCACATCCCGCAGGTCGACCCCACCTGCACTTCCCGATGCTCGTGGGCGTGGTGTGGGCCGCGGTCGGCATGAAGAAGGTCATGGCCTACACCGCCGCCCACAACCCGGGGTACGCGCTGCACCTGGGCCCGGCTCGGGCTGTTGCTCGAGCTGTTGCTCGGGCCGGCGATGTACCTCCTCGCGCACGCGCTGTTCCGCCAGCGCACGGCCCGGTCCTGGAGCGCGCCGAGGCTCACCACCGCCGCCGTCCTGGTGGTGCTGGCGTTCGCGCTCCCCCCCTCGGGCGCTGGCCGACCTGGCCGTGCTCGCGCTCGTGCTCGGCGTGCCCGTGACCTGGGAGGCGGTCCGCATGCGGGAGGTCCGCCGCCTCGGGGCGGTGCCGACCGCTGGCGGCCACTGAGCTGCTACCCCAGACTGGGCACGACACCACCACCAGCAGAAGGGACACGCCATGACCGACCAGAGCGACGAGGTGCTCGAGCACGGGCCTGCGGACGGCGGCGCGGACAGCGGCGCGGACGGCGGCGCGGACGGCGGCGCCGATGGCGGCGCGGACGGCGGCGCGGACGGCGGCGCCGATGGCGGCGCCGACAGCGGCGCCGATGGCGGCGACGGTCGCGAGTGACCACTGAGGTCGTCTGCAGGGCCGCGGGGCAAAACGCGCCCGCGGCCCTGGGTCGCCTCTGCTCCCTGCCGGCCGACCGGTTCGCGCACGAGGTCTGGTCGTGCCAGCCCTGGCTCTCCCGGGCTGCCGACCTGCCAGGTCGCGTCGAGGAGGTGTTCTCCGCCGGCGCGGTCGACGAACTGCTGAGCGTCCGTGGGCTGCGCACTCCCTTCCTGCGGCTGGCCAAGGACGGGCGGATCGTGCCGCCGGCCCGCTACACCGGGTCGGGCGGAGCCGGTGCGACGGTGCCTGACCAGGTACGTGACGACGCCGTGCTGCGACTCTTCGCCGACGGCAGCACTCTCGTGCTGCAGGGGCTGCACCGCACCTGGACGCCGGTGGGCGCGCTCGCAGCAGAGCTCGCCGCCGACCTCGGCCATCCGGTGCAGGTGAACGCCTACGTCACGCCGCCGCAGTCGCAGGGCTTCGCGGCCCACTACGACACCCACGACGTGTTCGTCCTACAGGTGGACGGCACCAAGCGCTGGGTGCTGCACGCCCCCGTGCTTCCCGATGCCCTGCCCGACGAGCCCTGGGAGCAGCGCGCCGCCGAGGTCGAGGCCCGCGCGGACGAGCCCCCACTGCTCGACGTCGTGCTCGAACCGGGCGACTGCCTCTACCTGCCGCGTGGCTTCCTCCACTCCGCCACCGCGCTGGGTGGCACGAGCATCCACCTGACTTTCGGCGTCCACCCCACTAGCGAGCGGGACCTCGCCCGGGCCCTGCTCGAGGCCGTGGTCGCCGAGGTGGGGCGCGCGTCGCTGCCCGTCGGCTGGGACCCCATCGGGCCGGACGGCCTTGCTGCGCTGGACGAAGCGCGCAAACGGGTCGCCGACCGGCTGAACGGGCTCGACCTCGCCAAGGTCGCTGCAGTCCTGCACGACACCCGCAGCGCCCGGCAGCGGCCGGAGCCCCTGTCGCCGCTGGCCCAGGCAACGGCAGCTGCTGCCGTAGACGGCTCCACCCGGGTGCGGCTGCGTCGGCACCTGGGTGAACGTGTCGAGCCCGACAACAGTGGCGGGTGCGTGCTCGTGCTGGCCGACCGGAGGCTGCCCGTCCGAGCCGACGACACCCCCGCCCTGAACCTCCTGCTCACTGGCGAGGCCTGCCGGGTCGCCGACCTGCCCGGCCCTGACCCGCTGTCTGTGGTGGTGTCGCTGCTGCGCGAGGGCGTGCTGGTGGTGCACC
>CAYHHE010000141.1:0-4024 GCA_964356295.1 uncultured Actinomycetes bacterium | reverse complement strand
ATCGCCCCCGGGCTCCGCTGCCCGGTGGACCTCTTCAAGCCGGCGAGCTGAACTGCCCCATCTGGTGCGTTGCCCAGCGCGCTACGGCCCGGCGGGCCGCTGACACCTCCGCTGTTGGTCGCGGAGTCACTCACCCCGATCGAGGTGCCTCGTCTGCCCTACCTGTGGTCGAGGCTGCGGGGTCGTCGAGGAATCCGTCGGGGTGGTCGTGCAGCGCGCCGAGGCCGTAGGCGATGGCGAGATTGCGGCGCGTGAGGACCTGGTCCGGCGGGCCAGCGGCCAGGACGCGGCCGTTCATGAGCAGCACGTGGTCGGCGGCGAGCGCCTCGTCCAGGTCATGGGTGGTGAGGACGACGGCGCGACCACGGTCGCGCTCGTGATGGATGATCCGGTCGATGGTACGGGCGGAGACCAGGTCAAGGCCGGTCAAAGGTTCGTCGAGCAGCAGCAGCTCGTGGTCCTGGGCCAGCCCCTGGGCCACGTAGACGCGTTGGCGTTGGCCGCCGGACAGCTCGGTGAGGTGGCGACGGTGTAGGTCGGCGACGTCGAGCTGGCGCATCGCCGCCGTGACACGGTCCCGGTCGGTGGCTCGCCGTCGTCGCCACATGCCGAGCGTGGGGTAGCGGCCCATCCCCACGGTCTCCCGCACGGTGATCGGCGTGCCGGTCGGGACGGCCAGCGACTGAAGCACATAGCTCAGCCGGGGTGAGGCTTCGTGCGGGGGCTGGCCGAGCACGGTCAGCCGACCTGAGCGCGGGGCGAGTACCCCTGCGATGGCGTGCAGCAGCGTCGACTTGCCCGAGCCGTTCGGGCCGATGATGGCGGTGATCGCCGCGCCCGGGATGGTGAAGTCCGAGGCGGCAACCGCCGTCCGGTTTCCGTAGCCCAGGGTGAGCCCCGCAGCGTCGATGACTGCTCTCATGGGCCTGGCTCCGCCACGGCGAGTGGTCCGTGGAGCGGTTCCGGTGAGGCCGTGGCGCCCCGGCGGTCCCGCCGCCGTCTCATCCCGACCAGGCCCAGGGTGACGAAGAACAGGACGATGGGCACGACGGCCATGGTGGCTGACCCGGCCGTGCCCAGGTGGTAGCTGAGCACGAGCCCCGCCCAGACCGACACCAGCGAAATGCCGGTGGCCATAACCATCATGGTCGGCACCGTGCGGGCCAGCAGCGCCGCGGTCGCGGGTGGCCCGACCAGCAGACCGAACACGAGCAGGGTGCCCACGGCCTGGTAGCTGCCGATGACCGCAGCGGCGATCAGCGCCAGCAGCAGCGCGTGAGTGCGGCGCGGCTGCATGCCCAGCACCTGGGCCTTCACCCGGTCGAAGGCCAGGGCGAGCAGCGGACGGTACAGGGCGATGGCGGCACCGACCACCACGACGGCCAGTGCACCCTGAAGTACGAGGTCGTCCCGGGTCACCCCGAGCGCGTCACCGAACAGGATCGCCGTCAGGCTCCCGGTGTAGGAGTCACTTCGTGAGATGAACACGACACCGAGGGCGAGCATGCCGACGAACAGCAACCCGATGCCGGTGTCTTCCTTCAGCGAGGTCTGCCGGTGCACCAGCTCGATCCCGGCGACCATCACCACGGCCGCGGCAGCCGCACCCAGGAACGGGGAGAAGTCGAGCACGACCGCCAGCGCGATCCCGGGGACGATGCCGTGGACGAAGGCGTCACCGAAGAAGCTCATCCCCCGCAGCACCAGCCAGGTGCCGACCACGGCGCACATCACCCCGGCGATCGCGCCACCGATCAGGGCCCGCTGCTGGAACCCGAGCGCGAACGGCTCGGTAAGCCACTCCATCGGGCGCGTCTAGCTCAGTGCGTCGGCAATGCGCTGGGCGTTGGTGGTGACCATTCCGGAGTAGGTCTCCGCGCCCGAGCCCTCCGGCCCGAGGCTGTCGGTGTACAGCTCCACGACGGCGACCTCGTCGCCGGTCTCGGCTGCCACCGCTTCGACCAGCGCAGTGGGGTTGGCGTAGTTGGCAAAGATCGCCAGCACCCCCTCGTCCTCGATCACTGCGACCAGCTCGGTGAGTTCTTGCGACGACGGCTCGGCGAGTGTGGAGCCACCCGGGATCACGACACCGGCGACCTCGAAGTCGTAGGCCTCGGCCAGGTACCCCAGCGCGTCATGGTCGGTGACAAGGACCCGACGCTCTGGAGGGACCGCGGACAGGATCTCGCGAACCTGCTCGTCGGTCTCCTTCAGCGTGTCGTGAACTTCGGTTCCGCAGGCGGCGTAGGCGTCGTCGCCGGTCACTTCTGCCAGCTCGCCGCCGATCATCTTCGCGGCTTCAGCCATCCTCGCCACGTCCTGCCAGAAGTGCGGGTCCATCGACCCTTCCTCGTCGGAGTGCTCCTCGCCTTCCTCGTCAGCATGGGAGCTGCCGCCGGCGAACTCGATCGGGTTCACCTGGGGAGCGACTTCCATAACGATCGCCCCGTCGGCCTCGGCGCCTTCCAGGGCGTCCTGGATACCCTCTTCCAGGCCGAGCCCGTTGGCAACGACGAGATCGGCGTTTACGAGGCTGGCCACCTGCTCCGAGGAGGCGGAGAAGTCGTGGGGGTCGGCCCCGATCGTCATGAGAGTCTCGGCGGTGCCGCCCGCGCACTCCATGATGTCGCCGACCACGTCACCGAGCATGGTTGTGGTTCCAACGGCAAGGCTGCCGCTGCCGGAAGCGTCCTGGGCGGCGTCGGTGCCGTCACCATCGGAGGCGGTGGTGCCGCAGCCGGCGATCACGAGACCCGAGGCGAAGAGCACTCCCAGAGATGCAGCAGGACGTCGCATGGTGGTCCCGTTCTACGTAGTTGTGAGAATCGTTCTCGCAAACGCTAGCAGAGAACGGGAACCGTTGTGAACAGACAGATCGGTTCAGCCACGGCAGCGTGGCGTCGTCAGTTGTCCGGCGCGCCCGCACACTCCGTGCACAGCCCGACTATCTCGAGGTGGTGGCACGCCTCGACGAAACCGTTCTGCTCAGCGGTGCGGCGCGCCCAGGCCTCGATCCCCGGCTCCCGGATCTCGACCGTCCGGCCGCAGACACGACACACCAGGTGATGGTGGTGGCGGGTGCTGCACTGCCGGAACATCGCCTCACCCGAGCCCAGGTGCAGCACGTCGAGCTTGCCGGAGTCCGCGAGCGCCTGCAGGTTGCGGTAGACCGTGGACAGGCCGACGTTCTCACCGCGCTGCTGGAGCAGCTCGTGGATCTCCTGGGCGCTGCGGAACTCCGTCAGCTCGGCCAGCAGGGCCGCCAGAGCGGCACGCTGGCGGGTCGAACGGGTCGGTGTGGGGGCGGTCGACGCCATGGGAGGACCTCCTGTCTCGCAGTATGCCCCAGCCGAGCGAGCTCCCGTGGACCGGTGGCGGCGGGAGTCAGCCCTGACGGGCCTTCCACCGCGGGTTCTGCTTGTTGATGACGTAGAGGCGGCCACGGCGTCGGACGACGACGGACCCGGGCTTGTTCTTGAGCGCCTTCAGCGAGGATCGGACCTTCATCGTCCATGGCCTTTCTGGCCGAGGCCCTGGTAACGGCGGGTGAAACGCTCCACACGTCCCTCGGTGTCGACCATCGTCTGACGGCCCGTCCACCAGGGGTGGCTCGCGGCCGAGACATCCACGTCCACGACCGGGTACTCCCGTCCGTCCTCCCAGCGCAGTGTGTGCCCGCTGGTCATCGTCGAGCGGGTGAGGAAGGCGGTGCCCGTGCTGCGGTCGCGAAACACAACCGGTCGATAGTCGGGGTGGATGCCGGGTTTGACGAGGCCTCCTGGACGTCCTGGTCGCCTCGACTGCTCCAGACAGCGTCGAACGGGTCGTCGTAGGTTCGCCACGATCGGGGGCCGGCGGCCATCTCGTCGGCAGTCAGCACCGCACGGTCCAGGGCGAACACCAGGTCGGCAGGAGTGTCGGTGACACCGGCCAGCCAGAGGGCACTGCGGCCGTGGTCGCCCCAGGTCTCGGACACTCCCAGGTTGATCCGAGGTCCGGTCGACTCCCACCCGACCGCCGACTC
>CAYHHE010000140.1:0-4033 GCA_964356295.1 uncultured Actinomycetes bacterium | reverse complement strand
CCGCCGAGGTCGCTAGCGCTGACCAGCCGGTGGCAGCGGTTCGTAACGCGGTGGCCCCGGACTCGCTGGCGGTGGTGGGGCATTCGGGGGCCACCGGTGAGAGCACTGTGCCTTATGAGAATGGCGACACGAAGACGAACACCTGGGCGTCGGGACCCAACCCGGCCGTGCGCAGCGTCTACCAGCGGCTCCTCGTCCGGAACCCCCAGATCGGGGGTCACGTGACGAACGCGGCGCAGGGTGGAGCCAGCATCAGCGACATCGAGCAGCAGGCGATCGAGGTGGCCGAGGCCCACCCTGATCTGCTCCTGGTGCAGGCGATCGACGGTGACCTGACCTGCCCGGCCACCCCTGCCGACGTCATCGCCTATGGCCGGGGGGTTGCATCGCTTCTTGAGAGTGTGGCCTCAATGTCTCCATCGACGCGTGTCTTCATGGTGACCCAGTACGGGAGCCCCGAGACCTACGTCGAGTCCCTCACGCCGACCCAGAGGCGCGATCTCGGCGCGATGATGGGCCCGGCGACACCGTGCGTGTTCGTGGACCCGGAGGGGAACCTCGTGCCTCGGGAGGTCCGCCGTCTCGAGCGCATCATCGTCGCCTACGAGCGAATCCAGGCGAGAGTGTGCGATGCTCACAGCAACTGCGACCACGACCACAGCGCGTTCTCAATGTCAGTCGAGCGCCCGGGCGACTTCACCGAGGACCTCAACCACCTGTCGATCCAGGGACACGCGCCTGGCGCAGCTGGCGTGGCGATCGCTTCACGACACGGGCCTGGTGCGTGGCCGCTGACCTCACCCGCACCACCCTCCAGGGTGAGGTGAGGGATCGGCGTCGGTCAGCCGTAACGATCGGGCGGCGCACCGACTCTGCTGACGAGCTGCGACGGGGACGCGCCGGCGGGCTGAACCCGCGGGGTTCGCCGGACGCCCTGCATCACCCTCGCAGCAGGGTGAGCACCGCCAGTACGCGACGGTTGACGTCGGGGGACGGGTCGAGGTCGAGCTTGCGGAACACCAGCGCCGTGACGGCTTCGACGGTGCGCTGGCTGAGAAACAGTGGGCGGCGATGGCAGCATTCGACTGGCCCTCGGCCATCAGAGCGAGCACTTCGCGCTCCCGCCCGGTGAGGTGACTGAGCGCCGACGACGGCTGCGGGCGCTGCATGAGGCGTCGCACGATGGTCGGGTCGATGACGCACTCGCCCTCGCTGACCCGACGCAGCGCGTCGACGAGCACGGCGATGTCGCTCACCCGCTCCTTCAACAGGTACCCCAGACCTCCCGGTTGGTCGGAAAGCAGCCGCTGGGCGTACCTCGGCTCGACGTACCTGCTGAGCAGCTCCACCGCGGTGCCGGGGTGCCGTTCCCGGATGAGGCGGGCGGCCACGAGCCCCTCGTCGCTGTGGGTGGGTGGCATCCGGATGTCGACCAGCGCCACGTCCGGGTACTCCAACGCCACCAGCCGCATGAGCTCGTCGGCGTCTCCGGCCTCCCCGACGACCTCGACCCCGGCGTCGGCGAGCAGGCGAGCGAGTCCCGACCGCACGAGCATGACGTCATCGGCTACGACGACTCGCATGGCACCTCCGCGACCAGCTCCCAGCCACCGGGGGTGCGGTGGTCGGTGAGTCGCCCGCCGACCGCGCCGACCCGGTCGGCGGCTTGCTGCAGACTGGTCGGGTCTGGCTCGGGCACGGCCGTGGGGGCAGCCACACGCACGACGACCCAGCCGGTCGAACGGAGCCGCGGATGTCGACCCGGTCGGGGGCCTGTGTCGCAGCCATGGTAGGCACGCTAGCCATGACCGCGCCGTAGAGGGCGGTTCTCCGGTCCAGGGGCAGGTCGGCCTCGACGGTGCGTAGCGCGCCGGCGTCGAGCAGCATCGGGGTCCGGCTCGCCAGGTCCTCCAGCGCGGCGACCAGGCCCTCGGCCGCCAGTAGCCGAGGGAAGACCCCGTGCGCGAGGGAACGCAGCCGCTCGATGGCAGTCTGGACCTGTTGCTCGGCGGCAGCCAGGTCACCGGCCCGCCAGGCCGGCAGCGACGACTCGGCCAGCCGCAGATGGATCTTGACGCCGACCAGCCGTTGTTGAGCGCCGTCGTGCAGGTCGCGCTCGATCCGCAGCCGCTCGTGGTCGGACAGTGCGTCGATCCGCCGCTGCGATTCCCGTACCTCACGCCGGTGTGCCCGGGTGAGCGCGGCCAACCGGGCGTTGGACACCGCCACGAGGTCGGCAGCTCCGAGGCGTCCTACCACCTCGGCCGCGCCCGCGGCACTGGGGCGGACGAGCAGGCGAACGTCAGCGCCGAGGGGCACGGTGCTCAGTGCCGGCGGGGGTCCCAGCACGTACTCGCCTGCCAGGTCGACCCAGCGGCCCTCCGGCGTCGCCACCTTGCACCCCGACCACGGGGTCCGGCAGCGTGTCGAGGCTCGCCTGCGGCTCCCCGAGTCGCTGCTGCTGCTGGTGCTGGTGCTGGTGGTCCCGCTGACGCGTGATCTGCGGATTCCTTGGTAAGTCAGTGGCGGCGATACGTGAAGAGCGATCGATTGCGCTCAGTCAGGCTTATGAAATCTGTAAAATCAACGCTATGGTTTCTGTAAAGCGTCGTTCGGGTCGGGCAGACGGGAAGGTAGTTGATGGGTGCCGGCGGGGCGTACCGCAAGCGTGTCGTGGACGGTGAACTTGCTGAACGGCTAAGCGCCATCGGCGCCGTTCTCATCGAGGGTCCGAAGGCGTGCGGCAAGACCGAGTCCGCGACCCGGAAGGCAACTACTACCTACCGGCTCGACGTCGACATGGCGGCCCGTAACGCAGCCCACGTCGCCCCTGACCTGTTGCTCGACAGTCCCAGCCCTGTGTTGTTCGACGAATGGCAGGTCGTCCCCACCTTGTGGGACCAGGTGCGCCGCGCGGTCGACGATCGCACCCCAAGGACGGGCCTATACGTTCTGACCGGGTCGGCGACCCCAAGCGAGGACGTCAACCGGCACTCAGGCGCTGGCCGTATCGCGATCATCCAGATGCGACCCATGTCGCTGCTGGAGTCAGGTCACTCCACCGGCGAAGCGTCGCTGGAAGCGGTCATGGCCGATGCCAAGGTCGCCGCGCGGGACTCGGGCTTGACCGTGCCTGACCTCATTGAGCGGATCTGCATCGGCGGCTGGCCGACCCTGCTCGGCGCCAGCACGCAGGACGCCGGGCGGTGGCTGCGCGACTACCTCGACCAGATCGTCCTGGTCGACATCCAAGAGCTCGGAGTACGACGACGCGACCCTGAGAACATCCGCCGGCTACTGAACTCGCTGGCCCGCAACGTCGGCACGGCCGCAAAGGTCACTGCTCTGGCCAGGGATGTTGGCGGCGGAGAAGGCCCGGTCAGTCGGCCCACCGTCTACGGGTATCTGAACTCGCTGTACCGGCTGCGCCTCATCGAGGATTCGCTCGCCTGGGCGCCACACATGCGTTCGGCCACTCCGCTGCAGTCGTCACCCATCCGCTACTTCGTCGATCCCTCCCTCGCAGTCGCCGCACTCGGCCAGGGGCCCGCCCAGCTGCTTGGAGATCTCAACGCCACCGGCTTCCTCTTCGAGAACCTGGTGGTACGCGATGTCCGCATCTACGTCCAGAAGCACGGCGGGCGGGTCCACCATTGGCGAGACCAGAACCAGAACGAGGTCGACGTCGTCGTGACCTTCCCCGATGGTCGATGGGGAGCGTTCGAGGTGAAGATGAACTCCGCCGACACGGATAGGGCGGCAGCCTCCCTGCTGGCCTTCGCTGAGAAGGTCGACCAGGCCAAAGTTGGTCCGCCAGCGGCGCTGGGCGTCATCACCTCAACTGGGTTCGCCTACCGCCGACCCGACCGCGTCACGGTGCTCCCCATCGGCACCCTCGGTCCCTGATCCACCATCCGATGAGCACAGGCCCTGGGCCCGTGCGACCAGTCCCTTGGATGGAAGCGTTGAGGGCGCGTCAATCTGGGCGGAAACGACGCACTCGCCGGGCCCGCGCGGATGGTGGAGGGGCGGT
>CAYHHE010000139.1:0-4089 GCA_964356295.1 uncultured Actinomycetes bacterium | reverse complement strand
GACTACCCCGTCCTGACCCGGCGCCGCGACCGAAGCATCGTGTCGACGACGTGCGGGTGGCGTGACCCACTGGACTGGGAGGTGGGTGGCCGGACGCTGAGCAGATCGCCGGGTTGGCAGGCGAGTGCGTCGCAGATCGCGGTGAGGGTCGAGAAGCGGACGGCGCGCGCCCGACCCGGCCGGGGCTGGGAGCGGGAGGCATGGGCTCGTGGGCGACCGTGGACGTGGGTGCGAAGTCGAGCAGGCCGGCGCCCAGCATGACCATGCCCTGCCCTTCGGCGATGGCGTGGTGAACCACGAGAGCGATGGCTGGCTGGCCACCGGGCAGGCCGCTGATCAGCGTGGCCCGCCACAGCGGCCGGTCACGATCCAGGTCAGTCATGCTGTGCCGACGGGCATGCTGGAGCAGTCGTCGACGTCACCCTGCGCACCAGCGACCAGGTTCTGCTCACCGTCGAGCAGGCCGGGCAACGCCTCGGCGTCAGCCGCTCGACGATGTACCGCCTCATCGCCGCCGGCGACATCGACGTCGTCCACGTTCGGGCACTCACGCGAGTCGAGGCGCGATCCCTGGCCGCCTATGTTCGGCGCCAGCGCGAACGACGTGCGAGACGGGACGAACCGCTGAGCTCGGCGTGATCTGTCGTACCTGTGGTCGAAGATCCGACCGTCCATCCACCGACACCCACGAGTTACGCGAGCGCAGTCAGCGCCCGCAAGCCCGTAGGCTTGAACGGCGAACAGAGAGGGGTCGAGCAGGTCGAACCTGAGGTCGCGGCGCAGCGCCTCCCCGCGCCCTCCCGGCGACTCTGACCGACGCTGCGCTGGACCGGAACGCCGCAGGTGAGACAGCCACTCTCGTCCCACGACGGCTGCCAAGGTCGCCGCGATGCGATCGTGAACAGGCCGAGCATCGCCGCGATCCTCGAGCCGGGCGGCAGCAGCACCAGCCCGACGACTCGCTGCACGGGCAGCCGACCGCCACCCCCGCACAGCAGCAGAGGGCGCTTCCCCTGCTCCGTCGACCGTCGCTCCCGCCCGCGGCGGAGGGGGCGTTCGTCGCCGATGTGCTGTCCTGCGACGGCGCCTGGACCATGAGCCCCTGAGGGTGGTCAGGCCCCAACCCGCTGCGCCTCAATCATCCCCTCGAGCTCGGGGATCGGCGCTGCCGCAGGATCCGCGCGAACCCGATCAGGACCAGCGCGTCCCCGGCCGCAACGAAGACCAGCCCGACCGCACCGACGGTCGTCCAGACCGCGAGGCCGACGGCCAACAAAGCGCAGCCCAGGATGGTCGGGTATCAGGCTCGCCGCCCTCGTGCGCCCGTCGTCGGCCACGTCTCCCCATTACCGCGACGCCGCTCCCCCGGCCAGTGCCGACCGCCCGCAGTGCCTGCTCTGTGCCGTCGCCTGCCGAGGCGAGCCTGATCCCCGTTGGGAGAGGATGATGACCAGAAACTCCCGTTCATCCGGGTCCGTGCCACGACCCTCCGTCAGGGGTGTATCCCTCGAGCCAGGGGCAACCCGCTGGGCCGACGAACCTCCAGGGTCCCGGTCCAGCGCTGGCGGTCAGGCTCGCGAACCCGGCCCGACGCGGCTGCCGGACCTGCGGGGGGACGGCTGGTCCGGACGCGGTCCGACCGCCAGCCGGCCGATCAGCACGCCCAGGACCGACATCGCCATGGACACCAGGATCGCGCCCGTCCCGCCGCCGACGTGCAGCGGCCACTGCGCGTTGACGCTCCATCCCAGCAGGTGGCCGATCCAGTACCCGGCCCAGCCCCCGATGATGCCGCCGATGACCATCCACGTCACCCGCCACGACTGCCTCATGATCCGACCTCCCGTCCGGATCCTTCGCTTCGTCCACGATAGGTCGGTGCGGGCGGCGACGGGCAGGGCCGAAGGGCGGGACCTCCCAGTCCCAATGCCTGGCCGCCAGCCGAGCCGCCCTGGCTTCCGTGGGGGGCCTGATCCCACGGCGCGGCACCTTGGGCCGAGGCCAGCACGTGAGCTCGTGCTTGCCACGCGCGGTCACGATGCAGGACCGTGGCAACGAAGGCGGCGTTGCCGGCACTCAGAAGTCGCCATCCGGGTGTGATGCAGCAGCATCGAGGTGAGGTGGTCGTGGTCCACGAGCCCTCCTTGTCCGACGGGGAGGCACGGTAGGTCGCGGGTCTGAGACAAACGCGCAGCGACGAGCCCGTTCGCGGCCGGCGCCGCCCCCACCCGCGGCCCTGGCAGCGGGCACGGAGGTTAGGGTCGGGCGGGGCGGCGATCGGAGGTGCTCATGACCGAGACGCTCGAGGAGTTCCACGCGAAGTTCCGGCTGGACGACCTGCAGGTGGCCCGCACCGAGCACTGGGTGTGGTCGGTGCGGCCCTCTCCCGCGACCCTCGGTGCCGGGGTGCTCTCCCTGGCCCGCTTCGCCACTCGGTTCGGCGACATCACCGCCGACGAGGGTGCTGACCTCGCCGGGGCCGCCAGGCTCGTCGAGGCCACCCTCGATCGGGCGTTCGCCCCGGCCAAGGTCAACTACCTCATGCTCATGATGGTCGACCGGCACGTGCACCAGCACGTACTGCCGCGCTACCCCGCGCCGAAGCCGTTCGCTGACTTCCCCTGGGTCGACGAGGGTTGGCCCGGTCTGCCGTCCCTATCAGGTCACGGCGACCGCGCCGGCTCGCCTGTGCTGCTGCAGGTTCGCGACGCGCTACGTGCAGCACTGCCCAGCACATGAGCCTGGGACTCCTGCGGGTGAGTAGGCGGGGCACGCCCTGTCAGGGCGTCAGCGGCCAGACGAGCGGGATCACGACCAGGGCGATCACCAGCCAGGCCGCCATGATGGGCAGCCCGAGCTTCCAGTAGTCGCCGAACCCGTAGCCGCCCGGGCCCATCACCATCGTGTTGGCCGGCGTGGCGATCGGCGTGAGCAGAGACGCCGCACCCGCGGTGGCGACGATCATGAGCACGGGCTGCACGCCCACGCCGGCTTCCGCGGCCGCGGCCAGGGCGATCGGCGCGACCACGAGCACTGTGGCGGCATTGCTCACGAACTGCCCGAGCACGGCTGTGAGGACGAACATGGCGAGCAGCAGCAGCATAGGCCGTCCCGTTCCGACGACATCGACGATCCCGGTCGCGATGCGGCTGGCCAGCCCCGACTCGCTCATGGCCGCCGACAGCGGGATGAGACCGCCGATGAGCACGAGCGTCTGCCACGACACGGCCCGGTACGCCTGCTCGACCCCGACCACCCGCAGCAGCACCATCGCGCACGCCGCGACCAGCCCGGCGACGGCTGGTGTCACCCCGGCGACGAGCAGCACCACCATCCCGACGAGCACGGCGAGGGCCTTGTATGCCGCCGGGCCGAGGGGGGCCGCCTGTCGCCGGATGAGGTCGGGCGCGTCCACGACGAGCACGTCCCGGTCCTCGACCAGCACGTCCACGGCCTGCCACGACCCGCGCACCAGCAGCGTGTCGCCCTCCTCCAGCTCGCTGGGCTGCGGCCCCCGGTCGCGGCCGCGCCGACGCACTGCCAGCACCACGAGGTCGCCGCGCACGAGCCCGGGGAACACCACTTGGCCCGCCAGGCCGGATCGTGGCCTTACCACCACCTCGGCCACACCCTTCTCGTGGGTGAGTAGTTCCCCAGCGTCGACCGGACGGCGCCGCATCGTCACCGCGAGGCCCACTCGACCGGCCAACCGGTCCACCTCGGCGTC
This sequence comes from uncultured Actinomycetes bacterium, assembly GCA_964356295.1. Classification (GTDB taxonomy): domain Bacteria; phylum Actinomycetota; class Actinomycetes; order Jiangellales; family Jiangellaceae; genus CAVQGZ01. The sequence continues at coordinate 362 of CAYHHE010000139.1, read as the reverse complement.
CGGGCCGCTCACGACAAGCACGTCGTTGGGCTCGAGCCGGTGGTCCGGGCCTCTCGGCACGTCGCTGGCCGCCTGCACGCCGACGAGGGTCAGGCCGGGCGTCTCGTCCCAGCCCAGCTCGTGCGCCGGGGTCCCCAGGGCGGGTGAGGTCGAGCTGACTCGAAGCCGAGCGAAGCCGGTCTTCAGGTCGTAGTGGTCCGCCACCTCGGCCGCATAGCCGCTGAGATCGGGCGGCACCGCGCGCGAGGCCCGCCTCGGGATGAGCCGCGGCCCCAACTGCAGGCAGAGGGCGATCGTGACCAACACGAGCGGCACGCCCACCGCGGCGAACTCGAAGAAGGCGAAGCCGCCGCCGCCCGCCG
>CAYHHE010000138.1:0-4096 GCA_964356295.1 uncultured Actinomycetes bacterium | reverse complement strand
ACGCCCTCGCTCTGACGCTGCTGGTCGTCACGACCCTCAAGCTGTGGGCCGCACTCGTCTTCCCCGGCTGGGTGCTCGTCGTCAGCGCGCTGTTGCTTGTCCGGGTCTCAACGGGACGCTGACCGGTACGAGGAGGCGCCGGGTGCCCCGTCGCACCGCTCGGCGGAGGCTAGGGTCGAGCCATGCTCGAAGCGGTCGGCCTCAGCCACCGCTTCGGTGACCGGCAGGCCCTGGCCGGGGTCGACATGGTCGTGCGCCCCGGGGTACTCACCGGCCTGCTGGGCCCCAACGGCGCCGGCAAGACCACCCTCATGCGGGTGCTGCTCGGAGTGATCGAGCCGGACGCCGGCCGGGTGCTGCAGGACGGCGAGCCGGTGGGCTTCCGGCACCGCCAACGCTGGGGGTACATGCCGCAGGAGCGGGGCCTCTACCCGGCGATGCCGGCGGGTGAGCAGCTGGTCTACATGGCGCGCCTGCACGGCCTGACCCGGCGGGACGCCGACGGTCGGGCCCGCAGGCTGCTCGACGAGCTGGGCATTGGCGACCGCTTCAGCGACCGCACCGACACGCTCTCCGGCGGCATGCAGCAGCGGCTGCAGCTCGGCGCCGCCCTCGTGCACGACCCCGACGTCGTGGTGCTGGACGAGCCGTTCGCGGGGCTCGACCCGGTGGCCGTCGACGACCTGTCTCGCACGCTGCTCGACCGCGTGGCCACCGGGCGCACCGTGGTGTTCTCCAGCCACCAGCTCGACCTGGTGCAGGACCTGTGCGAGCAGATCGTCATGATCGACCACGGCCGCCTGGTGCTCGAGGGGTCGGTGGCGACACTGAGGTCTGAGACCGGACGGCGCCAGCTGCGCCTCGGGCTGGCGCCGGAGGCGTCCCGGCACTGGCTCGAGCGCTTTGCCGACGTTCGCGTGGTCGAGGATCTCGCCGACGGGCTGCGCCTGGACCTCCCCCCGCACGTGGACCCGCTCGCGGTGCTCGACGCCGCCCGGTCGGTCGGGCCAGTCACCGACTTCGGCCTGGACCTGCCCACGCTCTCCCAGCTCTTCCTCGCTGCTGTGGAGGACGGCGAGACCGACCGCGCCGCCGCGGGGGCCGTGTGATGGATGGGTCGTCCTGGTGGGCCGGCATGCGCCTGGTTGCGGGGCGGGCGATCGCCGAGGGCTGGGCCTCCCGGTCGTGGCGGGTGGTGACCGCCCTCATGCTGCTGCTGGGGCTGGCCGTGGTGGTCGTCCCCCGGATCATCGGCGAGCAGGAGGCGCGCTACACCCTGGCAACGGTCGGTGGGACGTCACCGAGCCTGGCCGCGCCGCTGGAGGCCGCCGCCGACGCCGGCGGGTTCGAGGTCGAGTTCGTCAGAGTGGCCGACGCCGGTGCGGCGGAGCAGGCCGTCCGTGACGGCGACGCGGACGTCGCGGTCACCGGGACGGGGACGGCGACGACCCTCTACGTCACCGCCCGCAGCGTCAGCACCTTCCCTGGGCTGGTCTCGCAGGCGGTGCTGGCGCAGACCACCACCGAGGCGCTGACCCAGGCCGGGCTGACGCCGGAGCAGATCGCCGCCGTCCAGACCGCCCCACCACCGGAGCAGGTACCCGTGGGACGGGTGGCCGACGAGGGCCGCGCCGGAGTCGGCTTCGTCGTGGGCATCGTGCTGTACCTGGCACTCATCCTCACCGGGACCTCCATCGCGACCGCGGTGGCCACGGAGAAGTCCACCCGCATCTCCGAGGTGCTGCTTGCGGTGCTGCGGCCGACCCAGCTGCTGGTCGGCACGGTGCTGGGCGTGGGCATGCTCGGACTGGTGCAGATCGCCTCCCTCGCCGTGCCGGCCACCGCCGGATTGGCCACCAACGACACCCTCGCCGTGCCCCCCTCGGCCTCCGGGGACGTGGCCCTGGGCGTGGTGTGGTTCGCGCTGGGCATGCTGCTGTACGCTTTCGTCTTCGCGGCCCTCGGCACGCTGGTCGAGAAGGTGAACGAGGTCGGGACGGCGACGCTGCCCGCCAACGTCGTGCTGATCGGCTCGTACGTGCTGGGCGTCACCGTGACCGTGGCCGACCCCAACGCGTGGGGCTCGGTGGCCGCGTCGCTGTTCCCGCTCAGCGCTCCGCTGGTGATGCCGGTCCGCTGGGCCTCCGGGCTGGTGCCGCCGTGGCAGCTGGTCCTCGCCATGGCCCTGGTCGCCGTCACCGCCGTGGGGCTGGCCCTGCTGGCCTCCCGCATCTACGCGCGCGGGCTCACCATGTCGGGCCGCCGGGTGAGGCTGCGCGAGGTGCTCAGCGACTGACGCCAGCTGCAGGCCAGCTGCGGCGGCTACAGGGCAGCCAGGCTGGCTGCCGACCTCGCCGGGCTGCTCGGGCACCGGTGAGCGCGGTGGTGTCGCACGGTGCGGATCCTGCAACGCCCTGTGCCCACCGCAGCATGCCCGTTAGGCTCCCGACTCCACGACGGTGACGGCCGTCATATCTACCTCTGGGAGAGCTATGCCCGCGGACCGGCCCAACATCGTCGTCATCTGGGGTGACGACATCGGCGTCACGAACCTGAGCTGTTACAGCGACGGGCTGATGGGCTATCGCACGCCGAACATCGACCGGCTGGCTGAGGAGGGGATGCGGTTCACCGACGCCTACGGCGAGCAGAGCTGCACCGCCGGGAGGGCGGCGTTCATCACCGGGCAGAGCGTCTACCGGACCGGTCTGAGCAAGGTCGGCCTGCCCGGCGCGGAGTCCGGGATCCAGGCTGAGGACCCCACCCTCGCCGAGCTGCTCAAACCCCTCGGCTATGCGACCGGCCAGTACGGCAAGAACCACTTCGGTGACCGGGACGAGCACCTGCCGACCAACCACGGGTTCGACGAGTTCTTCGGCAACCTCTACCACCTCAACGCCGAGGAGGAGCCGGAGCACGAGGACTACCCGGACCCCGAGCGCTACCCGAACTTCCGCGCGAACTTCGGTCCGCGCGGGGTGCTGCGCTGCCGGCGTCACCCCGACGGGACGCAGGAGATCGAGGACACCGGGCCGCTGACGCGGGCGAGGATGGAGACGATCGACGACGAGATCATCGACGGTGCGGTGGACTTCATCGAGCGCCAGCACGCCGAGCAGGTGCCGTTCTTCCTGTGGGTCAACACCACCCACATGCACTTCCGTACGCACACCAAGCCGTCCAGTCGGGGCCAGGCGGGCCGGTGGCAGTCGATCTACCACGACACGATGATCGATCACGACCGCCATGTCGGCCGGGTCCTGGACACGTTGGACGAGCTCGGACTGGCCGAGGACACGATCGTGATCTACTCCACCGACAACGGGCCGCACATCAACAGCTGGCCCGACGGGGCGATGACCCCGTTCCGCAGCGAGAAGAACACCAACTGGGAGGGCGCGTACCGGGTGCCTGAGGTGGTGCGGTGGCCCGGCCGGATCCCGGCCGGGGTGGTGTCCAACGAGATCATCAGCCATCTCGACTGGCTCCCCACGCTGCTGTCGGCGGCGGGCGACCCGGATGTCAAGCAGCAGCTGCTCGACGGGCACGAGGCCGCGGGGAAGACGTTCCGGGTGCACCTCGACGGGTATGACTTCCTGCCCTACTTGACCGGTCAGGCCGAGCACGGCCCGAGGACCGAGTTCTTCTACTTCTCCGACGACGGCGACCTCGTGGCGATGCGCTACGACAACTGGAAGCTCGTCTTCATGGAGCAGCGCCTGCCGGGCACTGTCGCGGTGTGGCTGGAGCCCCTGGTGGTGCTGCGCGCGCCCAAGCTGTTCAACCTGCGCACCGACCCGTTCGAGCGTGCCGACGCGACGTCGAACACCTACTGGGACTGGTACATGGACCGCATCTTCCTCGTCGTGCCGGCGCAAGCGATCGTGGGCCAGTTCCTTTCGACGTTCCTGGCGTTCCCACCCCGCCAGAAGGCCGCCAGCTTCGCGATGGACCAGGTGCAGGCCAAGATCGAGGCGGCGTTCACCGGTCGTGACTAGCGTCCCGGCGGCCCTGGACGGCATGGTCCGCATCGAGGGCGGGCGCTTCCTCATGGGCTCCGAGGAGCACTACCCGGAGGAGGCGCCGGTCCACCCCG
>CAYHHE010000137.1:0-4209 GCA_964356295.1 uncultured Actinomycetes bacterium | reverse complement strand
ACGGGTCGCAGCAGACGACCTCGCCCCACATCATGTGCCGGCCGAACGGCACCCCTGTGGACGGTGCACCCGAGCCAGCTGTGAACGGGTACAGCCCGCAGGCCTGCACGGTGGTGGCCTGGTACTCCGGTGCGACCTCGACGTGGGCCAGACGGCCTCGTCCCCGTTCGCGCCAGCCCCAGGGCGGCGCAGTCTGCGTGCGAGTCATCGCCGTCCCCTGGTGGCGAGGTGGACGGGATGTACACCGGCGGGAAGTGTGGCGGCGAACCCGGCGGCCTGGCTACCGAACAGCCGGCGGACCCGGATCTTGGACTGCTCGGCCCGAGCCTCGATGTCGGCGAAGGCGGCGGGTAGCTCTCGCTCGTCGTTCACGGTGGCGGTCAAGTACATGCTCATGAGCACGACGCCGGCGCCCTGGGCTTCCTCGCGTGCGGCTTGCTGGGCACGGATGCGGTCGGCGGCGTCGCGGGCGGTCTCGTCCCGCTTCTGCGAACGCCGGTACGCGTCCCGGAACGCTGCGGCGTTGACCTGCTCCTCGAGGATCCGAGCGGACTCCCCCGCTGACAGTGCCCGGTACAGGATCGTTACGCGCTTGCCGTACCGGCCCGGCGAGAGCAGACGAGTCAGGACGCCGCTCGTCACCTGCTGGCGAGGTGGCTCGTGCCACCCCCACGACACCGAGACGCCGGAGTCGTGGCGGTAGCGGTCCCAGGCTTCCTCTGCGGCGGCTGGCGAGGCGTCCGCCCACTCAAGGGCCTGCCCTCGCCGCTCAGGAGGCGATGCCAGCAGCCTCTCGACCTCCCCGCGGCAGGCTGGATCGAAGGCGCCCCGCACCACGGCGGCCAGCTCCTCAGCCGTCGCCTTGCCTAGGACGGTGACGCCACACGACCCGAGGGCGGACTCAAGCCCCGTCAGAATGCGGCCCACCTCGGCGACCTTGTCGTCGGGGTCGCCATGCCGCTGGGCTGACCGGCCGGGGTCGAACGTGATGCTGACCCGCGTCTCGACGTCGGCCGCGGCAGCGGGGGAGCGAGCCACCACCTCGCGCATCAGCGCGTTCACGTCGGACGGGCAGCGCGGGTCGAGCTGCGGCAGCACGTGCTCCTGAAGCGTCGTCCCAGGCTCGGGCGCCGTGTCGACGGTCACGCTCACCCAGCGGATCACCGGTGAGTAGCCCAGGCCGGCCAGCCACGAGTGCCAATTGCTCACCCACGCGTCGGCGTCCTCACCGTCGACTAGCCAGGTCGACGCGGCAGCGCAGCGGAGCGTCGCTGTCAAGAAGCCGGTGCGGCGGTCCCAGATCAGCCCGTAGTTCTGGCCGCGGCCGTCGGTCGCCGTCAGGAGACACGTGGCAGCAAGCGGGCCGGGCAGCGACCACGCTCGGGCGTGCTCGACGACCGCACCGGAGCGGAAGGTGCCGTAACCACGCAGCGTCCCCCACCACCAACGAAACCGCCGCTGGACGACCTGCCCCAGGGTCACCCCATCGACGCGAGCCAGAGTCGCTCCGGCGACCACGGCCGCCGGGACGGCCGCGATGAGGCCGGCGCGTAGCGAGATGGCTCCGAAGATGAGCGGGATGACGACGCACGCGAGCACGACGACGGTGCCTGCGGACGAGAGCCCGAACAGTCCGAGCCCGCGAGCCCGACGCCATCCGCCGTACGTCCGGATGCGGAACTCGGAGTCAGCCCGGGTTGCCGTCACCGGTCGGGCTCCTTCGTCATGGTGTCGGTGGCCGAGCGCGCGGCGTTGGACGCGGCGCTCGCCGCCCCCATCACGGCGACACCGACCGGGCCAGCCGCCGCGCCCGCACCGGTGGCTGCCGCACCACTGGCCGCTGCTGGTGCTGTTGACGCGGCTGAGGTCGCAGCCCCGGTCGCCGGGACGCCGACGGCGGCGGCCCCCGCGGCCGGGCCAAGGTCGGAGCGGATGTGGGACGCCTGATGGGACGACGGCATCGACGCCGATCCGCCCGACATGACAGCACGGGCGTGGATGCTCGCCGCGGCCGCGCCGGCGAGAGCCGCGGTAGCCGACCCGCCGGAAGAGTTGAGCGAGCCCGTTGTCCAGGTGAAGAACTTCATCAGCGCAGGCAGTGCGACGATCGCCAGCACCATCATGCTGAGCCCGACAAGCAGGGTGCGTGGGTCGGAGGAGTCGCCGACGAGTGCCAGCGCCGACGCGTACACCAGAGCCGCGACGGGCTTGTAGCAGATGAGGGCGAGCATCCAGCCGATCACCCGTGGCAGCCACGGACGCGTGGCCGTCGAGAACGAGCCCGCCGCCGCCAGCACGGTGACACCAGCGAGGATCACCAACGAGCCCTCGCGGAACATCATGAGGACGGCCTGGACGAGCCCGGCGATCATCATGAGCAGCCCGAGGACGATGACGGCGCCGGCCGACTGGATCGGCGCCAGACTCGCGACGGCGACCAGACGATCGGCAGCTCGTCCGCCAGCGGCTTCGCCCAGCACCCAGGACGAGAAAGCGTCGCCTGCGCGCAGGGCCAGCGCGGGCCCGAGGATGCCGACCGCGGACCACAGCGCGACGAGGAAGAGTCCCCGCCCGACGTTGAGCAAGGGATCGGGCTTGCGTGAGACGGCGAGCTGGATGCCCTGCCAGATGACCCCCGCGGTCGCCACGACCAGCGCGAGCCACAGGACGTAGCCGCGGATCGTGTCGGCGGGAGATCGGGTCAGGTCGACGGCCGGGACGTTGATCCACCAGCCGACCGTGGTCTCGATGACCCAGGCCGCGCCCTCGCGCATCGCGTCGGCGAAGGCGTTGCCGACCAAACCGGTGGCGGCATCGACTGCACCGTCCACCAGGCACGTCGAAGGGATGGCGGGGATGCACGCCATCTCAGCCGAGGTCCTCGTACCGCTGGAGTCCGTCGGGCAGTGACCCGAGCGGGGTCGAGACCTGAGCCCAGTCGCCGTTCGGCGGCGCGACGAGCCACCAGTCGTCGTTCATCCACCGAAGCGAGACGGTCACTTGCAGGTAGCGGTCGGACGCTGACAGGTCAGCCGACTCGAGGACGAGGTCGACCGTGGCGGCATCGTCTCCGTACGAACCGATGCGATAGCCGACGAGCTGGGCGCCGGCTGCTGGCGCTGTCGAGTTGGTCTGCAGCTCGGCGTACTGCTCGTTGACGGCGAGCTTGAGGGCGGCCACGTTGGGGCCTGTGGTTTGACCCGTGATGGTGGGCTCGAACACCTCGGGCCCGACAGTCGGCCCGGTTCTGATCAGCAGGTGCGCGGCAGCGATCGCCGCACCGGGCTCACTCTCCGACCACCCGCTGGCGAGCCCGTCCTGCGTCAGGCGTGGGCCATGCGTTCCGGAGACGGGGAGGGCAACGCCTCCGGCCTCTTCCCAGGTCAGGTCCGGGGGCGCGGGAGTCGAAGTCGCTTGTATCGCGGGCGACGGGGTCGGTTGCGGGCCGGCGCTAGGAACGGCGTCACGGTCTTGCACCAGCATGATCCCCGCCACCAGAAGCAGGGTCCCCGCTACGACAGCCCCGGCGAGCCACACTCGACGATCACTCATGGCGAACCCCCGCCCGGTGGATGGATGTCACGTGAGGACGGCGCCGACCAAGCCGGCGGAGAGTGCCATGAGCGACAGTCCGCCGAGGACCCAAGGGATGCCTGTGGCGCCGTCAACCGCCATGTTGGACCGGTTGCGGCGGCCCAGGATCATCATGAGGGCGCAGAGGCCGAAACCGACCATCCCGGCGATGATCCCGACCCACTTCATCCAGCCGAGCAGTTGATTCGCGGGTCCTCCCATACCGGGGGGCGCGATAGGCCCGGGGTTGGGTACGGCCTGCGCTACGACGTCCGCCAGACTGGTGATGACTCCCATGAGCGCTCCCATCCCTAGTAGTCGATTCATCTCAGTTGATGGCGAGTGAACCACTCCGGTGGATGAGCGTCAAGAGTCCCGGTAACTCACATCAATGACGTCAGGTGATCGCCGATCATCCAATCGAGCACGGACGGTCACGGCGGGCCGAGAGGCCGATCATCGGAGGGCGAGTCACACCGCCCACTGTGGGGCAGGTTCACTTCGGCCACCGTGACGCCCAGGCACCTCCTGGATCCGCCCGAAGGGGGACCTGAGCCGGTGGACAAGTCAACCGAGACCTACTCGATGCCCCACCGCTTGGCCTGGCGCTCAATCTGGCTAGAGATGCGCACTGCA
>CAYHHE010000136.1:0-4263 GCA_964356295.1 uncultured Actinomycetes bacterium | reverse complement strand
GGCGGTGGAGCTGTTCGCCGACGCGGAGGTTGAACTTGCCCGAGTAGGACCGCGATGACAGCGGTTCGGGCACTGTCTCGCCGGTGTCGGTCAGGTCCCGGACCACCTCGGCGACGAGGTCGCGAAGCCCGCCCAGTGCGTCCTCCTGGGTGTCGGCCAGCCAGGACAGCGAGGGCAACTCCACACAGGTGGCGACGTACTCCTCGTCCTCGACCGACCAGGTGACCCGGTACGTATAGCGGGTGACGTCGATCATCGTCTCGCTCATGAGCCGGCCTCCTTCTTCTCGATAGCGTCCAGGACTTGGCGGACCTGGTAGGCCTTGGCCATGCCTTGGTCGTTCTGGATGTTGACCCGTGGGTCGCCCGGCCATGGCGTCTTGAACACCCGATGCGATCCACCGCTGGTTCTCGGCGGGCCGAAGTGGTGCTCGCAGACCTTGGCCAGGTCGTCGAAGCGGATGTTGCGCGGGTTCGCGCGCATCGCGGCGACGATCTTGGCTACCGAAGGCACAACATAATGGTACCACCAGCGGTACTGGAACGTGCGTCTGGAAGCGACGTCGCGTCCGCATGACCGCCACCTGGCACCCGCCCCACACCGCCGCGTAACGCGCGCTGCTCCGGGCTTGTTCGCTGCGACAGCTGGTGCCCGCGACCCACTCAATGCTGGCGGACATCTCCAGCCCTCCGACACGTCCGAGGCTCGGCCATAGCCAGATCCGCCGTCCATCCCAGAGCGGCCTCTCCGACAGTCCCGTAGCCACGCTCAACCGGGTCAGCGATGATGAGCACGTCGACGCGATCGTCAGCGGCGAGTGGGCACGGAGGCTCACCTCACGCCCATCACCGAGCGGCTCTGCGCCCGAGGAGGCTTGCTGATGTCCACGTTCGTCATCGTGCCCGGAGCCTGGGATACACCCTCGCCGAGCTGCTGGTCGCCGCCTCACGCTGACCGCCTACCTCGTCGGCACCGGAGGGCGACGGGGTGCCCGTCAAGGAGTGCCCCATTCCGCCGCAAGTCGACCGCCCTCAATGCGGCATGTTGTGGCTTCGTCGGGAGTAGACCTCTCGTGTTCCGGGCAGTTGCGGAGCGACGGATCCTCGATCGGTCGGCGCCGGGCTCCGCATGCACGGATCGATCAGACGCCCGCCGTCTCGCGGTGGCGGCTGTGCTCGGATGCCGGTGGGGCCAGCTGCGGCCGCGGCTGCCGCAGGGCGGCCAGGCTGAGACCGGCGATCAGGAACGCCAGCGCACCCGCGACGCCGCCCATCAGGATGTGGGCGTTGAAGGGGCTGGCTGCCAGGTGCGTTGACCTGGGGCGATGCGTCTGGTTAGTGCGTCGTCAAGGCACCAATTCGGGTCGGTAGGGTCGGTTGATGGCCTGGGTCCGGCGAGTGCGCACAGGCTCGGGGGCGACCGCGACGACGGATCGAAGGCCAGGTCCGGACTACAACGCCAGATCGAGGAGGACACCTACTGCATCGACGTGATGCAACAGAGCGCCGCAGTCAACGGCGCGCCTGCAGAACGTCGCGATCGGCATGCTCGACGAACACGTCGGCCACTGCGTCGCCACCGCCGCCGCCGCCGGCGACCAGAACAAGGCCCGCGACATGGTCCCCGTAGCCACCCAGGCCATCGCCAGGATCATCAAGACCTGACGCCCGCCCCACCCACGGCATCCGCAACTCGAGAAGAACGCCCGTAGGAACACCCGGTGCGCCGGTTATGGATCGGAGCTGCGGTGCAGAGGGCCGCGCGACGGTCCGTGAGCGTCGCTATGCGGAGGCTCTCAGGGGCTCGAGGGCGGCGAGGACGAGGTCGAGGCCGAAGATGAACTCCTCGGCCGGGTCGTAGCCGGCAGCGACGAGCGCCGCGGCGGACTCGTTGAGGTAGGGGAACTCGTCAGGAGGAAGTTGGGGCAGGTAGACGTCCTCGGCCATGTCCGCGAGCTCAGCGGCGGTGTCGAACGGCAGGCTGGCTTCCTGCAGGGCGAACCCGTAGACGTAGCTGTCGAGCAACCAGTTGGCGTGCGTGGCCATCAAGACCGGGAAGCCGGCTCTCCGCAGGCAGGCGGTGACCGCTTCGTGGTGGCGGAGGTTCGCGGGCCCCGGCGATGTCCGCGAGTCCAACAGGCCGATCGCCCACGGGTGGCGTGCGAGAACCTGTCGGGCGGATATCGCCCGCTGTCGCATCGCCGACTGCCAGTCGGTCTCCTCGGGCGGGAGCTCGATCTCGTCGAACACGACGTCGATCATGGCGTCCAGCAACTCCTCCTTGCTGGCCACGTAGTGGTAGAGCGACATCGCGCCCGCGCCGAGCGCGCCAGCCAGCCGGCGCATGCTCAGCCCGTCGACCCCCTCGCGGTCGGCGAGCCGGACCGCCTCGGCCACCACCCGCTGCTTGCTCAGTCCCGCGTCTGACGCGACCTGGCGTTGTTCCCTCACAGACACAGGTCATCTCCTCGCTCCCTCGCGCGGCTTGACAATCGTACAGCGTACGCCCATAGTACGGCGTACGACGTACGGCGTACGAACCAGCGAGAGTCCACCTTGGACGTGAGGAGCTTCTATGAAAGCCGAACAGCGATCGAATGCCGGAGACCGCCTGGTGCCAGGGGCGAGTCCGGCCGGGGCGGCGACGATGCGGGCCGCCGTCCAGCACCGCTACGGCCCGCCCACAGTGCTCGAGTCCTGCGAGGTCGGGCTACCGCTGCCCGGTCGAGGCGATGTGCTCGTCCAGGTGGGCGCGGCCTCAGTACATCCCGGCGACTACTTCGTCATGACCGGTGAGCCGTACATCGTGCGCCTGGCGTTCGGGCTCCGCCGGCCACGCCACGGCATCCCCGGCAGGGACCTCGCCGGCGTGGTGGCAGCGGTCGGGAAGGATGTCACCGCTCTCCGCCCCGGCGAGGAGGTGTTCGGCTGGAGCACCGCTGGAACGCTCGCGGAGTACGCCTGCGTCCCGGCAGACAACCTCGTGTCCGTGCCTGCCAACCTGTCGGCCGTGGACGCGGCAGCGGTGCCCACGTCGGCCATGACAGCGATGCAGGCATTGCGCGACATCGCGAACGTTCGACCAGGCCAGACGGTGCTGGTCACGGGCGCGTCAGGCGGCGTGGGCTCCTTCGCCGTACAGATCGCCAAGGCCTTTGGCGCCGAGGTGACCGGTGTGTGCAGCACCCGCAACGTCGACCTGGTCCGGTCGCTCGGTGCCGACCACGTCGTCGACTACACGAAAACCGACTTCACCCGCACCGCGAAGCGCTACGACGTCATCCTCGACAACGTGGAAGCCCAGCCCCTGGCGACTGTCCGCCGAGCGATGACGCCCACCGGCACCCTCATCCCCAACAGCGGACGCGGCGGCCGCTGGCTCGGCCCCCTCGGTCGGATCGCCAAAGCGCGCGTGCTGTCCGGGTTCACCCGTCAGCGGCTGAAACCCTTCACGTCGTTCGGGAAGCGCCAGGACCTGCTCACCCTGGCCGACCTGCTCACGACCGGGCAGGTCACGCCCGTCATCGACCGCACCTACCCCCTCGACGAAGCAGCCGACGCCCTCCGCTACGTCGCGGCCGGCCACACCCGAGGGAAGGTCGTGATCACCGTCTGACGACCGGACCGACGAGAACGACCCCACCCGTGCGTATGCACGCCCAGACCTGCCGCCACTCCGGCGGACGGACCGCTCCACGAGAGAGAAGAACCGATGACCATCCGAACGACAACCCCGAACCTGCTCGAGAACCCGCCGATCCCCGTGCAGGCCAAGCTCGCCGCGGCATGGACCAGCTTCATGTTCCTCTACATCTACGTCGACTACTTACACCTCCACAAGCCCGGCGTCGTCTTCGAGTTCGACATCAGCCCTGCGTTGCTGACCGCGTTCCTCGCGCTTATTGCGATCCCGGCCCTGATGGTGATGCTCTCCATGACGCTGCCCGCCCGGGTGAACCGCGCCACGAACCTCGTCGTGGCATCGCTGTACATCCCCGTCACGGTGTTCAACGCCGCAGGGGAGTCCTCGGACTGGGCCTCCTTCTGCGCCCTCTCCATCGGAGTCGAGGTGCTGCTCCTGGCCTTCATCCTGCGCTCCACCTGGACCTGGCCTCGAACCCCCGCCGTCCCAGCCGGTCCCGCGACGGCCGAGCTTCGACAGGACCTTCGACAGGACGTTCGACAGTAGGCATCCGGGGAAAGTCCTACGGCGTGAAGCCCGTCGCCGCGGACACCGGGCCGACCGTGACCAGCTCAGTCGCGG
>CAYHHE010000135.1:0-4360 GCA_964356295.1 uncultured Actinomycetes bacterium | reverse complement strand
GCCGATGACCGCGTGACGCCGGGCCTGGGGTTCTTCGGCGGCTGGGGGTGGGTTGCCTGCGGGTCCGCTTCGGGAGCTCCGGCGGCCAGGTGGCGGTGGTCTCCCGGGGGTGTGCCAGCGACGTGGGGTCGGTCCGATCAGCTCGCCTCTGGGACCGGGTCGATGTAGCGGCGGTTGTTGCGTCGGCCGACCAGGCCTCAGAGCACCGGCACCGGCACTGGGAGTCCGGGGAGCGTCGCGGCGGGTCAGCTCGGGCGCAGTCGCTTCATCTCCTGGTCGACATCGTCAGAGGTGATCGGGCGCCGGGTCACACTCCACCAGTTCAGTGCTACGCCGATCCCCCAGCCCAAGGTCACCCACACCGGCCAGGGGAAGGACCCGGGGCCGCCCGTCAGCGCCCACAGTCCCCACAGGAAGACGTTGACGACCAGATACACCACCAGGTGGCTCTGGAAGTCCCGCCTGTCCTTGATGCGCTTCATCGCCAGCTCGCGCAGTGCCTGGTCGTCGCCCGGGGGCGGCGCAGGAATCGTCATGGCGACCTCCTACTCGATGAGCCTGGCTCCCGGCCAGCGTCGACCCGCAGGCAGCCGCAGCGATGGGTCGAAGGTCCCGGGACGCCCACGTCCGCGAGGATGCTGACCAGCCGCGGCACGCGGCAGCGAGCCGTGCGCGGCACTGGCTGTCGGCCGGCGTCCGGCGCGGGATGGCCGGGCGGCCGGTCACCCGTAGGCGACGGTCACCGACCCGGCGCTGCTCTGCGCCCGCACCGTTCGGGTCGCCTGCGGGTCGGTGCGCACCTCCACCCGCGTGCTGCCGGCCGAGGTGTCGGCGTCGACGGCGTAGGCCGTCCCCCTGCGGTCGGGCAGCAGGACGGTCACCGTGCCCGCCGAGCTGGACGCATCCACGCGCTGCGGGTCGGCGTCCTCCGCCCAGCGCAGGGACACCGACCCGGCGCTGCTGTCCGCCTCGACCTGGTCCGACCCCAGCCCGTCGGCCTGCACGCCCCCGGCGCTGCGTGACCGTGGTTATCAAGACTGGCAGTGGAGCACGCGGAACCGACCCACAGCAGGAGGCTGTGGCGATGCTGGCGGTGCCGACTCGAGGCGTTCTCCTCCGCCTGGGGCGCTCCGCTTTGGGCTCAACGGTGAAGGCCAGCGGACTGATCGACCCCGAGCTACCGGCGGCCGCTGAGCGGGTGTTCGATCAGCTGCTGACCTCGAGTGACCCGACGAGCTTGCCAACCAGATCTACCTGTTCGAGATGGTGCTGCCGGTCGCGGTGCTCAACCGAACACTGCGCGAGCAGGGCTGGGAGCGGCCGGACGCGATCCGCACCGTCCACCACGCCTTCCTGACCACTGGGGACACCCAGCGCGGGCTGTTCGTCCTGCTGACACACACCCGGCTGGGCGCGCGCCTGTTGCTGCGCACCCTGCGCCCCAACTGGCTCGGTCTCACCCCGCCCGGGCCAACCAGTGGGCCGTCACCCGACCCACGCCCGACACCGCGGTGCAGATCGAGGTGTCCCGCTGCCACCGGCTCGACACGTTCCGCCAGGCTCGGCACGCCCGCGGTCGCGTTCATCGCCTGCAACTTCGAGGGCTTCGTGATGGAGTCTCGCCCTACATCCGGATCACCTGGAATGGCACGGCTACGGGTGCCGAGAGCTGCCACCTCTGCTTCCCGGCGGGCATATCGCGCCGGAACCGACCCGGGCCCCGAGAACTGATATCGTGCGATAGCAGCCCGGGATGGAGGAGGGGATATGACCGACGTCTTGATTCGCGATCTGCCGGACGACGTTGTCGAGGCGCTGGATGCCCAGGCACGCCGACTCGGTCTGTCGCGGGCCGAGTACCTGCGCCGGCAGATGATGCGTGCCGCTGTCGGCTCTGCCGAGCCGGTCACCGCCGAGGCCCTGCAAGCCTTTGGTGACACCTTCGCCGATCTCGCCGACCCTGAGGTGATGAGCCAGGCGTGGCGGTGACGCAGTGGCTGATCGACAAGTCCGCGCTGGTGCGCCTCGGCCGGTCGGAGCAGCCCGACCTGTGGGCCGAGCGCATTGACCGCGGCCTGATACGGATCTGCAGCGTGACGCTCCTCGAGGTCGGATACAGCGCCCGGTCGGCGGGTGACCTGCGTGCCGCGAGGCGTCGTCCCCCGCTGGCATCGATGCCCGCGGAGTATCTGACCCCTGCGGTCGAGGACCGCGCCATCACGGTCCAAGCGATGCTCGCCGACCGGGGACATCACCGCGCTCCCTCCATCCCCGACCTGCTCATCGCCGCAGCCGCCGAGCTGTCCTCGCTGACCGTCCTGCACCAGGACAAGGACTACGAACTCATCGCCGAAGTCACCGGGCAACCCGTGGAACGACTCCGCTAGCACAGCCCTCCAGGGCCATTGGCGCGCTTCACCCCCGGTGCACGCGTTCGCACACATCTGCATGCCGCGATGAGTGCGGTCGACTCGCGGCGATGTGCCGCACTCTGGGGACGCCTGCCGCCGCATGACCTTGACGTGTTCACATGTCGCTGCCGGGTGCGCGGGACAGTGTGTCGGCGATGGTCTCGAGCTCCGTGAGCGTGCCGTCAGCGATGGCGATCACGAAGTCATAGGCCGCATCGTCGGGAGCGTCGACGTGCCAGCCGTTGATGTGGCAGAACACGACCGTCGCGAGCCAGGCCAGCCGCTTGTTGCCGTCAACGAGACAGTGGTTCTTGGCCAGGGAGTGCAGGAGTGCCGCAGCCTTGAGGTGGAAGGTCGGGTAGGCGTCGTGGCCGAGGACTGTCGAGCGAGGGCGGGCCAGGGCGGACTCGAGGAGCCCGTAGTCGGCGACGAGAGGCTCGGCGCCGGTAGCACGCTGGGCAACCAGGAGAGCTGTCTCCAGGTCGAGGTAGTGGGTCACTGGCCGAGGCGGTCCAGCAGGTCGGCATAGCGCGGGGTGAGCTCGTCCAGAGCGTGCTCGACCCTCATGCGCAGCGTGCGGCGGTCGACGTACTCCCGCACGGCCGCGCGGGCGATGTCCTGCATGGAGCGGCCCTCAGCCTCGGCCTGGGCGCGTAGGGCTTCGGTCTCGTCGTCGGTCAGTCGTAGTGTCATGGCCATGACATCAACGGTATCACTTCGGTATCAACTCGCGCACCTCGATCGCCAACCAACCCGGGCGGCGCCGGACGGCTTTGGTCGCGGGTCCGTTGGTCAACCCGACCCCGTCTGGGCGGTATGCCGCACGCTCGTCGGCCCGACCGAAGGCGATAGACCTGATTGCGAAACGCCCTCCCGGCGGCAGAGTCGGGCGTCCTTCGCGGCCGGTGTGACGCAGCAGGTCAGAGCAGCGTCAGAGGCGCCTCGTACATGGACCAGGCAGCTGCCACGGAGTTGGCGATGACCGTCCCGACCTGCTCATCGCCGCAGCCGCCGAGCTGTCCTCGCTGACCGTCCTGCACCAGGACAAGGACTACGAACTCATCGCCGAAGTCACCGGGCAACCCGTGGAACGACTCCGCTAGCACAGCCCTCCAGGGCCATTGGCGCGCTTCACCCCCGGTGCACGCGTTCGCACACATCTGCATGCCGCGATGAGTGCGGTCGACTCGCGGCGATGTGCCGCTGGTCGTCCTCGTCGTCGTCGCTTGCCTTGCGATCACACCCAGGGAGGACCGGCCGCCACGGGATCGGGTCGGGACTCCTGCCTCTGCCGCGACAGAGTGCCGGGCGGTAGGGGAAGTAGAGGGACAGCATCGTCGTGCAGTTGTGGACTGGCAGGCAGAGGGGGCTGTGATGGCGTCTATCGGCCGGGTCGGGTCGACCGTCCGCCGGTGGTGGGGATGCGCGGCGCTCACGTCGGGGGGGCGGGGCGGTGCGGATCGACCCGGCAACTGAGACCGTCGACGTGGTCGCCACCGCTGGCGATCCCCTGGGAGTCCAGATTGACGCGGACGGGCGGCTGGTGGTGGCTGACGCCGACCTGGGATTGATTGCCGTCCACCCCACCGACGGTGCGGTCACGGTGCTGGCAGACCACGTCCACGGTGAGCCGATCATGCTCGCCGATGAACTGGCCATCGCCGACTCGGGGACGGTGTACTTCAGCGAGGCCTCGACCCGGTTCCCGAACGCGGACGTCGGTCCGCGTCCCCGACCGGGCTTGACCTTGCCACAGTTGGTCAACCTCTTCGGTGAACGTCGCCCGCCAGTCACGGACCGTCACTGCGGTCACCCCGTGACGACCAGCGATGGTCTTGTTCCCCACCCCGTCCGGGGCCTCGAGCCGCACCCGCGCGATGCACGAGACATACGACTAACGGCAATACCGTTCAATTAGTGTTACACGGGTGTAGTTTGGGGTCGTGCCT
>CAYHHE010000134.1:0-4367 GCA_964356295.1 uncultured Actinomycetes bacterium | reverse complement strand
GCCCGACCCAATCCACCCGGCTCGGGCGCCGCGACCACAACCCTGCTGCACCTGGCCATCCACACCGGCCTGAGACTGTCCGAACTGACCGGCCTGACCCGCGGCGAGGTCCACCTCGACACCGGGGCGCACGTCCGCTGCCATGGCAAGGGCCGCGAGGACCGCTGCACCCTGCTGACCAGAACGACCGTCAGAATCCGAGGTGCTCGATTTGGCCACGAGGACCTCCCGGGACGGCCTCAGCCGGTGTCGGCGCCCGCTGCCTCGATCCGGTCGCGGACGACCCGGCGCAGGATCTTGCCGACCTGCGAGCGCGGCAACTCGTCCACGACCACGACCCGGCGCGGCACCTTGTAGCCGGTCAGCCGCTCACGCGCGAAGGCGCGGACTCGTTCGGGCTCGACGGTGGCACCGGCGGCGGGAACGACGGCGACCACCACCTCCTCGCCCGCGTCACCACCGCCTCGGATGCCGACCGCGGCGAGGTCGTCGATCTCGGGGAGCTCCCGCAGCGCGTCCTCGACCTCGGAGGGGTAGACGTTGAAGCCGCCGGTGATGATCAGCTCTTTGATCCGGTCGACGATCCGGACGAATCCGTCGGCATCCGCGACGGCGATGTCGCCGGTTCGTAGCCAGCCGCCGGGAAGCAGCACGGCGGCTGTCTCCTGCGGGCGGTTCCAGTACCCGGCGAACACCTGCGGCCCGTGGATGAGCAGTTCTCCTTCGTCCCCGATCGGCAGGTCCCGGGTGGGGTCGTCGGGGTCGACGATGCGGATGCGGGTCGAGGGGAACGGCACGCCGACCATCCCGGGCCGGCGGGTCGAGGCGGCCGGGTTGCCCAGGGACACCGGGGAGGTCTCGGTCATGCCGTATCCCTCCACCAGCAGTCCTCCCGTGGCGGCCTCCCACTGCTGGACCACGGAGGGCGGCAGGGCCATCGCGCCCGAGATCGCGAATCGGATCGAGGTGAGGTCGACGCCACGGTCCTGGGCTGCCGTCGCCACCCGCGCGTAGATGGGCGGCACGGCCGGCAGGAACGTGGGGGGACGCCGCCGGATGGCCTCCAGCATCTGGTCGACGTCGAAACGCGGCAGCAGCACCAGCGTCGCCCCGATGCTCACCGCGAACGTCAGGCACAGCGTCAGGCCGTAGGCGTGGAACAGCGGCAGCACCGCGTACACGGTCTCCTCGCCGTCCTGCAGTCCGGGCATCCACGACCGGCCCTGCGCCGCGTTCGCCCGAAGGTTGCGGTGGGTGAGGATCGCGCCCTTCGGCGTCCCTGTGGTCCCGCCGGTGTACTGCAGCAACGCGACGTCCTCGGGTCGCGGGTACGGATGGCCCGAGCCGAGAGGGGGCGACGACCGCGCGATCGGCTCCCAGCGCGCGACCTCGGCCGGCACCGGGCCGGTCATCGCCTCGCGGGCCGCCCGCGCCTTCCTCACGGGCAACCGCAGGGCCAGCCGCGTGCGCCACGGCAGGGCCCGGCTGAGGTCGACGGCCAGGACGGTCGTCAGCGACGTGGTCGCGCGCAGGCCCTCGATCGTGGGTGCAGTCTTGTCCCAGCACACCGCGACGGTGGCGCCGCAGTCGGCGAGCTGGTGCTCCAGCTCGCCGGAGGTGTACAGCGGGTTGTGCTCCACGACGACCGCGCCGAGGCGCAGCACCGCGTAGAACGCCACCACGTGCTGCGGGCAGTTCGGCAGCACCAGCGCCACCCGGTCGCCGGCCCGCACACCGCGAGCCTGCAGCGCCGCGGCGGCCCGGCTCACTGCGGCGGCCAGCTCGGCGTAGGTCGTCTCGGCCCCGAAGAAGTCCAGGGCGACCCGGTCGCCGTACCGGCTGGCGCTCAGGGTCAGCATCTCAGGCAGCGACTCGGTCGGTACCTCCACATCGCCGGGCACCCCCGGCGCGTAGCTGGTCAACCACGGGCGCCCGGCCAGTGGCCCGTGCTCCACGAATGTCCCCGGCTCGTCTGCGTCCAACGCGTCCACCTGTCCTCCCCGGCCGAGTGTCCTCCCCCACGCCAGGCGGGGGCAACGGGCCTCGTACCCGTGATGCACGGCGGTCCTCGCCGTCGCTGTCGCGAGGAGTCCGGCCGGTGCGGCGAGCGGTCGGGCCAGGGGGACCTGTCGGGAAGGTGCCGGCTCTGTACCGTCAGTGCACATAGCCAGGAAGCGTGCTGTGGACAGGGACGACGAGGCGGTCCGTCGTCGCGTCATCGAGGCTGCCGCGCAGCTGTTCGCCGAGCACGGGTTCAGCGGCACCAAGGTCGCGATGGTGGCCAAGCGGGCCGGTGTCTCCGCCCAGACCGTGCGACGCCTGACCGGGGGCCGGGCCGAGCTGTTCGAGCAGGTGATGGCGTCCAAGGTCACCTCGACCGCAGCCCAGCAGGTGGCTGCTGCTGCGTCCGACCCGCGAGCCGCCCCCCCGCTGGCCGTGATCTTGGCGGCCGCCCAGGAGGTGTTCGCCGCCCCCGGACACAGCTGGGACGTCCTGGAGCTCGAGGCTCTGACTCGTGCCCGGCTGGATGAGGACCTTCGCGGCATCGAGTCGGAGAGGATCCAGCGCCGCTGGGACAACACTCTCGCCCTGATCGCGCAGGTGCGCGCCAACGGAGGGCTGGACGCCGATCTCACCGACCATGCCGTGGTCCACTTCGCGCTGGCCCTGTCGGCGGGTCTGGCGATCCTGGACCCGGTCCTGACGGGTCGTCCCACGCTGGGGCAGTGGAACGCGCTGATGGCCAGGATCGGGACCGCGCTTGCCCCCCAGGACCTGCTGCTGGCGCCCGACCATGAGGCGGGCACGCCCTGGCGGGCCCGGGTTGACGTCCCTGACCGTCCGGGGGGCGTGGCCCGGCTTGTCCGGGCGTTGAGCGCGCTGCACGCCTACACGGTGGCCATGTACGTGATCGGCTCGGAGGAGGGCTACCGCACGATCGACGTGGCCCTGACCGCCCCTCAGGGCGTCGCCGCGGACGCGCTGCGCGCGGTCGCGATGTCAGCCGGCCGGAACGCTCACGTGATGCCGGGTTCACCCGACGACGCACTGGACCTGCCCACCCGGGTGCTGGACGGTGCCACCGAGCTGGTGACGAACCCCGGCTGGGCGCCGATCGCTGCCGCTGCGCTGGTCGAGGCGGACGAGGTCAAGGTCGCCGAGGCCACCCAGGGCGAGGACGACCGGGTCGACGTGCTCAGGCTGCAGTGGACGATGGACCGTCACGTCGTGCTCCGGCGTGACTGGGCACCGTTCGCCCGGGCCGAACGCACCCGCGCCTCAGCCCTGCTGCGGCTGTCCGCGGCGATCACATCATTGACCGGGGAGTCCCCGCTCGGCTGGGCCGAGCCGATCGAGTCCGGCACCGTGTGGATCCGACTCGCCCGCCCCGAGGACGCCGACGCCGTCGCAGCGATGCACGAGCGATGCTCGGAGCAGAGCCGCTACCAGCGGTACTTCTCGGTGGCCCAGTGGCGTGACGTGCAGCTTCGTCGTCTCTCGGGTGGTCACCGCGGCGCCACGCTGGTCGTCGAGGGCGAGCAGGGCAGCATCGTCGGCCTCGGCAACGTCTTCCCGGACGAGCCCGGCGACGGCCACGCCGCCGAGATCGCGATCATCATCGAAGACTCCTACCAGCGCCGAGGAGTCGGAACGCAACTGCTCAAACGCATGCTCGACCTCGCCGCGCACCTCGGCTTCACCCAGGTCATGGCGACCGTCCTGGCCGACAACACCGGGATGCTCCACCTGCTGCGCGCCAGCCACCTGCCCTGGACCAGCAGCATCGAGAGCGGCGTGACGACCATGCGCGCCCCGCTCGGGGCCGGCGAAGCCGACGAGCCCGCCCGCCCTTCCTGATCGCCTCGTGCACGCGCCCGCCCACCGCTGGCGGCGGGGCACCGACTGCACCGCGCTCGAACCCGCCGGTATGGACCCCGGCGGGCCATCCGCGCCTGTCGGTCCGATCACCCTGGCCTCAGGCCTGGTGGGGGTTCGAGCGATGGCTGGACGTGTCAGCGGGTGAGGCTAGTGGGGACGATGACACGGCGGCAGGCGCGCGGGCCCGTTCCCGTTGCACGCGCGGGGCGTTCTGGCACCGCACGGCCACGCCAGCGGTGTGGAGCAGCAAGACAGCACGGCGACCTCAGCGCTCACCGGCTTGAGCAGGACATACAGGGCCCAAGCGGTCAGCAGGAACAGAACGCCAGCGAGGATGTCGCCGACGAAAGCCACAATGCCTTCCTGCCGCCGGCACTTCGGTCCCGGGTTTGTGTCGGCGCCGTCTGAAGACTCGCCCACGCCTCTCCGCTGGTGCCGACGACAGGGCGTTGCCAGGTGGGAGTCAGGGGCGGTGACACCTGTTGCCT
>CAYHHE010000133.1:2318-4403 GCA_964356295.1 uncultured Actinomycetes bacterium | reverse complement strand
GCGCGGAAGGCGTCCCCGCCGCCGGCAGTGTTGGCCTCGTACACCGCGGCCGGGTCCAGCCCGCACCGGCGCGCGATCGCCGCGGCGACGTCGGCGCGGATCCCCCGCCCCCGGGCACCGCCGCCGAGAGTCCTGGCGGCGGTGTGCCAGTGCCGGTACAGCTCAGACCCCAGCAGCACCGGCAGGTCCGTCCCGGCCTCGGCGGCCGCCGCCCGCGCCGCGGCCACGATCGGCAGCGCCGGCACCCGCCCGCGCGGGTCGGCCCGCAGCACCGGCTCGACGAGCCGGGCCCCGTCCGGGCCGACACCGTCGAGCAGCCCGGCCAGCACCCGCACCCCGGCCCGGTCGAGCTCCCCGGACAGCCCCAGCGCCGCCGCGCCGGACCCCACCCACCGGCCCGCTGTGGCGTTGTCGCGGGTGTAGTAGCCGACCCCGCACCCCGCGGCGGGGGCGTCGGCCCCGCCGGTGAAGTAGGCCACCGCGGCCTGCCCGGACGCCACCCTGCCGATCGACAGCATCACGCACCTCCCTCACAGGGCCAGTACGCGCGGACGGGCGTCAACACCGACACCCGCAGGCCACGAGCTCGGGCCGAGACACGACGAAAGGGGCGCTGCGGCCTGACCGGGGGAGGAGCCTCGACCGACCAGCTGATGCCGGGCCCGCGACGGCCGCTCCGGGCCTCACCACAAACCGTGCCAGCCGGCCCGGACCTCACCAGAAACCGCACCAGAAACCTCACCAGTAACCTCACCACCCCTGCATATGGGTGTGTCCCCGGGCGGGGGAGAAGACGAGGACCCGCACGGCCACGGGTCCGTCCGATGGCTCGCGCAACCCGGCCGGAGGATCGCGAGCGGTTCGCGCTAGACGCGCGACAAGGCCGTCGGCGTCCGCGACGTCCCTCCGGGCTCGCGCAATCCCAGGCAGCCGCCGGGCAGATGCCGGTGGCCCGAGACAGATCGGAGGTCACGCCCGCCACCGTCCTCAGCAGCTGTTGCCAAGAGTGTTGCCAGCCCGAGTGAGCAGGGCGCTCCCACTACGTGCCCTGCTCAGCAGCGGTGTGACCAGACATGAACGACAGGTGAACATCCCCGGCGGGGGTGTGACCAGCCGGGTCCGGGGTGTTGCCAAGAGTGTTGCCAGCCCCGTCGCCGCGACCGTCGCGCCCGGGGTCAACGAAGCCTCTCGACCGGACCACCACCACGCCGACCAGGAGACCGACCACGCACTCTCACGACGCCCCGGCCGAAGGCCTACCGGCTCGGCAACCCCGGACGGCCACGCCGGCTCACGACTGAACCCGGCAGGCCACCCTCGCCACCGCTCACGGCACCCTCACCAACACGCGAGCACACACTTGTATCGGCGATACGGCGGGCGCAGCCGTCTTCCACTCGCGCAGCGTCTTGTGTAGCCTTATGTGTGAGGAGGTGCACATGGCGACGAATCTGGCGATCGATCCGGATCTGCTCGAGCGTGCCCTGTCGGTCAGTGGTGAGCGAACGAAGAAGGCCGCCGTAACACGGGCCCTGGAGGAGTTCATCGCGCGGCGCGAGCAGGCCCGCATCCTCGAGCTGTTCGGACGGGTCGAGATGGACCCGTCCTACGACCACAAGAGCGAGCGCTCGCGCGGATGAGCCTGCTGGTGGACACCAGCGTCTGGTCGCTGGCGCTGCGCCGCGACACACCCCCCGACGTTCCCGAGGTGGGTGCGCTGCACCACGCGCTCGCCGGCGGTGACGTCGTGTCCACGACGGGGATCATCCTGCAGGAGTTGTTGCAGGGTGTGGTGCGCGAGCAGGTCAGGACGCAGATCATCGACACGTTCAGCGCGCTGGAGTACCTGGTGCCGACGCGAGAGGATCACATCGCCGCCGCCCAGGTGCGCACTGCCCTGCGGTCCGTCGGTGTGCAGGTCGGAACGATCGACGCGCTGATCGCACGGTTGGCATTGGCGGGTGGCCACACCCTGTTGACGACGGACAGGGACTTCGTTGTGGCGGCCCGGCACGTCGACCTTCGCCTGTGGCACCCGCCCGCGGACGGCGGCACTGCCAGGTTGTCATGAGCCGCGGTGACCTG
>CAYHHE010000133.1:0-2218 GCA_964356295.1 uncultured Actinomycetes bacterium | reverse complement strand
GGCACCCGCCCGCGGACGGCGGCACTGCCAGGTTGTCATGAGCCGCGGTGACCTGAGGTGCGGTACCTCCCGCTCACCGCGGACGTCCTGGCCGCTCACCTCACAGGGACCCACCACATCGGCCTGTACCCCATGCTGCCCCGCGATGAAGCGTGCTGGCTGGCTGCCGACTTCGACGGCCGGGCGGCGATGCTCGATGCACTTGCCTACCTCAAGGCAGCGCGGGCCGTAGGCGTGCCCGCAGCACTGGAAGTCTCCCGATCCGGCGTGGGCGCCCACGTGTGGGTCTTCTTCACCGATCCCGTACCGGCTGCCAGCGCACGGGCGGTCGGCACCGCCCTCGTGCGCGAGGCCATCGCACTGCGTGGCCGCATGGACCTCGGCTGCTACGACCGGCTGTTCCCCTCCCAAGACACCGTGCCCACCGGACGTTTCGGCAACCTGATTGCCGCCCCACTGCATGGCAGAAGCCGTAGGGAGCACGGAACTACCGTCTTCCTGGACCTCGCCACGCTAGAGCCGTTCGAGGACCAGTGGGCCTACCTTTCCACCCTCGACCGCCTAACCCCGACACAGGTCGGTCGGCTCGCGACCAAGCTTCGGGAGCCAGCCGTCGGGGTCCAGGTACGCCGGCTCCATCGCACGCACTCGACACGGACCATTCCTCGATCAGCACCCATCGTGCACCTTCATCTCGACAGCGGGGTCCGCGTGCCAGCAGACGAGCTCAGTCCGGCGCTGTACGCCACCCTCACGCACGCAGCTTCCATGGCCAACCCCGAGTTCTACGACCGACAACGGCGACGACAGTCGACCTGGAACATCGCTCGCTTCATCCGGTCCTACGACGAGACCATTGACGGCTACCTCGTGCTCCCTCGAGGCCTGCTCGACACGGCCGTCAAGGCTGTCGAGGAAGCCGGCAGCAAGCCCGAGATCGATGACCACCGGGTGGACGGCGCACCGCTGCCGGCGACAGTGGCAGCCGAGCTCACTCCTGCCCAGCAGGCGGCCGTCGACGACGTCACCGGGCACGACCTGGGTCTTCTGGTGGCTCCGCCCGGATCCGGCAAGACCGTCATGGCATGCGCCGCGATCGCGCGAGTGGCCAGGTCAACTCTGGTGCTCGTCGACCGGAAGACGCTGGCCGATCAATGGCGTGCACAGATCCAGGCGCTCCTTGGCATGAAGCCGGGCCAGATCGGAGGTGGGCGATCCAAGCTCACCGGCGCTGTCGATATTGCGACCCTCCAGACCTTGGCCCGCCGCAGCGACCTCGACGACAAGCTCGGCGCCTACGGCCTGATAGTTGTCGACGAGTGCCACCACGTCCCGGCCGCCGCCTTCGAGGCTGCGGTCCGGTTGATCCCCGCACGCCGATGGCTCGGACTGACCGCGACCCCGTACCGCCGCGACCGGCTTGACGACCTCATCTCGTTCCAGCTCGGACCCGTTCGCCACGCCTGGGCTTCCGCTGCACCCGACACGATCGAAGGGGCGCTCGAAGGACGGCCCGTGCCGCGGCTCTTCGTGCACCCGACCGGGTTCTCCTATGACGCCGAGGTTGACCTGTCCATCCCGGGAACGATCGCCGGCGTGCACCGTGCGCTCGCGGAGGACGAGTTGCGCAACATGCAGATCGTCGACGACGTCGTAGCGGCACTCGAGCGGGGACGGCACTGCCTCGTTCTCGCTCAACGCACCAGCCACGTCGATGATCTCGCCGAGCGGCTGGCCATTCGGGGCTACCAGCCCATCGTTCTCAAGGGTGGCATGGGAGCCAAGGCGAGAGCAGCCGCCACAGCCAGACTCCGCCGGACGGATGGTGAGGGGCCGAATGGGCCACTCCTGGCCGTTGCGACGGGCAGCTTCGTCGGAGAAGGGTTCGACTCTCCCGAGCTCGACACCCTTTTTCTGGCCGCGCCCGTCTCGTTCAAAGGTCGACTCGTTCAGTACGCCGGCCGGATCCTGCGATCTCACCCCGGCAAGACGTCCGCCGAGGTGCACGACTACCACGACGTCGACACGCCTGTGCTGGCCGCATCCCTCGCCAAACGTGGCCCCGGCTACGTCAGCCTCGGATTCCCCGATCCCCGCCGGCTCTGATCCCGAGCCCAGCCAGCACGAAGTCCCAAGATCGTCGTGGGCTAGACGTGGGCTAAACGCAATACCGTTAAGTTAGGGTGGTTGGACGGTGTAGGTAGGTGGCTGCGCTGGG
>CAYHHE010000132.1:0-4473 GCA_964356295.1 uncultured Actinomycetes bacterium | reverse complement strand
CTGGATCCCCGCCACAAGCGCCAGTCCATAGCCGTCGGCACCTGAACAGTTACCGGGACGGCGGGATTTGAACCCACGACCCTTGACCCCCAGGCAGCCGCGAGTGTCCACCACCGTCCGGCCGCGTCCGCGTTCGTGCACGTCAGAGGCCTCTCTGTCTAGCGCCGTCCATCTTTGTCCACGGGCAGTCGCCTCCTTAGGCTCCCTCGTGGCTCCCTGCCCGGCTTCCACCCAGCGCGGGTAGCGGCCTGGACGGGAGGGATGGGCGTGGCAGGACGGCGGCGACGGGCCAACGGGGAGGGTTCGGTCTTCTACGACCACACCAAGAACACCTGGGTGGGACAGATCGAGCTCGACCCTGACGCGTCCGGGCGGCGGGTCCGGCGCAAGTTCCACGCCCCAACCGCGGCCGAGGCACGAGCGAAGCTGAGCACGCTGCAGGCCGCCCAGGCTGCCGGGCAGGATCCTTCCCAGCACGACGCCACCATCAACGAACTCGTCGCACTGTGGCTCGCTCGAGGCCTCCCGGCCACCGTCACCGACAACACCCGCGACAACTACACGACCCTGCTCGCCCGGCACGTGCAGCCTGTCCTCGGCACCCGCAAGGCCACCACCCTGACGCCCGACCACATCCAGGTCATGCTCGACTCGATGGCCCGCGCCGGGTACTCGGCCCGAACCATGCGACTGGTGCTGTCCCTGCTGCGGCGCATTCTCACCTTCGGGCAACGCCGCGGGATCCTGCTGCGCAACCCGGCCGTCCTCGTCAACCCCCCGGCAGGCCCCTCCGCCAGTCGGTCCGGGCTCACCGTCGACCAGGCCCGAGCCCTGCTGGCCGCCGCCCGCACCGAGCGGCTCGGGAACCTCATCATCGTCTCCCTGCTCCTCGGGCTACGCCCCGGAGAAGCCGCCGGCCTCACCTGGCCCGCCCTCGACCTCGACAGCGACCCCCCACGGCTGCGCGTCGACACGTCCCTGCGCCGCACCCCGACCGGGATGGTGCTCGCCCCGCCCAAGACCGCCACCAGCCGGCGGACCATCGCCCTCCCCCCACCCTGCACCCGGGCGCTGCAGGACCAGCGTCACCGCCAGCAGGCCGAGGCCCTCGCCGCCGGCACGGCCTGGCACAACCCCGACGATCTCGTCTTCACCACCGACGTCGGCACCGCGCTCGACCCGTCCAACGTCAGACGCGCCCTCGACCGCATCACCGCCACCGCGGGCATCCACCACCTCCACCCACACATGCTCCGGCACGCCACCGCGAGCCTGCTGTCCGACCACGGCATCCCTCTGGAGCAGATCGCCGACCTCCTCGGCCACCGCTCCCCCACCATCACCGCCGACATCTACCGCCACCCCATCAGCGACCTACGCACCCCACATGTCGATTTCGTGACCGAGATCGCCGACGGCCCAGCATCGTGACGGCGCGCCGAGGGTCTACGACGTCGACCCCGAAGACTGGATGCCAGATCCAGACCGAGTTCCCGCAAGCCCGCCACACCGGCCCGAGGAGCCCAACGGGAGCGGAACCCGAACCGGTAGAGCCCCAACACCGGCAACCGTCAGTCCTCAGCCGAAGCGCACGTGCCGGACCGGGCTCGGCTCGAGCCTGCGAACCCTGGGCTCACAAGCGAGGGCTCGGCGCGCGTCACTTCGCCCACGTAGACGCACACCACTGATCGACGATACTATCGATAGACGGTAGCATGCGGGCGTGGCCATCCAGTCCTTCGCTGATGCGAGCACGGAGAAGGTCTGGCGTCGCGAACGCACGGCTCGGTTGGGCGCCGACATCCAGCGGGCGGCGCAGAAGAAGCTCCGGCTGCTCAACGCGGCCGGCACGCTCAACGATCTGCGCGTCCCGCCGGGCAACCGGCTGGAGAAGCTCACCGGGAACCGAGCAGGTCAGCACTCGATCCGGGTGAACGACCAGTTCCGGATCTGCTTCACCTGGACCACGGCGGGGCCAGCCGACGTTGAGATCGTCGACTACCACTAGGACGGAGGGAAACGAGATGACCAAGGCACACGATCCGATCACTGCGGGGGAGATCCTTCGCACCGAGTTCCTCGAGCCGCTGGGGATCAGCCAGTACCGGCTGGCCCAGGCGACCGGGCTGAGCCAGACCCGCATCGGGGAGATCGTCAGGGGCAGGCGACGAATCACCACCGAGACCGGCCTGCGCCTGTCCCGCGCTCTCGGGACGAGCGAACGGTTCTGGATCAACCTGCAGGCTGACTACGACATCGAAGTCGAGCACGACACCCACGAGGACGACCTGAACCGGGTCGAGAGCCTGGTCAGCTAGCCAAGCTGACGTGGACACATCTCGATCGCCCACAGCGCCAACGTCCGCTCCCCCGCCACAGGCACCACCGACGTGCCCGGGAATGGACCCTCGCCACTGTCGCGCAACGTCAGCACTTGCCGCCGACAGCGTTCACGACATGCCGTAGCGCATGCGTCACTTCGCCCACCTGTGACGCACCCCATGGTGGCCAATCTGCGGCCAGACCCGGCCCGGGTGACGAGCAGGGCGACCGCAGCCATTACGGCAGGAGGTCTAGGTACTTCCTGCGAGCTGGCATGGCGTGGATGACCATTTCATCTCCGCTGGAGAAGACCAGCACAACCGTCTCGAGCAGTCGGCCCCTGGTGTCGAAGCCCAGCCGCAACTCCCGGTCGGGAGGGCCGTCGGTGTCCAGGGGCTCGATCCACAGCGACCACTCTGCCGCCTGGATCGCATCGTCCGAGGAGACGCCGTGCTTGAGCGCGCTCGGGTGAACCTTCACGCAGCGAAGTGGACCAGCGCAGCCCGGATCGCCTCGGACCTGCTCATGTCGTTCTTGGCTGCTGCCGCATCGAGCGCGTCGAGCTCCTCAGCGGTCAGCCGCACGGCCACCACCTGCATCGGTTCGGCGCCACGCCCAGGGCGTCCGCGACCTCGACGCTTCAGCTCATCTACGTCGTACCCCGCTTCGGCCTCGTCGGCCCACTTGTGAATCTGCTCGTCGCTTACCACGCACATATCGTATAACGAAAATCGACGTAGTTCCAGAGGCCGAAACCACTATCTAGTTCGGCGGCCGCCTCCCCATCATGTTCGCTGGCCTTCCCAGCCCTCGGGCGCGCCCAACAAGTGAGCCTCAGACGCTCGTCGGCGCGTCAACCAGCGGCCTCTCATCGGCTGACCGAGCGTTGTTGCGGAAGGCCAGCGACGACGAGGGCGAACTGCATCACAGCGCCGCGTAGCGTGCGCACGCGGCCGTGTCACTCCGCCGCGAGTCGACCGCCCTCTCGGCGGTAGGAGCGTGAACGCGCCCGGTGCGCGGAGAGTCGGGCGATCGTCGTCGCCCTCACGCTGATGACAGGACGTTACGCGCCACTGCGATGCTGAGGTCTTGACTGGCGCGGCTGGTCAACGTTCCGTATTGGCATGACCGCTGGCACGCCGCCCAAGGCGGGGCGTCGAGATGCCCTGGCCGGGCGGGTTCGGGTGGTGCTCGGGGGCCTGCGTCGCGATGCAGAGCTGCGCCGCGAGGCGGACATGATGGGCTTCTACCTCGGCGTGACGTTGCTCGTCGTCCTCAACCTGCCGGCCGAGGAGGCGCCGCCTCCCCTGGGTGAGCTGCTGGCGCTGATCTGGGGTACGACCGTCGGACTGGCCCTCATGCACTGGATGGCGCTGTCGCTGGCGGCATACCTGGTGCGGGACCCACCACTGCACCACACCCCGGCGCAGTTGCTCATCGCCCAGGTCGCCATGGCCGCCGCGATCGCCCTCGCTGCGTCGGTGGCCTTGCTGCTCGCCCCTCGCTCGGTCGAGCTGGTCGTCACCCGCGTCGTGGTTGCGCTGTGCATCGGGGCGCTGGTCACCGTCGAGGCGTGCACGAACGGGGGCCCGCTGCGACGCGGCCTTGCGGTGGGGGCGGTCGCGATCGTGCTGACGGTGGGTGCCGCCACGCTGAAGCGCGTGTTCATGTGAGCCATGCTGCGGTCCCACCGGATCAGGACACACCGCGCGTACGCCGAGCAGGAGTGACGTACTTGGGCCTAGCCCAGGCCTAGCCCCGGGGCCCCGACGTCGGGAAGGGTTGCCTCCGTGAGGAATGCCAACGAGCCGGACGGCGCGCATGGCTCGGCTTCACGGCGTCCCAGCGCCCGAGCACCGCGGGTTCGCGGCCGTTACCTCCGTAGGCGCAGCGTTGGCGCGACCGACGGGTCGCTGTCCGCCTCCGTGTCGCTTCGACGCCTGACCACGCCGCGCGCCGCTGCGTGGGCGGGCGTGCTCTTCGCGATCCTGTTCGGAACCAGTCTGGTGCTGATCGGCACCTCGATCCCTGCCGACGTCTCTGTCGAGCCGGGCTGGGTGGCGACGGGCTCCGGACGGCTCCGCCTCGCCACGACCCTGATGCCGCTGGCCGGGATCGCGTTCTTGTGGTTCATCGGCGTGGTGCGGGACC
>CAYHHE010000131.1:0-4513 GCA_964356295.1 uncultured Actinomycetes bacterium | reverse complement strand
ATGATCCACGGCGGAAAAGGTGCGCTACGAGCACCAAACCCGCCGTGGATCACCGGGGCGAGACCGCGGACGGGACGCGACGGGACGCCACCTCTGCCGGCCCACCGTCCCGACGAGAGCCCACCCCACCCCCCAGCCCGCGCCGGAGGCGACAGGACCTCCGGCCACGGCGCCCCGTCCACGATCCACGGCTACCGGAGCTACCGGATCACCGGGGCTACCGCGACTACCGCGGCCGCGTCTGCTCGCCGCGCAGCCAGGGCGGCGTCCAGGACGCGGTGTTGCTCGACGACGGAGGCCAGCAATCACGCGTGCCGACCGCAGCTCGCTGGATCACCTGCTTCAGCGCTGAGCAGCAGCGTCGTTCCTGCTCAGCGTCGCAAACCGAGGACGCGGCGCAGACCGGCATCGACCTCGTCCATCAGGTACGAGGGGACCTCGCCCACCGGATCACCGAGGGTGTCCTTGTCCACCGTCGCGATCGACGAGACGTCGATCGCAGAGTCCCGCCTCAGCCCACTCACCGCGGCAGGGAGGAAGACGTTGCCCGGGAAGGCTGCGAGATCGGTGTTGCTGGTGACTGCTGCGACGATGACGGTGGCGATCGCGCTGCCGTTGAGCCAGTCCGATTGGAGCACGACCACGGGCCCCCGGCCCGTCGGAACGCTCGTGACAGCGTCGTTCCGTCCGAGGTCGAACCAGCACAACTCGCCTCGCGCGATCACCAGGACTCCTCCGAGAGCCGCTGGCGGCCCCCCGGACGACGTCGTCCCAGGAACCGTCACCGCTGCCCACTGCCGCGAGGACCGCGTTGGCCCGCTCGGTGAGCGAGGCGGCTTCCAGTTCGCCGAGGTAGCGGCGGGCAGCCTTCGCGAAGAACTCGGAGCGGCTCATTCCGAGCTGGGGAGCACGACGGGTGACCTCGTCGTAGAGGTCGTCGGGAAGGGAGATCGCCGTCTTCACACCTAACTTGGCCATACCAGGATGGGTGGAGCGGGGAGGTGCGCGTTGAGCCGAACGTCCGCCACCCGATGACTGTGCCAGCCGGACGGCCCGCCGGTACCGTGAGGCCTCGTGAGCACTGCGGAGCGCTTTGCCGGGACGCCGGTCTTCGACCGGCCTCGTATGCGTGGCGTGCTGCACGCCTGGGCGGTGCCGTTCGCCGCCGCCGTGGGCCTGACGCTCCTGGTGCTGGCCGACACGGTCCGCGCCCGCACCGGCGTCGCGGTGTGGGTCGTGACGATGACGGCCTTGTTCGCGGTCAGCGCGACCTACCACCGCGGACGCTGGAGGCCCGCTGTCAGGGTGTGGCTCCAACGCGTCGACCACTCGATGATCTTCGTGTTCATCGCCGGCTCGTACACACCGCTGTGCCTGCTGCTGCTGGACGGGTCGAAGTCGTGGCTCGTGCTGGCCGTCACCTGGGGAGGCGCGGCGGTCGGCGTCGTCGTGCGGCTGACCTGGCACCGGGCGCCGAGGTGGCTGTTCGTGCCGCTGTACCTGGCCCTCGGGTGGGTGGCGCTGACGATGCTGCCCGACCTGGCGCGTTCCGCCGTCCCGTACGAGAACGCTCTCATCCTGGCCGGCGGCGTCCTCTACACGATCGGCGCGATCGTGTTCGCGACCCGGCGACCCGACCCAGTCCCGCACGTGTTCGGGTACCACGAGGTGTTCCACGCCCTCACCATCGCCGCAGCCCTGTGCCACGCGGCCGCGATCGCCTCCGTCGCGCTGGGTCACCCCGTGGCGTGAGGGGTCGGCATCCAGCCGTGAGCGACGGGACGACGTGCGTCTGGTGCGGCCGGAAGATCGGGACACACCTGGTCTCCTCCACCATGGAGCACGTCGTCCCCCGCATCAAGGGTGGACCGAGCTGGCCGGAGAACATCGTCCCCGCGTGCCCCCGCTGCAACCACGAGCGCGGGCACCGCACACCCGCGGACTGGTTGGACGAGTGTCGGCGCCGCGGCTGGCAGCCCGACGAGGAACGCGTCGTCGACGCCCTGGCCAGCCTGGCAGAGGCGATAGCGACGAGGGGTGGCCAGCGCCGAGCACGTCCCTACCTCGCGTCCCAGCTGCGCCGGCTGTCGGCATAGGAATCACCGGGGCCAGGACATGCCCCTGCATCAGCAAGGACGTCCCCGTCGGTCCGCAACGACACCCGCCCCACTCCGGGGTGGTTGCAGCGACTGAGCGCCAGCCTACGGCCGCACCGGGGCCGGCTGATGCGTGGCCGGCTCGAGCACGCGGCGCAGCGCGGCGAGCTGGTCTCGACGTGCGTCGTACCAGATGTTCGTGCCCCGGCGGGTGGCCGTGACCAACCCCGCCTCGCGCAGCACCTTCAGGTGGTGGGACACCGTCGGTTGCGACCGGTCGAGCGGGATCACCAGGTCGCACGCACACACCTCCCCTGCGGGCGCGGTGAGAAGCAGTCCGAGCAGCCGCAGCCGGACCGGGTCGCCCAGCGCGCGGAACGCTGCCGCCACCCGGGCGGACTCCGCCTCGTCCGGCACGTCGGCAGCCAACGGGTCGCAGCAGGCGGTGAGGTCGAGCACTGGGCCGATCACCGGGCGAGACGCAGGCACGGCAACAGAGTAGACCGCGTATCGACTACTGTCAGTATTGACATCTGTCAGTATTGACTTCCGTCGAAGGACGGGGAATGATGGAGCCGACCGACCACCCCGGAGGATCGATGAGCCCGTCCCCGTCTGATCAGGGCATCCACACCGAGATACGGACCCGCTACGCCCGGGCCGCCCGCGACGTCGCCGACGGGTCGGCCGGCTGCTGCGGGCCCACCCTGCTCGAGAGCGAGCCGGGTCTGGGGTCGCAGCTCTACGACATCAACCAGCGCGGCGAGCTGCCCGAGGCAGCGGTCGCAGCGAGCCTCGGCTGCGGCAACCCGACCGCAGTGGCCGACCTGCGACCCGGCCAAAGGGTCCTCGACCTGGGATCCGGTGGCGGCATCGACGTGCTTCTGGCCGCCCGCCGGGTCGGGGAGTCCGGCTTCGCCTACGGGCTGGACATGACCGAGGAGATGCTCGACCTGGCCCGCCGCAACGCCGCCGAGGCTGGTGTCACCAACGTCGAGTTCCTCAGGGGCCAGATCGAGGGGATCCCACTCCCGGACGCAGCGGTGGACGTGATCATCTCGAACTGTGTGGTCAACCTCAGCCCAGACAAGCCCGCCGTCCTGGCCGAAGCGCGGCGAGTCCTGGTCCCCGGGGGACGCCTGGGCATCAGCGACATCGTCGCTGATGAAGGCCTCACCCCGGCAGAGCGCGCCGAACGCGGGTCGTGGGCCGGGTGCATCGCCGGCGCGCTCACCGTCACCGAGTACGAGCGACTGCTGGCCGACGCCGGCTTCACCGACGTCGAGATCACTCGCACCCACGAGGTCGTCCCGGGGATGAGCAGCGCCATCGTCCAAGCCACGGCGCCGACTGACTGAGGACTTCTCGGCTTCCTGCTCAACCTCGTCACCTGACCCGCGGAGGAGCCATGGACGTCGAGATCCTGGGGACGCTGCCCAGTACGCGCTCATGCGGGAGCGCATCCTCGCGATGACCAACGAGGAGGCAGACCCGGACGGCACCATCGCCCTCAAGCGGGTCGTCGATACCGCGCAGGAGCGTTACCCCACCCGTGCGCTGTTCCCCAAGGGTCGGGTGCGCAACCACTGCACCTTCACCAAGGTCGACATCGAGGCCCGCTGCGAGATCGAACGTATCCCGGGGTCCAGCCCGCAGCGAATCACGCGCTGGCGCGATGGGTAGCTGTCCACGTCAGCACACATTCTCGTTGGGACGGTTGTCGCGACGTGGGCTTTCGTCTTCCGGCGGCGGAGGGCCCCGAAGACGAGAATGTGTGCTGGGGGTGTACACGCGACGGTCAAGGACCGCGTTCTGCCACCCCGGCAAGCCAACCTGCGAGCGAACGGTCTGGACACTCTCTGCCATCGGGCAGGGAACGGCCCGTGCGAGGCAGGCGCAGGAGCTTCGATCTGCTCTCCACACACGACTCGCCGCCGTAGCTACCCAGTCCAGGATGCTGCGCCTGTGGCGACCGCTCGGATTCGGCCGAGTGCGACGCTCCCACTGCTGGGCGAAGACCGTTGCGAGGGGCTCACCAGCGACCGCATCGCGTGGGGCACCGCTGAGCCTCGCCGACGCCTGCTCCAACGCTTGCGGTGAGCAGCCGGACCTACATAGTCGGACGCGTCTCGGCGTGTCGCAGCAGGACTCGCCGGACGAATCGGGCGTCGGCGCCGACTATGTATGTCCTGCTTGCACGTCCCCGGGCGGGCAACGCCGGAGCCGAACCGGAACGGCTACTCGCACCGGTGATGCTGTTCCGATTCGGCCCGGCGACTTCTCGACGCCCTGAGGAGGCACCCGCTTCGGGGGGGGTGGGGGGGGAGGGTCGCGGGATCGATGCCGCAGGTCAGGGCGACTGCAACCGGGTGACCAAGCGGTCCAGGTCCGCCAGCACCGTGACCGCGTCCCGACCG
>CAYHHE010000130.1:730-4770 GCA_964356295.1 uncultured Actinomycetes bacterium | reverse complement strand
AGTATGCGGCGCTCTGGCTCCTCGTGAGCGTCGTCGCAGTTGTGCTGGCTCTGGCTCCGGGCCTTCTCACATGGATCGCGGCATCGCTCGGTTTCGGCGTCCCCGCCAACTTGCTCTTCTTCGCAGGATTCATCCTGCTGCTCGTCATAGCGATGCAGGTGAGTCTCGAGCTGGGCAGGCGTGAGGACGAGACCGAGAGGCTCGCCGAGGAGGTGGCCTTGCTCCGGCACGCTCTGGCGAAGTTCGAGGAGCGGGTTGGCGACGGAGTCCACGGCAACGAGGGTCTCGCCGTCGACGATGGTCTCG
The DNA here is from genome assembly GCA_964356295.1 of uncultured Actinomycetes bacterium. Taxonomy (GTDB): domain Bacteria; phylum Actinomycetota; class Actinomycetes; order Jiangellales; family Jiangellaceae; genus CAVQGZ01. The sequence goes on along the minus strand of CAYHHE010000130.1, from coordinate 4,464 downwards.
ACGTCGATGAGTGATGCGGGGGGAAGCAGGGTAGGAGTCTGGCACGGTCCGGCCCTCATCTCCGTGGCGCTGGTTGTGCTGGGTCTCGCCACATACGGCTACCTGACGATCGCGGCACGAGTGCTCGACCCCGACCAGTACGGCCAAGTGGCCGCCTTCTGGTCCCTGGTCTTTGCGGTGATCGGCGGTGCGTTCACGCCCCTCGAGGTCGAGGGCACGCGCGCAGTGAGTGCCCAATGCGCCGTCGGTCACCCCGTGGGGCACGTGGTCCGCCGTCTCGCCTGGCTGGCCGTGCTGCTCACCGGCGTGCTACTGGCGATTCTTGTCGCAGGGCGTGGGTTCCTCGCCGACACGCTGTTCGACGGCAACAGCGCGTACGTCGGCCTGCTGTCTGCCGTGGCGGTCGCCTTTGCCGCCATCTACCTCGGAAGGGGTGTCTTCGCGGGTCATCGACGCTTCGGGCGCTACAGCACGCTGCTCGCGGGGGAAGGGCTCGTCCGGCTCGCCGTTGCAGCCGGTCTGGTGCTCCTGGGCGTGGTCTCGGGTCCCGCGGTGGCGGCTGCAGTTCCGATCGGCGCCTGGCTCGCAGCCGCAGTGACGCTGGTGGTGATGGTCGAACTCGTGTGGCGTCGCCCTACCAGGCCCTCGGTCGGCGACGCGGCGGGCACCCCCACGCCGAGCGCCCCCACTCAGGGCACGCAGGGCGTCGCAGCCAACCTCGGCTCGCTGCTCGTGGCGTCGCTGGCGTCGCAGGGTCTCAACAACGCCGGTCCGCTCACCGCACAGGCCCTCGGCGACGACCCGGCTCTGACGGGTGGCCTGCTCGCGGCGTTCATCCTGGTGCGCGTTCCGGTGATGTTCATCAGCGCGCTGCAGTCGGGCTTCATCCCCAGCCTCGTGGGAGCCGTGCGCAGCGGTGAGGAAGCCCAGTTCCACGTGCTGCTCCGGGGCGTGCTGCTGCGCGTCTCGGGTGTGGGCGCGGTCGCCGTGGTAGGCGCTGGGATCGCTGGGCCGTTCGTCGTTCGGCTGTTCTTCGGCCCGGACTACCAGCTGCAGGGAGTCGACTTCGCCGTCCTCACCCTGGCGACGGTTGCATTTGTGCTGGCGTCGATCCTGCAGGCGGCGCTCGTTGCCCTGGACCGGCACCGGGTCGTTGCCGTCGCCTGGGTCGCCGGGCTGGTGCTGTATGGGCTCGCGCTCCTGCTGCCGCTGCCTCTGCTCCGCCAGGTGGAGCTGGGCTACCTCATCGGGACCTTCGGCGTCTGCCTGTTGCTTGCGGCAGGACTCGAGCTCTCCTCCGAGTCTCGGCGTAGGGAGCGGGCGGTCGCCCGCGAGAGGACCGTGTGAGGAGGCGCTCGCGGTGAGCCCAGAGGTGTCCGCCGTCGTCCTCGCCTACGGGGACGAGCCCTACCTGGCGGATTGCGTCGACGCGCTGCTGGCGTCGGAGAACGTCGACCTGGAGGTCGTCCTCGTGGACAACGGTGCGAACAGGGAAGCGCTGCGTGCGGCTGCGTCCAGGCAGGAGGTGCGACTGCAGACTCCCTGGGCCAATCTCGGTTACGCCGGCGGCTGCAATGCGGGGGCGCGAGCGGCCTCCGCGCCTGTGCTCGTCTTCGTCAACTCTGACGCGATCGTCGAGGCCGGGTGCCTGGCGGCGCTCGCCCACGCGGTGGCTCACCCTGCGGTTGGGCTTGCCACGGCGAGCCTTCGACTGGCCCAGTCCCCGGACCTCCTTAACTCCGCTGGCAACCCCGTCCATTTCCTCGGCTTCTCCTGGGCCGGCGGATATGGCGAGGCAGCGGACCGACACCGGGACATGGTGCCCGTCGCCAGCGTGAGTGGGGCAACCTTCGCGGTCCGTCGGGACGTGTGGAACGACCTGGGTGGCTTCGACGAGGTGTACTTCGCCTACGGCGAGGACGTCGACCTCTCGATCCGCTGCTGGGAGCGGGGGCTCCGGGTCGTCTTCGTCCCTGAGGCTGTCTCGATGCACCACTACGAGTTCTCGCGCAATCCACTCAAGTACTACCTTCTCGAGCGAAACCGCCTGGTGAACCTGCTCACCTTGTACGAGCCTCGCACGACCCGATGGCTGGTCGCCGCGTCGGTCCCCGTGGAGCTCGGCTTGTGGCTAGTCGCCGTCCGTGGCGGCTGGGTGTCACAGAAGGTGCTGGGGTGGCGGTGGCTGGTCCACAACCGTGAGTACCTGCGGACGCGGCGCGCAACAGTCCAGTCGAGCAGGGTGACGCCCGACCGGGAGATCACGAGGATGCTTCGAGGTCATCTTGATCCCCCCGAGGGCTTCGGCATCGCGGTGCCGCGATTCGTCGACTCCTTCCTCTCGCGATACTGGGACATCGTGCAGCGGCGCCTCGGCTAGCTACCGGACGACCAGCGCGCCGTCCGTCGTCACTTCGCGAGTCGGTTGTGGACGAAGGGGAAACCCAACCGCGACCGTGCCGCACGGGTGCCAGCCCTCCGGCAGGTCGAGCAGATGCCGCACCAGGTCCGGGCAGAACAGCGTGGACCCGATCCAGGCCGATCCAAGTCCCTCGGCCGCCAGTGCGAGCAGCAGGTTCTCGATCCCGGCCCCCATTGACAGGGTGAACATCGTCCGCTCCGCTTCCGTGCGGCGTCGGTCTGGGTAGGGATGCGCGCCGTCCGTCACCAGACACGGAATGACGAGCGCCGGTGCCCGCCAGAGGATGTCGCCGCGCCGGAGTCTGCGGCGGATCGCCCCGTCCTCGAAGCCGTCGCCGTGTAGGTTCTGCTCCCACTTCTCGCGCATCGCGGAGAGCAGCCGCGTCCTCACCTCGGGTGTGCTCACATGCACGAACCGCCACGGCTTGGTGTGGTGCGGCGCCGGAGCTGTCACCGCAGCGGCGACCGCCCGTTCGATCGCAGCCGACGGAACCGGGGCGTCCGAGAACTGCCGGACCGTGCGGCGGTTCACCACCGCCTGCCGCATCGCCTCGGCCGTGCCCAGCCGGAACCGGTCCTCGTCCGGAGGGCGGACCAGGGCCCGTCCGCCGGGTCCGTCCTCGCCTGACGGAAGGACGTGCCCGGCCAGCCCACGTACCACCACCGTCGGAACTCCGGAGGCCTTGCCGGCCACGAGCTCGGCGGTGCCGGCGATCTCGTCGGCCACCGCGCGCACGGTCACGTCCAGGCGGCGGCCTACGACGTCGACCGAGCGGCGCAGGTCGTCCAGCACCCGCAGCCCGGCGGCGCCGATCGCTGCGTCGGTCTGGCCGACCCGCCACGGCCGGCCCAGAGTGTCGGAGACGACCACGGCCACGTTCGTGCCAGTCCGGTCGAGGACGGCGCTGCGCAGGCGGGTCGCCGAGGAGTCGGGGTCCTCAGGCAGCAGCACCAGCGACCCCGGCTCGGTGTTCGACGCGTCGACACCGGCTGCGGCCAGCACGAGCCCCTGCCGGGTGCGGGCGATCACCGTGCGCCCGGCCGGGCCGTGCCACGACTCGACGACCTGCTCGGTCTCGGAGTCGATGACCTCGTCGCGGTCCCGGCCCCGCACGATCCGGCCCTCAGCCTTGCTCACCACCTTGCTCGTCACCACGAGTACGTCCCCGTCGAGCAGGCCGGGCCCGTCGGCGGCGGTCACGGCTGTGATCACGAGATCGGCCAGGTCGTCCCCGGGCCGCACCTCAGGGATGCCGAGGACGGGGAGGGCGACCAGCGGGGTGGGCGCGGTCATCTCCGTACCTCCGCGGCCA
>CAYHHE010000130.1:0-720 GCA_964356295.1 uncultured Actinomycetes bacterium | reverse complement strand
GAGGGTAGTGGCTGCCATCGCGGCCGTAGCGGGCACGTCCCGCATGAGCAGCGGCACGGCCCGGGCCCGGACGCCCAGCGCCTCGACCGCCGGAACCTGGTCTGCATCGCCCTCGTGGACCAGCCAGCCGTCGAGAAGGTCGGCGAACAGACCTGCCACCGCTGCGGGCGAGGTCTCGACCCCGATCGCCGTGAGGCAGGCGTCGGCCATGCCACGCACCGGCCGACCACCGATGATCGGGGACACGCCGATGACCGGTGCGCTCGTCGCCCGCAGCGCGTCCCGCACCCCGGGCACCGACAGGATCGGCCCGAGGCTAACCACCGGGTTGGACGGCGGGAGCAGCAGCACGTCCGCCCAGGCGATCGCCTCGAGGACCCCGGGGCCTGGTTGGGCCTGCTCAATGCCGACGAGCACGACCTGCTGCGCGGGGACGGCGGCCCGGTAGCGCACCCACCACTCCTGGAAGTGGATCGCCCGTCGACCCTCCTCGTCCTCGACCACCACATGGGTATCGACCCGGTCGTCGGCCATCGGCAGCAGCCGGGTGGGGACGGGCAGGTCTGCGAACCAGCGGCGGCAGAGCGCCTCGGTGACGGCCGAGAGGGGGTAGTGCGCCAGCATCTGGGTGCGGACCACGTGCGTCGCGACATCCCGGTCGCCGAGGCCGAACCACCGCGGCTGCACGCCGTAGGCCGCCAGCTCCTGCTTGACCACATA
>CAYHHE010000129.1:0-4835 GCA_964356295.1 uncultured Actinomycetes bacterium | reverse complement strand
GGGTTAGCCTGGGGGCGTGCAGCAGCGACGCTGGAGTGAGCTGTCCCCCGGCCGGCGGGCCGCACTGCTGGCGCTGGTCTCCGTCGAGATCGCCCTCACCGCGACGGCGCTGGTCGACCTGGCGAAACGACCGGCCGAGGCCGTGCGCGGGCCCAAGATCGCGTGGGCGCTGGGCTGCTTCGTCCAGCCCGTCGGCCCTGTCGCCTACCTGGCCCTCGGACGTCGCCGCGGCTGACCCTCGGGCGGGACGGCGCCGTGATCGCCCCCGCAGCGAGGCGGGAGCCTCTGGCCGTCACCCATGAGGAGGAGTAGCCAGGGGGTGTGGAGAAGGGAGGCGGTCGATGCCCACCATCGCCTTCACAGAGATCGAGTGCCTGCACCCGGGTGAACCGGGAGGGGACGAGATGTGGCTGAGCGTTCGCACCGAGCAGCGTCCCGAGTGGAGCGAGCTGTACGGCGTCTGGGGTCCGGTCGACATGCGGGAGGGGGACGTGACCAGGCTGCGGCCGCCCGGCTCGCACACCATCGACCCGGTCGAGTTCGACGAGTTCGCCTGCCTCCGGCTCCGCGAGCACGATCCGTTCGACGACGACCTGGTCGGCGAGCTGAGCTTCACCCGGCCGTTCCGGGGGTTCGGGTCGCAGGAGGTCGTGCTGCCGCAGGGCCTCTTCGGGCCCGACCACCAGGCATACCGGCTGGCCTACGACTACCTCGAGGAGCCGTCGGTGCACGCGCGGCACCGCATCGAGCTGCTGTCGCTGGAGTGCAACGACGCGCAGGGAACCAGCGACCGGGTGAGCCTGTGGGTCAACGAGGTGCTGCTGTGGGGCCCCGAGGTCATGCGGACCCACGATGTCGAGGAGTTCGGCACCCTGTCGTTCACCTTCCACCGGCTGGCCGAGGTGCGGCTGAGCGAGACCCGGGGAGAGGACTGGTCACGCGCTTTCACGCTGGTGCCTGGTGAGTACGTCATCAACAGGCGGCTCGAGCACGACTTCCTGGCCGACTCGGGCATCACTGGGGACGCGCACTACACCCTGCGCTACCGGATGAGGCTGCTGCCTGCGCGGTAGGCACGTACGCGCCTGAGCGACGCTGTGGGGTCGAGGGTGCTTGAGTTGCGCACCGCCAGCCGCCGTTGCCGCGGTGGTCGGCGTCAGTTGTGGACGTCGCGGTCGGGTAGCGTCCCGGCCCCGTGGGCATCGCTCGACGCTTCCTGGCCGCTGCCCCCGACCAGGTGGCCCTTGCCGCCCTGGCGCTCACCTTGCCGGTCGCGGTCACCGTCACCTTCGGCTGGTTCGTCCCGTGGTTGGTCGCCGCGTCGGTTCTGGTCGCCGGACTCCTGCTGTGGCGCATCCGGCTGACACCCCCGAAGGACGGGGCGGGGGGCGAGGGCGTCGTCGGGGCGGCCACGGTCGCCCTGCTCGGGAGCCTCGTGTGGATCGTCGTCCAGCTGCGGTACTCCGGTGAGCACATCGCGGTGGACCGTGACCCGGCCGTCTACGCGCTCAGCGGGCTCTGGCTTACCGAGCACCCGTCTGTGACTGTCCCGATGACCGAGGCTGCGGCGGCCTCCGAGGGCATCCCCGGGGCGCGGACGGTCGGGCTGGGGTTCGGACGCAGCGCCGATCCGCTGCTGCCGGAGGCGAACCACACCGTCCCCGGTGTCGTCGCGGTGGCCGGCTGGTTCGGCGGGACCCAGGCGGTCCTGTCGGCGAACGTGGTCGTCGCTGGGGCTGCGCTACTGGCGCTCTACGGGGCTGGGCGGCGGGTGCTCGGGCCGTGGTGGGCCCTGCTGCCGCCGGGCGTCCTCGCCCTGGCGATGCCGATGGCCGCGTTCTCGCGCAGCACCTACTCCGAGCCGCTGTCGCTGCTGCTCATCAGTGGCGCTGCGGCCGCGTTGGCCGCTGCGCTCGGCGGACCGGCGGGTCGTCTGCCTCGTGGTCCCCTGCTCCTGGCAGGGCTCTTCTTCGGCGCGGTGGGTCTGGTGCGCATCGACGGCGGCCTGGTGCTGGCCGGTGCCGTCCTGGCCCTCGGGGTGGCGTACGCGCTGGTCGGGACGGACCGCAGCGACGGGTTCACGGGGCTGGCCGTGCTGGCCGGCCCCGGTGTGGCGCTGGTGCTGCTGGGGTTGCTGGACCTCGCGCTCGGCTCCGGCAACTACTTGTCCCGGCTGGCCGGACAGGCAGTCGGGGTGCTTGCCGCGGTGCTGCTCAGCGTCGTGCTCTGCGCAATGGTGGTGGCTGTGGGCAGGCCGGTGACCCGATGGGTCGAGGACCATCGTCGGAGGCTGGCAGTCGGAGCCGCAGCCTCCGTGGCCGTTGTCTCGCTGCTGCTGGCGAGCAGGCCGTGGTGGTACCGGCCGCGCCTGTTCGCCGGACAAGAGGGGTTCGAGCGTGACATCGGCAGGCTGCAGCTGCGCGAGGGGCTCCCGGTCGACGGGGCGCGCAGCTACGACGAGCTCAGCCTGACCTGGGTAGCGTGGTACCACGGCTGGCCGGCGGTGCTGCTGGGGGTGGCGGGCCTGTCGTTGCTGGCCTACCTCGCCCTCGCCGGGGCTCGGCGCCCGCTGCTGGCCGTGCTGCTGCCGCTGGGCGTGCCCGCGCTGCTCTACCTGGTGCACCCGGCGATCACACCGGATCACGTGTGGGCCATGCGCCGGCTCGTGCTCGGCGCCGTCCCGCTGCTGCTCGTGGGTGTCGCCGGGCTGATGCGGGTGACGGCGCGCCGGGGCACTCCGGGTGGGTTGCTCGCGACGGTGGGCGTGGGGCTGGTCGCGGTGTGGCCGCTGACGACGTGGTCGGGGCTGTTCGAGGTCCGCGACCGCGTGGGTCAGGTGGACGAGGCGGCTGCTGCCTGCGCGCAGCTCACCGACGGGCGCGTGGTGCTCGCCGAGAACACCGCTGGGGTGGACTACCTGCCCACCGTTCGCATCATGTGTGACGCCCAGGTCGTCCAGCTGACCCCCGCCACGCAGCAGTCCTTGGCCGACCTGCGGGCTCGGTGGGGTGGCCGCCCGCTCGTGCTGCTGACGTTCGACCGCAGCGGCGTCCCCTGGACGCAGCCTCCGGAAGAGCCTGTGCACCGCGCCGCGCTGGCGATGTGGGAGCGGTCACTGGTCGGCCCCCCGTCGCAACCCGCGCTGTGGCGGCGGGTGATGTGGGTCGGTGAGGTGCAGCCCGACGGCCGGGTGGCGCCGGTCGACCCGGTTCGCCCCGACAGGACGTAGCTGCTCAGTCGACCCGCCCGGTGGCCGCCATCACCGCCGCCCCCAGGGCGGCCAGCGAGCGATCCACCTGCTCAGTGGTCGTGGACCAGTTGCTGACCGCGATGCGCAGCACCCGACGGCCGTGCCAGACCGATCCGGTCATCCAGGTGTCACCGTCCTCCAGCAGTCGACGCTCGACCTCGAGCGTGGTGTCGTCGTCCCCCCAGGCGGTGCACACCTGCGTGAACACGACGTCGTTGAGCACCTCTCCGCCGAGCTCGCGCACGCCGTCGGCGAGCCTGACCGCATGGCGGTGCAGCCCGTCCACCAGGTCCGCCGCCCCGCGGCGTCCGAGGGTGCGCAGCGTTGCCCACAGCGGGAACGCGCGGCCCCGCTGCGAGAACTCCGGGCCCAGCTCGAGCGGGTCGGGGGTTCCGAGGCTGTGGATGAGGTACGGCGCGTGCACGCCGAGGGCCGCCCGGTGCACGGCGGGGTCGGCCACGATGGCCAGGCCCGAGTCGTAGGGGACGTTGAGCGTCTTGTGCGCGTCCGTGGCCCAGGAGTCCGCCTCGTCGACCCCGGCGGTGAGGTGCCGAGTGGACGGCGCCGCGGCCGCCCAGAGCCCGAATGCCCCGTCCACGTGGACCCACGCGCCGTGCTCGTGGGCCAGCGGGATGGCTGCGGCGAACTCGTCGAACGCCCCGGAGTGCACGTTGCCGGCCTGCAGCGCGAGGATCGTCGGACCGTCCGACCTCGCCAGCGCCTCGGCCAGCGCGTCCACCCTGATGCGTCCCTGGGAGTCGGCGCGGACCGGCTGTGGCGCCCCGAGGCCCAGATAGCGCAACGCCAGGTCGACGGTCTCGTGCCGTTCCGCCCCGACCAGCACGCGGACTCTCGGGGCGCCTTGCAGGCCGCGCTCCTCCACGTCCCACCCGGCGCGCGCCAGAACCGCGTGACGTCCGGCGGCCAGCCCGGTGAAGTTGGCCATGGTCCCCCCGGTCACGGTGCCCACCGTCGCGGCCGCCGGAAGAGCGAGCAGGTCCAGGAGCCAGGCCTGGACCGCCTCGCGGGCGGCGCTGTGCGCGGGGGTGACCTCCCGCAGGCCGACGTTCTGGTCCCATGCGGTGGCCATCCAGTCCGCGGCCAGGCCGACCGGGTAGGTGCCGCCGATGACGAAGCCGAAGAACCTCGGCGAGGACATCGCAGTGAGGCCGGGTTCGGCGATGTCGGCGAGGCGGTCGAGGACGGCCACCGGGTCGGCCGGATCCTGCGGCAGCGCGCCTGCGAACGACCCCAGCAGGTCGTCGGCCGACGAGGCAGCCGGGACGCGACGTTCGGGGACGCTGTCGAGGTAGGCCAGTGCGTGCTCGTGCGCGCGGGCGAGCAGGGTGCGGTACTCGGGATCGTTCGGTTCGGCCATGGCCCGAGTCTGCCGTCCGTCTCGCCGCGCCGCGAGGGACTGGTGCTCCCGGCTCGGTGTCGTTCAGCAGGCTCGCTGCACGCGCGATGCGGTCGGCCAGGGAGAAGGGGCCCGGCCTGTCTTCGCGTCAGGGTGACGTGAGCGCGACTTCCTAGATGTCGTAGTACAGCTCGAACTCGTGCGGCGTCGGGCGCAGCCGGAACGGGT
>CAYHHE010000128.1:0-4932 GCA_964356295.1 uncultured Actinomycetes bacterium | reverse complement strand
GTCCATCAGCCGCGACCCGGTCGCGAGCACCGCCGCCTTCAGCTCGGCCTTGGACACCTTCAGCTGCGCGTCGAGCCGGACCAGCTCACGGACCTGGTCGGCGGCCATCCGGCGGCGGGTCTTGCCGACCTGGTCACGGGGCCGCACCGTGCCCAGCAGCCGCCGGTACTGGTCGACCGACTTCTGCTTCGGGGCGCCGCCGGGGATGAGCTCGGTGAACAGCTTGTGCAGCCGGCACAGCCCCTGCACCTTCGCCCCGGCCAGCTGGTCGTGCCGGTCGATGAGCAGCCGCAGGATCACCAGCGCGTCGTCGGCGCGCACCTCGCGCAGGCTGCCGCGGTCGCGCAGGGCCACCATGACGATGGCGTGCGCGTCGTACGCATCGGTCTTCCGCCCTTGCCCGGTGTCGAACACCCGGGACCGGGCAGCCAGCTTCGCCGGCACGTCCAGCACCGTCTCGCCGTCGGCGACCAGCCGCTGCGCCAACGGCCTGCCCGTCCCGGCGGTGCCCTCCACCGCCCACACCCGATCCGGCCACTGCCGGGCCACCGCGCGCAACTCCCGGTAGCCGTGAGTGTCGGTGCCGAACCTGCCGGTGCCCATCAGCCGTTCCGTGCCCGCCTCGCGGGCCTCGATACTCACCGACGCCTTGTGCGGGTCCACCCCAATCATCACCGTGGACATGCCTCGCTCCCTTCCCTGTCGTACCGGACAACGGGTTCGCAGGGTCGGGCAACGCTGGTATGAGCAGAGCACACCCCTCTTGAGCCACACCCCGCCGGTGACCGGCCAGGGCGCACGCCATGAGTGAGCCACACCCAGCACGACAGGGCGGGCAGCCGCTGAGAGAGCGACCGGCCGATCACCTACCCGAACCTGGCCCGTGGTCCCGTCGACCAGCCTCAGGCAATACCAGCCGCATGTAGGGGGTTTCGAGACCGGGTCAATCGCCTGCAGTCGGGCTGGCAAGTGTGCTTCCTACCCCCGACCACAAAGGTGCGGCATCCAGCCTGGGGCGCTTCACCAGAGCGACGACTGCAGCCAGTTCCAAGGCCACCTCGAAGATCGACACGCAATGCCTCGCACCGCGCACGTGGTTGACCCCCGATGCCTCGGCTGAGGCGGGCGATTTGGCCGGATTCCGTGCAACAAGCTCGAGGTTCGGACCCACGATCCGGGAATCCGCGCTCTCCACTGTTGCACGTATGTTGCACGAAACGAGATCTTGGGGGTGCCTGCACCCACTCTGACCTGCGGTTTTACTGTGTGGGCGATACTGGGTTCGAACCAGTGACCTCCTCGGTGTGAACGAGGCGCTCTCCCACTGAGCTAATCGCCCGTCAGCGGATTGGCAGGATATCTGACGTCGACCCGGCTGACGGCGCACGGGCAGGTGCCCGCAACCCGTCACTGAGTGACGTGGTCGAGGATCCATTGGCCGACCGGCCCTGGGAAGCCGTGGGAGCGCCAGTAGACGACGACGGCGACGACCACGACCGCAGCAACACCCATCGCGATCAGCTGGTTGCGGCGACGCACCTCGGGGTTGAGCGCGCGGTCGCGTGCGGCCACGGCACGCACCTTCGTCCACTCCAGCGACCGCCTTGCCCAGGTGAACTCGCTGCCGAGAATCACCAGGCCCAGCAGGATCGTCGCCCATCCAGGCCCGGGAAGGGCGAGCATCGCCAGACCGGCAGCCAGGACGACGCCCCCGACGGAGAGCACCCCGATCCGCCAAGACAGGTCGAACAGCGGGTTCAACCGCAGGCTGCGCCGGAACTCTCGGTAGCGAGCCGCGGGCCCCCGCCGTTCAGACTCGTCCGCTCGCTGCTGACCGCCACGTTCAGGCCGGGGCGCGTCGCATGCGTCCAGGTCCGCAGCCATACCAACAGCGTAGGCCGAATCGGGGATGTTTACCGCCGCCGCCGAACGGGAACATCTCAACTGTCCGTCCCCTCAGGAGGTAATCGTGAACACCCCAGCCGTGCGCAGCAGCCTCGGCCTGACACTCGTCGCCGACATCCCGCTGCCGATGATCGCGCACCTGGAGTATCGCGCCGACGACCCGTACGCGGTTGCCGCGGCGTTTGACACCGGCGAAGACGAGCCGGTGCGCTGGGTGTTCGCCCGCGACCTTCTGGACGAGGGGCTGGTGAACCCGGCCGGCGACGGAGACGTCCGGGTGGTCCCTGGGCGCAACGACTGGGGTGAGCACACCGTCGCCCTTCAGCTGACCTCCCCCGACGGCGTGGCCGTTCTCGAGGCCTCGGCAGAGGACGTCCTAGCCTTCCTGGAGCAGAGCTACGCCCTGGTCCCACCCGGCACCGAGTCCGAGCACTGCGACCTCGACGCCGCACTGGCGATGCTGCTCGGCGCCTGAGCCGCCACCGCGTACCCTCACGTTCCCGTGAGCCGCGACCACCCCGTCCCCGCCAGCTGGCCCGGTGTCGAGCTGTGGTGCGACCTGATGTGCCCGGACTGTGCCGGCATCCTGGACGACCTGGAACGGCTGCAGGCTCGAGCGGAGGTCCGCTTCCGCCACTTCCCCCAGGTCTCGCACACGTGGGCCGTCCCGGCCGCGCAAGTGGCCGAGGAGGCCAGGGTTCAGGGCATGCTGTGGCCGGTCGTGCGGGCGATCCTCGCCACGAACGCCGAGATCCGGTCCGCGGACGACCTCGTCTCGACAGCCGAGCGCGGGGGCATCGGTCGGGTGGCGGTTCGCCGTGCCCTGGGTGACGGACGGCACGCCGGATCAGTGGCACGCGACTACCGTGACGGGCGGGTCATGGGGGTCACCGGTACTCCGACGATCGTCGTCCAGGGTCCCGGCGGCCCAGTGATCCTCGATGGCGGACGGTCACAGGACGGTCTCCTGCCGGCCGCCGAAGCGCTGATCGAGGCGTTCGGTGTGGGTCACCCTGGACTGCTCACGGGTCAGGATCGGCCTCGCAGCATTCGGTGAACACCCGCTGCAGGTCCTGGGTGACGGGCCCGATGGGGATCTCGGCGCGGTCCACCATCGCGATCGGCTGGACGTCGCGCGTCGAGCTGGTGAGAAAGGCCTCGGACGCCTTCCGCAGCGCATCGGCATCCAGGTCCGCCTCCCGCGCGTCGGTCCACTCCAGCACCAGCTGACGAGTGATTCCCGCGAGGCACCCCGACGACAGCGCTGGGGTGAGCGCCTGGCCGTCGACCACCACGAACACGTTGCTTCCGGTGCCCTCGCACAGTCTCCCGCGGGTGTTGAGCATGATCGCCTCGCTCGCGCCGCGCTCATGGGCCCACGCCAACGCCACCACGTTGTCGGCGTACGACGTCGTCTTCAGGCCCACCAGCGGTCCCCGCTCGTTTCGCGGCCACGGGGCGATCGCCACCGCGGCGCCTGAGGCCCACGCAGTGGCTGGCGAGGCGGCCACGACGAGCGTCGGCAAGGTGTCCGACCGATCGCTGCCGAGCGGGCCCCGACCGGCGCTGCAGGTGATGCGCAGCCGCCACACCTCGTCGTGCGGGCAGGCGCTCAGCACTGCCTCACACGCCGCACGGACCCGGTCACGGTCGGGGGCACGAAGCCCGAGCCCGGTCGCGGAGCGCTCGAGCCGGTCCAGGTGCCGGGTGAGGGCGAAGGGCACGCCGCGGACCACCTTGAGCGTCTCGAACACCCCGTCCCCCACGGTGAAGCCGTGGTCCAGCGCGGACAGGCTGGGCTCATCAGGGTCGCAGAGCCGACCGTCCACCCACAGAGTCGTCACCGGGCCCCCTCCTCCGATGCCAAGCCTAGAAGGCGAGCGGCCTTCAGCTCTGTCTCCTGCCACTCCCGACCGGCGTCCGAGCCCCAGGTGATACCGGCTCCGGTGCCGAAGTGCAGCCGGTCGTGCTGCCGCCAGAACGTCCGGATCCCGACCGCCAGCTCGGCATGTCGGCGGTCGGCGTCGACCCACCCGATCGCCCCGCAGTAGGGACCCCTCGTGGTCGGCTCGAGAGCCCTGATGGTCCGCAGCGCGCTCGACTTCGGGGCGCCCGACACCGAACCAGGCGGGAAGGTGGCATCGAGGATCTCCGCCCAGGAGGTGCCTGGCGCCAGCCGTCCCCGCACGGTTGAGACCAAGTGCACCAGCCCGGGATACGCCTGCACGGACAGCACGTCCTCGACCGTGACCGACCCGGTTTGGCACACGCGGCCCAGGTCGTTGCGGACGAGGTCCACGATCATGACGTTCTCGGCGACGTCCTTGCCGGTGAGGTCCTCGGCGATGCGCCCGGTTCCCTTGATCGGAGAGGACGAGAGCACCTCCTCACGCCGGCGAAGGAACAGCTCCGGTGACGCGCTCACCAGGTCGATGCCCGCCTCCGGCAGGTGCAGCCTCGCCGCGTACGGCGCTGGGTTGCCCGAGGACAGGCGAGCGTCGAGGCCGTCCAGATCCGCCGACGCAGCGAGGGGGGTGCTGAGTACACGGCACAGGTTGACCTGGTAGACCTCGCCGTCGGCGATGAGCCTGCGCACCTCGCCGACGGCCCGGACGTACTCGGCCCGGGTGAGGGAGCTGGACCATGCCGAGCCCGGGACGGACGGCCATGTCGCGGTGCTCGGCAGTGGCGGGGAGCGGTCGACCCGGTCGAACCGGGCGCACGTCCATCTGCCCTCGAAGGTGCCGACGACGAACCAGAGGCCGCCTGCGTCCAGCACGCCCACATCGTGCGTCAGGTCCGCCAGCCCCGTTGCGAGCAGCCCGGCCACGCGGGCGTGAGCCTGTCCCGTCGCGGTCGAACCCACGGCCTCCACCGAGGAGCAACGCTAGCCGCCCGAGCCCACGATGTCGGTGGTCGACACCGGGCATCGGGTACTCTTGACGCCGCGCCAGGCAGGCTGCCTGGACACGCGGACGTAGCGCAGCTGGTAGCGCATCACCTTGCCAAGGTGAGGGTAGCGGGTTC
>CAYHHE010000127.1:0-5042 GCA_964356295.1 uncultured Actinomycetes bacterium | reverse complement strand
ACCCATCACAACAGGTCAACCCACAGATCAGCCCTCAGAAGCCACGCAACTTCGGTCTAGGCATCGGGCGCTGCGGGTGTCTGCGACGAGCTGCTCCAGCGCGTGCCCGTGCCCATGAGTCCTCAGCTGCACGGATGTGTTGGGTCACTCGGCCGGTATGAGGTAGTCGATCACGGCTTCGGCGGGGTAGGGCAGTTGGTAGCGCTGGCTGCGGACGATCGTGGCAACCGCAGTGAAGTCCGTGCCAGCGGTCACGATCGCGGGTTCCTGGTAGTCGTGAGGGCGCTGCTGGGGGAGCCCGGCCGCGGCCATCAGTCCGTTGCACAGGCAGTGGCGTCCCTCGATGTTGGCCTCGCGCCCGCCCTTGCGTCCGACGTACTGGGCCAGGGGTTCGGCCGGGCAGCGGTAGCCGATCTGCCCGTCCGGGCGGCGGTAGGGCGTGCGCAGCGCGCCCAGGTCACACACGCTCGGGCGAGCCTGGGCTACCTCCGGGTCGGACAGCGTCCCGTCCACCTCGACCACCTTGAACGGGAACCCCGTGGGCGAGGCGCGCCAGTCGGTGCGCACCACCGGCTGCTCGCCAGCGACGACAGCGTCGAGCACGCGGCGCTTCAGGGAGGGTTCGAGACCGGACTCGGCGCTGAACGCGAACGCGGTCCCGACCTGGACTCCTGTCGCTCCTGCGGCCAGCGCGGCCCGCACCGCCTCCGGGCTGGCCTGCCCGCCGGCCAGCCACACCGGCAGCCCCAGCGCGAGCACCGCGGCCAGGTCAACCTCGTCACGTTCCCCGTAGACCGGCTGACCATCCTCGGTCGTCCGTCGGGGGCCACGCGGTGCGGCGTTGTGGCCCCCGGCCGAGGAGGCCTCGACGACGAACCCATCCGGACGGGTGGCCGGGTCGGCGGACAGACCGGTGGCCAGGTCGGTGGAGGACACGATGGCCAGCAGCTGCGGACGGGACAGCGGCAGCCCGTCGCCGAGCAGCGCCCGGGGGCTGCACCGGACCGCGGCAGTGCCATCCCGGCTCGTCGCTCCCTGGACGTGGATGGGCAGCGCGACCCCATCGCGGCGGGCCAGCCGATCCAGCAGCCCCGGGATCTCGGCGGGGTTGCCGGCCCCGACCAGCACGTAGTCCACCCCGGCCAGCAGTGCGCCCAGCAACGCGAACGGCAGCGGCAGCTCGATCTTGCGCAGGAAGTTGATGCCCACGACCCCGCCGTGGCCCTCCTTGGCCAGGAACACCTCGCAGTAGTTCGCGGCCACCACCAGCTCCATCGACTCCCGCGAAGGGCGCAGAGTCAGCATCGGCACGCTCCGGTACTTCTGCCCCGCCTTCCGCCCCCCGGGCAGGTAGTACGCGCCCACCACCCGCTCGGCGACCTCGGGCACCGGGAAGGCCGCCAACGCCCGGCGCATGTGACCCCCCGGGTCACCGTCCTGCAACCGGCGGGCCGCCACCACATCCAGCGCGGTTCCCGACACCACTCCCAGATGGCCGCGCCGGGACACCGCCCGCGCCAGCTGCCACGACGACACCGCGGCCCCCATGCCGCCTTGCACGATCACCGGACGACGGGCTGCTTCCGCCGGAGGCGGACGGCGGTGGATGGATACAGCGGACATGGCGGGCCTTCCTCGCCGAAGTGTCGGACGAAGTCGCCCCATCAAGGGCTGGCCGCGCACGAGGCTACGGTTGCGTAACCTCTACCAAGGTACCCCCCAACGGCCACCGATATCCAGGACTTGGGGCAACTCTGGCCCGATCCACCCGGGGAGAGGTAACTACCGACCATGGCCGTCGCCGCCGGGGACCCCGGCCGGTAGTACGCCACCATGGATCCGATCCAAGAGCCGAGCAGCGCCGGACACGCGGCAGGCCGTGTGGCCCTCTCGACGCAGGCGCGCTCGACGGGCGCGCGAAGCGCGGTCTTGAGCGGCCTCAGGGTCGGTTTGCGACCGCGCACCGCTGGCAGCCCGGCTGCAACGGTGACCGGGGCGAGAAGGGCGCGCACCTGCTCATCCGGAGCCGCCCAGTCGAAAGACCCCTCGCCGTCCACCGACATCCCCGTCCACACACATGATCACCGTGCAGGTCAGCCGCGCCCATCTTCGAGTCCACGCAGGCGTCACGCGGCATGTAGACGGACCCACGCACGCCGTGCCGGTCCGTACCCTGCGGGCGATGCCGTACCTGCTCGCGCTGTCCGCCAGCCTGCTGTGGGGGGCCGGTGACTTCCTCGGCGGCACCCTGTCGCGGCGGCTGCCCGCGGTCGCCGTGGTCGGTGTGTCACAGGTCCTGGCACTTGGCGTGTTCGCCGGGGTGGCCGGTGGGACCGGCCAGGCGGCGGCTGGCATGCCCGCCGCCGGATGGGCGTGGTCGGCTGCCGCAGGTGTGGCCGGGCTCGTGGGGCTCGTCGCCTTCTACGCCGCGCTGGCCAGCGGCACGATGGGAGTCGTCGCTCCGCTGGCAGCCCTGGGGGTCGTCGTCCCCCTGGCCGTCGGGCTGCTGGGTGGGGAGCGCCCCAGCATCGTGCAACTGGTCGGTGCCGGCCTCGGCGTCCTCGGCGGAGTGCTCGCGTCGGGTCCGGAGGTCGCCAGAGGGGCCTCGCGACGTCCGGTCGCACTGGCTCTGCTGGCCGGCCTCGGCTTCGGCCTGGTCTTCGTCTTCCTCGCGCGGGGCAGCGAGGACAGCCCGCTGCTGACGCTGGTCGGCATGCGGGTGACGTCGGTGACGGTCCTTGTTGGTGTGGCCCTGGTGCTGCGCAGCGTCGGCGGCGTGCGTCCCCGGGATCTGCCGACGCTGGGCGCGATTGGGCTGCTCGACGGTGGTGCCAACCTGGCCTATGCGGTCGCCACGACGGCGGGACTGCTGTCGCTGGTGTCCGTCCTCGCCTCGCTGTACCCCGCCGTGACGGTGCTGCTCGCGCGAGGGTTCCACCATGAGCGGATGACCCGGGTCCAGGACACCGGCGTGGTCGCGGCCATCGTCGGGGTGGCCCTCGTGGCGGCCGGATGAACGTCCTCACCGATGACGCGCCGCGGCTGACACCGGGACCGCGCGAAGCCGGACCTCGCTTGCGGGTCGGCGCCACCGGAAGGGCGTGGTGGTCGTGACCGGGACCAGCCCTGAACGTTCGAGCATGGGGCGGCTCATGTCGGTGGAGTCGCTGTGCAGCAGCGTGGCCCCGCGAGCGACGGCCGAGCGGGCACGCGCGGCGGTCAGAGCCCGGTAGAGGCCACGCCCGCGCCAGTCTGGGACTGTCGCGCCCCCCCACAGGCCGGCGAGACACGTCCCTGATACGACCTCGAGACGGCCCGTACACAGCACGGTCGGGTCCACCTGCGAGTCGACGGCCTCGACCACCCAGAACTCGAGGTGGCCGGCTGGATCGAGCACCGAGGGCAGCAGTCCGTCCACGTCGATGCCCGCATCACCCCCCAGAACGGATGCCTGCATGGTCAACGCCCGGGCGAGGTCAGCCCGCACCTGTTCGGTCGGCTGGTGACTCCCGTCCGCGTCGATACCGAGCCGCCGGAGTCGGACGTTCGGGGGCAGCTCGACCCGTCGATCCAGCGAGGCGGCCGCGCCGATCATGACGCTCTCGCGTTCGTCCGGGATCAGCCCGTGTGCGCGAAGGCGGCTCCCGAGATCGGCTGGGGCATCATGGCCGCGCGTCTTCCACTCCACCTCGGGAACGTCTGTCTGGTTGGCGAAGAAGTCCAATGTCCGCGCGATCAGCGCATCTAGGCGCGGGCCGTCCTCAGGCTGGTCGAAGCCGCGCAGCTCGCGGTAGGTCACGAACCCGTGACCCTGGCCGAACCGCGCCCGGAACAACGGGCCGTCCCGGTCCGTCCAGGTCGCCCGGGCCACCTCCGCCTCGGTCCGAAGCTGGGTGTCGTAGGCCGAAAGAAGCGCCGCCCTATCGGACCTGTGGTGAGCAAGGCCTGACACGGGCCTATCGTCGCAGTGATCCTCGCCGCGCGAGCCTCGTGGTCTCCAGATCGCCGAGCACGCCCGACCATGGCCGCGAGTGGGGCGTTCGGATGTCAGTGTGTTGGCGTCTCCAGCAACTCGAGTAGGCCGGCCCACCGCCTCGGACGGACCTGCCGAGACCCGCGCCGGCAATCCACCGATGGGCCCAGGGTCCTCGCCTGACTGGACCAGGGCCGACCGCAGTGCCTCCTCCTTGGGATCAGATACTTGCCCGTCGTGAAGCATTCGCAGTCACCTATCTTCTCGCATCCCACCCCTTCCGAGAGCTCCCGGTCCTATGGCCTCTTGACAGGCTGTCGATTGTGAGGAGAGCGTCAGTGGCAGCCCTGGAGGCTGCGTCCGCGTGAGCGCCGACCGATGCAGGTATGGCCTACTGCGACGACGTGCGCGCCTCCTGGCAGAGTCGAATCGGTCGTGGACGAGAGTGCAGGGAGGGTGACCATGACGGACGTTCCGTTCATGCCCATCGCCGTGGTCGGCGTTGGCGCGATCATGCCTGAGGCGCCCGATGGGGCCGCGTTCTGGGACAACATCAAGGCGGGCCGCTACTGCATCACCGAGACCCCGCCGGAGCGGTGGGATCCGGCGTTGTTCTACGACCCCGACCCGTCGGTGCCGGACAAGACCTACTCCAAAATCGGCGGCTGGGTCCGGCAGTTCGACTGGAATCCTCTGGGGTGGAGGCTGCCGGTGCCGCCGAAGGTGTCCGAGCAGATGGAGGTCGGCCAGCAGTGGTCGGTGGCCGCGGCGCGGATGGCGCTGCTGGACGCCGGCTGGCCGGAGTGGAATGTGGACTCCGAGCTGGTGGCGGTGATCATCGGTAACTGCGTCGGTGGGGAGAAGCACTACGACTCGAACCTGCGGATCGAGTTCCCGACGTTCGTCCAGGCGCTGGAGGAGACGGAGGCGTTTCAGGGGTTGCCGGTCGAGGTGCAGAGTCGGCTGGCGGAGCAGTACCGGCAGCGGTTCCTGGCCGGGCGGCTGCCGATCACCGAGGACACCATGCCCGGGGAGCTGGCGAACATCATCGCCGGGCGGGTGGCGGCGT
>CAYHHE010000126.1:0-5123 GCA_964356295.1 uncultured Actinomycetes bacterium | reverse complement strand
AGGGGTGGGCCCCGTGGGACTCGAACCCACAACCCGCGGATTAAAAGTCCGCTGCTCTGCCAATTGAGCTAGAGGCCCGTGGGCTTGCGCAGCCGTCCACCGGAGCCCACTGCCACGCAATCATGGCAGTCTGAGGTCGCGGCTCGGACCTTGGCTGATCCCGCGGTACGGCAGTTGACCGAGAAGACGAGGACGACCATGCCTCTATGGATAGGTCATGGCGTGCTCGTGGTCAGCGCCCTGGGGTATCCGCTCACCCAGGCGGTAATCCGGCGCTTCGGTCGACGAGGCGCGGTCGTCGTGGAGGCGGCGTGCGTCGGGCTGCTCGTCAGGGACGTCGTCCTCATCGCCATCGGGGCGCCGCAGGTGCTGCGACCTGCACCAGCCGCCCTCCTGTGGCTCGAAGCCGTCGCCGCGGCGGCCGCATCGGCAACCACGGCCCGCCTCGTCCTGGATGAGGAGACGTGCGAGGCCGCGTCCGGACGTCCGATCGGTCACGAAGCCCTCCGCCGTGGAGCGGTGGCGACTCTCTTCGGGCTGCACACGGTCCGGTTCTGGATCTACCTGCAGCCGGATCAGGGGCTAGGCACGGCCTGAGAACGCGTCCGCGTTTGTCAAGCGGTCGGGAGGTCAACGCGTCGGCCTACGATCACCGGCGACCCCAGGGAGGTGTGTGTGGCAGAGTCGGCGACCTTCGACCGTCCGCGATGGCTGCGGGTGCTGCCTGGGGTCGCGCTGGTCGGGGTCCCCATCGCCGTCGTGGCCACGTCGTGGGACGCGCTGCGCTCCAGCAACCCGGCGTATCCACTCAGCCTGGCCCTCGCCCTGATGCTGGGGCTCTGGCTCGTGTTCGGCGGGCTTCGCCCCAGGAAGCCGTCCAAGCCCGGCCGGGTCCGCGCCTTCTTCCGCGCGCTGGCTTCCCTGGGCGGCATCGGGGTTGCTGCGACGCTGCTGTGGCTCAAGCCGTTCGTGGCCGAACCGGTTGCTCTGGACGCGCTCGAGTCGACCGACACCATCACTGTGACCGACAGCCGCACACGAACCACGTACGCGCCGACCGTCTCAGAGGAGGGCGGGTTCGTCCTCTACCCGGGGGCGCGCATCGACCCTCGCGCCTACGCGGCCCTGGCCAGTGACATCGCGGCGCGGGGGTACCGCGTGGTCGTCCTGAAGTGCCCGTTCGACCTCGCTCTGCTGTGCACGGGGGCGGCCGAGCAGTACCTCACCGACGAGGTCCCGTGGTCTGTCGGCGGACACAGCCTCGGCGGCACCGCCGCGTCCTCGTTCGCTGCCGGCAGCACCGACGTCGCGGGGATGGTCTTCTGGGCCTCCTACCCGCTTGCCGACCTGTCTGACCGGGACGACCTCGTGGTCGCGTCCATCTCGGGGTCGGCCGACGGGCTCACCACCCCGCACGACATCGAGTCTCGCGCCGACCTGCTGCCCGCCGAGACCGTCTACACCGAGGTCGAGGGCGCCGTCCACTCGTCCTTCGGGGACTACGGCACCCAACCCGGGGACGGCGACCCCACCGTCGAGCGGGAGGACGCCCAGCGGCAGATCGTGCAGGCCACCCTGGACGCACTCGGCGGGACCACCGGCTGAGTCAGTCCGGGACCAAGGTCCCTGATTAGGTTTGCCTTACCTTGCTCTACAGTGGGCGCTGTGACGCTGACCCAGGTACCGCTCGGGACCACCGCCAGACTCTCCGACACCTCCGCCCACCCGCGCCGCCAGCGGCTGGCCGAGCTGGGCCTGCGCCCCGGCACCGATGTCCACGTCATGAGCCGCACCAGCGGCGGCGGCCGCGTCCTCGGCATCGGGCAGTCCCGGATGGCCGTCGACCGCAGCACCCTGGACGCGCTCCTCGTCGAGCCTCCGGCGTGACCGCGGCTCCTCTCGGCCGCACGAGCGGAGCCCCCACCCGCAGCCCTCTCGTCGCCCTGGTCGGCAACGCGAACGTCGGCAAGACCACCCTGTTCAACCAGCTCAGCGGAGCGCGTCAGCAGATCGGCAACTGGCCCGGCACGACCGTCGAGGTCGCCCGGGCGACCTGGCGCCTGCCCTTGGCGGCCACCGGTGAGCTGCCCCTCACGCTGGTCGACCTCCCCGGCGCCGCCAGCCTCAACCCCACGTCCCCGGACGAGCAGCTCACCCGCGACCTGCTGGTCACCGCCGATCCCACCGAGCGGCCGGACGTCGTCGTGGCCGTCGTGGACGCGTCCAACCTGGCCCGCTGCCTGTACCTGCTCGCCCAGCTGCGCGAGCACCCGCAGCGCCTAGTCGTCGCCCTGACCATGGGGGACGTGGCGGCCCGCCAGGGCGTGGATCTCGACACTCCCGCACTCGCCGCGGCCCTCGGGGCGCCGGTGGTGGCCGTCGACCCCCGGCAGCGGCGCAGCGCATCCGTCCTGGCCGACACCGTGGGACGAGTGCTCGACGCGCCGGCTCCCGACCCGCGACCGCGCGACGTCGACGAGTCCGACCCCTTCGCCGAGGACGACGACAGGTTCACCTGGGTGCAGCACGCCATGCAGTCGGTCAGCATCCGGGAGGGCGCCGGTGGTGACACCTGGACCGACAGGATCGACCGCTACGCCACCGCCCCGGTCATCGGTCCGCTGATCTTCCTGGCCGTGATGTGGGTGGTCTTCCAGGTCACCACCGTCGTGGCCGCTCCCTTGCAGGACGCGCTGGACTCCTTCGTGTCCGGGCCGGTGAGCTCGGCCGCCAGCACGGTGCTGGGATGGGTCGGACTTGGCGGTACCCCGGTCGAGGGGTTCGTCGTGGACGGGCTCATCGCGGGTGTGGGCACCCTGGTCACGTTCGTGCCGCTGATGGCGCTGATGTTCGTGCTGCTCTCGCTGCTCGAGACCTCGGGGTACCTGGCCCGTGCCGCCGTGGTGACCGACCGGGCAATGCGTGCCATCGGACTGCCCGGACGAGCGTTCCTCCCGCTCGTCGTCGGCTTCGGGTGCAACGTCCCCGCGATCAGCGCGACCCGGGTGCTCCCCGACGCCCGCCAGCGGATCCTGACCTCGCTGCTCGTCCCGTTCACGTCGTGCAGTGCCCGGCTCACGGTGTTCGTCCTGGTCGGGGCGACGTTCTTCGGCCCCAACGCCGGGAACGTGGTCTTCGGCATGTACGTGCTGTCGATCGCCCTGGTCATCGGCATCGGGTTCCTGCTGCGCTCGACGCTGTGGCGCTCGATGGGTGCGGACAGCATGGTCGTCGACCTGCCCGCCTACCACCTGCCGCTGCCTCGCCAGGTGGGCATCATGACGTGGGCACGGGTGCGGTCGTTCCTGCAGACCGCCGGCGGCATCGTCGTGGTCACGGTCGCCGCGGTGTGGGTGCTCAGCGCGATCCCAGCACCCGGCGAGGAGGGCGGCCTGGCCGACGTCCCGGTCGAGGACAGCCTGTTCGCCGCCACCGCCGATGCCATCTCCCCGGCCTTCGAGCCGGCCGGGTTCGGGGACTGGCACGCCACGTCCGCACTGATCGTCGGGTTCATCGCCAAGGAGGCGGTGATCTCCTCGTGGGCGCAGACCTACGCCGCCGAGGAGCCTGCAGACCCCAGCCAGCCCGGTGAGCTCGGGGAGCAGCTGCGCGCCGACTTCGCCGCGTCGTCCGGCGGGCACACCACGGCCGCCGTGTTCGCCTTCCTCACCTTCCTGCTCGCCTACGTCCCGTGCGTGGCCACGCTGGCCGCTCAGCGCCGGGAGATCGGCACCGGCTGGATGCTCGCCAGCCTCGCCATCAGCATGAGCACCGCGTGGGTGCTCGCGGTGGCCGTGTTCCAGGTCGGTCGGCTGATCTCGTGAGCCACGCGCACCCGGCCAGCAGCCCCATGCGGGCCGTCCTCGCCGAGATCGAGGTGGGCGCAGGGAGCATGGCTGTGATCGCCCAGCGCACCGGGCTCGACGTCGGGGTGGTCGGCATGGTCGTCGACCGGCTCGTCGCGTCCGGACACCTCACGTCTCAGCGGCTGCAGACCGGCTGCCCGGACGACGGGTGCGGAACATGCGCGTCCGGTGCTGCCGCGGGTGGACACTGCGGCTCGGGTGCACCCGGCACGCGCGGCGGACCCGTCCTCATCAGCCTGGGGGTTCCGCCGCGGTAGGACGCCGCGCACGGCCCGCCGCGCCGTGCCGACCGGCTCCGTTCAGTCGGAGCGGTCGGTCGCCCACCAGTCTCGGATCACCTGCGCGGCCTGCTCACCGGCGTCGTCCGGCCAGAAGTGACCCGCGTCGTGCAGGGTGTGGTCCCGCCGGTGAGTGAGCAGCGACTGCCAGCGCCGACGCTCTGGCTCTCTGAAGGCGATGTCCTGCTCACCCCACAGCAGCAGCGCGGGCTTGTCGGTCACGCGGGGCAGGCCGTCCTCGAGTCGCGCCAGGAACGGGCCTGCCGTCCGGATCTCCCGCGGCAGGACCCGAACCGGCTCGCGGGAGGCAGCGGTCGGGAACGGCCCTCGGTACATGGCTAGCTCGGCGTCGGACAGCGTCCGCTGCATCATGACCGGCAGCATGCGCCCGACGAACAGGTTGAGCCGCTTGTTGACCAGCTCACCTACGACGCGGTTGCCCATGAGCGCGGACAGGATCGCCTTGTCCGGTGACAGGCTGGGCCAGGCGTAGGTGTTGCCGATGACGAACCCGGCGTACCGATCGGGGTCGCGAATCGCAGCGCCCATGCCGATCGGGCCGCCCCAGTCCTGGACGACGGGCGTCACCTCGGTCAGGTCCAGCACCTCGACGAACCGGCGGACGAGCCGGCAGTGCTCGGCCACCGTGAACCCGTAACCGGGGGCTGCCGTGGACAGCCCGAACCCGGGGTAGTCCAGCGCGAGGCAGCGGAAGCCGTCGCGCAGCCCGCTGATGAGGCGCCGGTACAGGAAGCTCCAGGTGGGGTTGCCGTGCAGCATGAGGAGGGTCGGGCCGCTGCCCTCGTCGACGTAGTGGACGGCGTGGCCGTCGAGGTCGAGCCAGCGCGAGGTGAACGGGAACAGCTCGGCGTCGAACCAGCCAGGTCGGGCGTGCACGCCGGCAGCGTAGGGCTGGGCGAGCCTGCTAGGACCCATCCTCGAGGGCCGGGCCGGAGCCGGCGATGCCGCGTTGGGAGGT
>CAYHHE010000125.1:0-5132 GCA_964356295.1 uncultured Actinomycetes bacterium | reverse complement strand
ATCGCCCCCGGGCTCCGCTGCCCGGTGGACCTCTTCAAGCCGGCGAGCTGAACTGAACCGCTTGGAGGGCGACCACGATCGCCCGACTGCCGCGAGGTGTGCGTTCCCGGGCATGGGCGCCGCACGGACAGCAGACCTCGCCGGGTCTCCCCCCGTACCGCCCCTGACCAGGGCATTCACCACCCAAGATCCAACTACCCAGGGAACTCCCGCTCGTCCTGACGGCCCCGGGCGAGGGAGCGGCAGGTCAGAGCAGCCTCATGCGCTGCGCCTCGTCGATGAGTTGGTCGCGAGAATCGGGGTGCGCGATCTCGACGAGCTGCCGCGCCCGCTCGCGGGCGCTGCGTCCGCGCAGCTGAGCCACCCCGTACTCGGTCACGACGTAGTTGACGTCGTTCTTGCCGGTCGTCACGTGAGTACCGGGCGAGAGGGTCGGCACGATCCGCGAGACCGTGCCGTTCTTCGCCGTCGACGGGAGCACGATGAAGGCCTTCCCACCGTTCGACCGGTTCGCCGCCCGCACGAAGTCGACCTGCCCGCCCGTCCCCGAGTACGGCCGGAACCCCAGGCTCTCCGATCCGCACTGGCCGATGAGGTCGACCTGCAGGGTGCCGTTGATCGAGTGCAGGTTGTCGTTCTGGCCAGCCAGCACCGGGTCGTTCGTGACGTCAACCGGGTACATCTCGAGCGCCGGGTTGCGGTGCATGTACTCGTACAGCCGGCCCGAGCCGAGCGCGAAGGTGGCGAGCATCTTGCCGCGGTGGACGTTCTTGCGCTGGTTGGTGATGTTCCCGGCCTCGAGCAGGCGCAGGATGCCGTCCCCGAACATCTCGGTGTGCACGCCCAGGTCGTTCTTGTCCGACAGCTGCTGGACGACTGCGTCGGGGATGCCGCCGATGCCGATCTGCAGCGTCGCGTTGTCCGGGATCATCTCGGCCACGTACCTGCCGATCGCGAGTTCGACCTCTCCGATGGGTGGCGCGGGCAGCTCGAAGAGGGGGGTAGCGCTCTCCACCAGCGCGGCGACCTGCGAGATGTGGACGTGGCAGTCGCCGAAGGTGAACGGCACCTGGGGGTTCACCTCGAGCACCACCGCCCGGGCCTGCTCGACGGCGGCCATCGTGTAGTCGGCCGAGAGTCCCAGGGCGAAGAAGCCATGGTCGTCCATCGCGGAGGCCCGGGCGAATACGACGTCCGAGCGCAGGTAGCCGCGCCTGATGAGCCCCGGGATCTCGGAGAAGTGCGCGGGCGTGAAGTCGATCCAGCCTTCGGCGGCCCCAGCGCGGCTGGCCCCGCCGAGGAAGGCGGAGGTGTGCCGCACGTGCTCGGTGGTCTCGGGGTCGAAGTAGTCCACCTTCGCCAGCGGCAGCAGCTGGAACACCGAGACCCCACGGAAGTCCCGCCGGCGCTCCGACAGCGCCTTAAGCAGCGCGGGTGGCTCCCCGACGCCGATGGGTACGACAACGGATTCGCCGTCCCGCACCACGCCGACGGCGTCGTGCGGGTCGCGTCTGCGCTCCGCGTACAACGACTGGACGGACATGCGTCGCCCCCTTGGCCTCGTGTCCTTCGGGTCCCTCGGTCCTTCGGGTCAAGGCTGCCGACGGGACGGCCTTACGAGGAGAGTGGCCCGTCGGCACCTGTGGTCCGGACCCCCGACCCGTCCTGTATCGCGGGCCAACTCGGTGGAGTCCGGCGGCCCGGCTGCCCGGCTGCCTAGCCTCGGGCCCGGTGGTGGCGCTGCGGCTCCGGCGCGGCCTCGCTGGATCAGCCACCTGGACCTCGACCAGTTCACAGCCGATGGTCAACGACAAGCATCGCCGACCATGGGTCCCGCCTCCTCCCCCACTGCGGCGTGGACTAGCAGACTCCCTCACGGCACGGATCAGGATAGGCCACCCACACATGGTGTCAGTGCCCGAGTCCCACTCGCGGACGACCCGCCGCCCGGCGGCCCCGCCTTCTCGCGCCCACGCCCAGACGACGCGACGGACAGGGGGCAGGCAGCGGAATGACGGGTGCCATGGACGATCGGGCAGGCACGCGTGCAGCGGCCAACACGGAGATGATCCGTCGACAGTTCGACGCGTTCGGGCGGGCCGACGTGAGCGTGGCCCTCGCCGCACTGAGCGAGGACGTCGACTGGCAGGCACCCGTCACCCGTCAGGACTGCACGCGTCCTCAAGGGCGGCAACGGGGTCCGCTTCCGGCACTGCTACGACCCGGCCGACAGCCAGCACGCCTTCGCCGACTGAGTACGTCAGTCGATACATACCGCGCGGCCGGGCGGGCCGCCCTGCGATCCCAGGACTCCCGAGCCCGAGACCCTTCCGCGGGCGGAATGGATGCGGCCGTGCCGGCCAGGACACCGAACCAGCCGGTGGCGTGGCGACGTACCCAGCCGATGAGGTGCTCGCCGATGACCACCCGTCCATCCGTGAGGACCCTGACGTCGCGGACCGACGGGGCATCCACGTGCAGCGTCATGGGATACCCGCCACCTAGCTGAGCTGTCGTCGCCCCCGGTGGTGGAAGAAGGCGGCAGGGTCGCCGCCACCCGATGGCGCGCCGCCGACATGACCACGCATTGGCCAAGGCGACGTGGCCCCCCTACATCGTGCGAGGCGCCGTGGTCGCTGCCGCGGGCCCTGCCGAACCTGATGCCTCGACACTGCGACGACGAAGCGATGATCCTCTTTCCCGGCCGGTGTCGGCGTGACGGCGTCGGCCAGGTCGCGTTGCTGCGGCCTGCGTCCCGGAGCCAGGAAGAATCAGCCCCGGGGGGCCTCCGCTCCCCGCGGTTGCATCCACTGCCTGCTCTGCTTGGCCGCGGTCTTCGTGCGCGTTGCCTTTCGCCCCGGGCGGGCCGCAAGCGACGGTGTGCGCGGTGTCAGTGGGCGGAGCGCAGCGGTATGAGGTCGGTGCCGGGCAGGATCGTCTGGCGGGTCTGGCCGAGGCCCTCGCTGTGAAAGGACACGACGTCACCGGGGTGGACCCATCGTGCGAAGTCGGCCGGGTTCGGGGGTCGAGGTGTTCGAGCAGGCAGCCGCGGGGACGGTGCCCGAGGAGATGACCGAACCGGGGGTGAGGTAGACACCTCCGGAGAGGTAGGCGAGGAGCTCGCCGAAGGTCCAGTCCATGACGGTCGCGACCTCGAGCTCGAAGTCGAATATGGTGCTGGCGGGGGCGACAGGGACGTCGTCGTAGGGTCCGACGACGGAGTCGGCGTTGGTGAAGTGGTAGGCCGGGGTCTGCGACCACGCCAGGTGCAGCTGGCTGTCGCGCCCGAGGGCCGGGGGTCGCGGGATGGGCGCCAGCAGCCGCACCTCTGCCGTCGATGCGCTCGGTGTCGGTCAGGTCGGTGAACTCCCCGAGGTCGGCCTCGCGGGCCGCGGCCGCCGGGCGAGCCGCTGCACGAACCGCAGGTAGCGCAGCACGTCCTCGATCAGGCCGGGGCCGGCGACGGGCCCGTGTCCGGGCACGATCCGCCTCCGCGCCGTAGTCACGCAGGGCCTCGACTGCTTCGAGGGCTCCGGCGAGGGACCCCATGACGAGAAACGGGGTGCCACCGTTGAACAGCAGGTCGCCGGCGAACAGAACCTTGCGTCCGGGCACCCACACGACCGAGTCGTTGGTGGTGTGAGCGGGTGTCCCGACGTAACGGACCTCGCACCGCAGCTGGTCCCGACAAACCGTCACCCCCTCGGTGTAGGTGAGGAAAGGCGGGGCGACCTCGAGGTCGCCCCAGTCCACCGGCTCCCAGGCCCCCGGTCGCGATCAGGCGTGAGGCGGGCGGGGTGCCCTTGACAAGGACCGCTTGGCGGGTGCGGTCGTGCGGCCGATCGTCGCGGTATCGAACACGCAGTTCCCATGGGTGTGATCACCGTGGAGCCGCCGACAGCCAGAGGGCCGGCGGGGTGACTCACACGTCGTAGGCAGTTGCGCATCGAGGACGAGCGCTCCGACCGCAGCCCGGCCCCTCAACAAAGCATCAGACCCGCGGCGCCGCCCGCCCCGGCCCCCGAACGTCCGCTCATCAGCGTGAGGGCACTACGATCTCCCGACTCTGGCCGCGCGTCGCGCGATTCGGGCTCGGTCCTCGACGCCAGCAGGGGCAGGTGTGGTGAGAACGCACCTGCGCCGAGTGTGGGGCCGTACGCAGCGGTCCCGTGGCAACGCCGGCGCCGGCCGCGCGCACCCCGCGCGGTGCCGAGAAGTCGCAGGTCACAGGCACCGAAACGGTGCCCTCACCGACGCCGGTCAGCGGATTCCGCCGCCGCACCCGGCCGGGGCGGCGTACCGCCAACCAGAACCACCCGGTGAGCAGCCATAACGCCGCCTCGGTCGGCGCCGGCGTTGCCACTTCCGTTGCCACCCCCACAGCGGATACCCGATCCGCTCCACCGCCGGG
Source organism: uncultured Actinomycetes bacterium (assembly GCA_964356295.1). Lineage (GTDB taxonomy): Bacteria > Actinomycetota > Actinomycetes > Jiangellales > Jiangellaceae > CAVQGZ01. Next base: position 721 of record CAYHHE010000125.1, on the reverse strand, counting down.
AGGCACGACCGTGAGGATCGCCAGCGTCGACCCAGGACCCTCGGCAGCCCGCACCCAAGTCACTCAACTGCCGATGAGCGAGCGTGCGATCTGACTGATTCCCGCTCTGCGATCTGACTGATTCCAGGCCTGCTTCCTGTAGGGTTCCGTGGTGGCCTACGTCCGCCGGATTCTGGACGACGAGCTGGACGCGCTGTTTGGGGAGCTACCTGCGATCGCGATCGATGGGCCGAAGGGGGTAGGCAAGACAACGACCGGGGAGCAGCGCGCGGATAGTGTGCTGCGCCTTGATGCCCGGGCCAATCGGGAAGCCGTGGCGGCCGATCCGGAGCAGCTGCTGCGACGGCCTCGCCCGTTGTTGATCGACGAGTGGCAGAAGGTCCCGGAGGTGTGGGACGTCGTCCGGCGCGCGGTCGACGAGGACCGCAGCGGCAGGCAGTTCCTTCTCACCGGCAGTGCCACCCCCGCCCCGGGTGCGGCCGCGCACTCCGGTGCCGGTCGGATCGGGCGATTGAGGATGCGTCCGATGACGTTGTCGGAGCGCGGTATCGGCGAGCCGACGATCAGCTTGGCCGGGCTGCTGGCTGGTGGCCGCGGGGCGCTGGACGGCTCGACAGACGTCCGGCTGGCCGACTACGCCGAGGACCTGGTGGCCTCCGGCTTCCCGGGCCTGCGGGGGCTGAGCCCGCGGGGGTCGCGCTTCCATCTCGACTCCTACCTG
>CAYHHE010000124.1:0-5196 GCA_964356295.1 uncultured Actinomycetes bacterium | reverse complement strand
GGTCCAACGAGGCCGCGACACCCTCCGCCAGATCAATACGCAGACGGACCACTAGGGGGACTGGTACGAGCAGATCATCGGCCCGGAGCGGGCGCAGCGGATCTCCCCGACCCGCTCGGCGCTGGACCGGGTTCCGGTCATCACCAGCCACAGCGACGCTCCCGTGGCGATGCCGAACCTCATGATGATCATGTGGACCACTGTCAACCGGGTCTCCCGCAACGGAAAGGTGATGGGCCCGGACGAGCGGCTCACGCCCCTGGAGGCCCTGAAGTGCATCACCAACTGGGCCGCGCACCAGCACTTCGAAGAGGACCGCAAGGGCACCCTGACCGAGGGCAAGCTCGCCGACCTGGTGATCCTGTCGGACAACCCGCTGACCTGCGACCCGATGGACATCAAGGACATCGCAGTGCTGGAGACGATCAAGGAGGGCCGGACCGTCTATGCCGCGAACGCCTAGCGTCGCGCCGTGCGAGTGGCACCCGGCGCCCACATCTCATCGGTCAAGACTCTGCGCTCAGTCACGACCGACACCCTGACCCCACCGGACCCTCAGGATCCCTCAGACACGCCCTAGGCGGGCGGCGCACGTCCGCGAGGGTGCACCTACCGTGCCGGGTCGGGTCGGCCGGCTCCTCGACCTCGACCAGCACCGTGCCGACCAGCCCGAGCGGGACCAGGCCCGGCACAGCGGCCCCGGGTCGGAGCGGGAGTTGCCAACGAACTCAGCTGGCCCGCACTCAGGCGTGGGCAAGCCTCGCCATCACCCGGATCCAGCGGATGGAACAGCAACACCAGCGGATCGAGCACGCCGTCGCCGACGTTCGCGCCGCGACCGCTGCGTGGCGAAGCGCCCCCACCCCGGCCACCGCAGGCGCGCTCAGCCACAGCCTCGAGGTGCTCACCGGTGTCCTCGACGGGCACCTCGTTCACCCCGGCCCAACGCTGGATCGCCCTCGGCGACCTCAGCGAGTCGGCACGCCCGAGTCCGCGGCCATGCTCGCCGAACTGCCGGTGCCGGTGAAGTCGCTCTGCCTCTTGTCAGCCGACGCAAGTACCGCTGCCACATCGACCAGGTCCCGGTGGCGAGCTGATCAGGCCGACGCGAGCTCGCTGGAACACCCCCGGGAGGCCACCGCCACCTGGCCGCTGGAGTTCCTCGAGCGGACACCCCTGCGGGGGAGTCCCGGTCACACGGCGAAGGGCGGCAGCGATCACGAGAAGGGATGGATGCTGCCATGCCGACAGACGCGCCGGTGAATGCCGGAGCCCCACCGCAACGCCCGAGAGAGCCTTCGCGGCGGGTATCGCAGATGCAGGCCAACCTTCACCGTAGGGCTGTGCCAAACCAAGCCCACACGGCAGGGATCGTGGAGAGCCCGGTGCGTCCAGAGGCGCACGCCGGGTTCGGCGAGCGGCCTGGGGAAACGGGCCGGCAGCAACGCCGGCACCGCGCCCCAGGCCGACTCAACCTTGTGGACGCACCAGGGCCCGGCGTCGTTTCCGCCCACTGTGGGCAGGACTTCTGCTACAGCTCGAGGACCAGCCGCAGCGCGGCTTCGACCTGGCGAAGCTCGGTGAACGTCAATCGGCCAGCATGGTCGCCCAGCCTCGAGGGGTCGACGGCCGCGGTTTGCTCGACCAAGACCCGGGTGGCCTTCCCGGCGACTTCCACCTCGGGCCGGAAGCTCGCTGGCCTCGCCGATGTAGATGTCGGTGCGACCAGCCAGGTCGAGAGCGGTAGGTCGTCGGACTGGACGACTACGGCGTAGCGGGGCCCAGCCTGCTCTCGCCCCCGTACGTTGTGGGGAGCCCGAAGGCGGTAGACGTCACCACGCACGCAGGGCCTCCATGTCGCGCAAGACCTGCGAAGCCTCCGCCCTGTCCCGCTCGTCCGCGGCAAGGGTCTCTGCCTCGCTGCGGAGCTTCACCCGCGCCCTTTCGCGGGCGGCCTTGATGAGCGCCGCACGCACGGCTGTCGAGACCGGGGTGCCATCGCTGGTCAGCACCTCCAACGCGCGAGCGGCGTCCTCGTCGGGCCGAAAGGTGATCGTGTCAGCCATGCACTCAGTGTCGCACACACTGTAAGACAGGGTGGGGATAGCCAGCCGTGCTGCCTACCGCCGCCTGCGGACGCAGTTCACGGGCTGCGGATCGAGGCTAGCGTCGGCTGGTCCGGGTGCCTGGCCGTGTGGGCGGCGGGGGCCCTGGCGTACCTGCTGGGCATCAACGCCCTGCGGGCGTCGGAGGCCGCAGCCGTGCGGATCGAGCACTACGCGGACACCCTGCGCGGGCACCGGGTGCTGCACCTGGTCGGCACGGGAGCAAGCCGGCCACCATGCCGCTCACCATCCCTGTCCTGCGCGTCCTGGAGGCGTGCCGGGGCCAGCGCACGTGCGGGCCGCTGGTGCTGCGGCCGGTCTCCGGCAAGCCGATCGACCGCCGCGACGCCCACCGGATGGTCACCCGGATCGCGACGGTCGCCGCCATCCCCCGCCACATCAGCCCGCACTCGCTGCGGCACGCGGCGATCACCAGCGCGTTGGACGCCGGCGTGCGTCCCGCTTCGCGACGCCCAGATCCTTGCCCGCCACGCCGACCCGCGCACCACCGAGCACTACGACCGCGCCCGCGGCAACCCCGACCGGCACGGCGTCCACTTCCTCACCGCCTACGTCGCCGGCGTCTGAACGGTGAGGCCGCACCCGCGTCGCTACCGCCCACATAGTGCAAGTCCTGAAGGATGTCCCGGCGCAGGATCAGCTACCGAAGCAGGCGCACTCGGATCGGTAGATCGAGATCGGCCCAAGCCCGGTCAGCAGTCAGCACCTCGGCTGGGGTGCTGCGGACCGTCAACGCCAAGCAGCATCGATCGCCCAGCGATAGCCGTCTGCCTGCGTCGAGCGATCGCATCGCGCCCGCGAGCTCGGCGTCCGCTTCGGTGACGGGTTCGATGACCACGCCGGCGGCGGTGAGAAGCCCCCGAACACGGATGACGTCGACCTCGACGTCAACCAGCTTGCCGATGACCTCGGCGAGGTTCGCTGCTCCTAGGGACGCGGATTCGAGCGCCTCAGCGACGACCTCCGCGCCCGGTTCGTCGTGCACGAGCGCCAGCACGGCCGACGCGTCGAGAACCGTCATTCGCCAGCGGCTGCTGCGCGGCGACGTTCCCTGAGCAGCTCGTCGACCAGCGACCGCGCCCTCGGCACCTCCGAGGCCAAGCCGCGGAGTTCAGCGGCAGCATCCTGCTGACGTTCCAGCACGAGGCTGTGGCCGACGAGATGCAGGTGCAACTGGTCTCCAGGGGAAAGCCCCAAGGCGCTTCGTACCTCTGCTGGGATGACCAGTCGCCCTTGCTGGCCCAGCACGAGTGTGGCATCCATGAGGCAAGGATGCCACTGCTGGTCAGCTCATGCCACAGCGGTAGTTGCGGAACCTCAACGGCGCACACGCCGGCTGCGTCACAGCGCCGGTGCGCCGTGAGGCGCTTGTTGATTGAGGAGAGGTGAGAGACCTGCGCCGTTGTTCCTGTCGCAGCAGGACTGCGTAGCTGGGGGCAGCCTGTCTCGGGAGGTGCCGGGATGGGTGGCAAGGGGCCCTGACGTAGCCATGGCGTGTCGGTACTGCCAGACGGCGCGGGTGTGGCGAGCGTGGCGGACAGGCAGACGTGAGGAACCGGCGTTTGACGCCTCTGCATGACGCACGGCTCGAACCTGGCGGATCTGGGCCGGAGGCGACGCGCACTCGCCTCCGTCATGACGGGGGCGGGGAACGTCCCGGAGGGTCGGACAACGGATGGGAAGGTCGTGGTGACGTGCTGCGGGGGAGTCACGGCGATGGCTGAGTCGGGTGCCTGCTGCGCCGAGCGATCAACAGGTGACCACGGGAACCACCTCGGGTCTGCCCGGTTGCCACGTCGCCGGCGTGGCCGGTCGGGCTGGGTCCACCGTCGGCCGAGCGGCCCGGGGTGGGGCGGAGCCGTCGGAGTAGTCGCAGGAGTCACGACCTGACAGGCAAGGCCGGGAGAGCCGGTCACACGGCGAAGGGCGGCAGCGATCACGAGAAGGGATGGATGCTGCCATGCCGACAGACGCGCCGGTGAATGCCGGAGCCCCACCGCAACGCCCGAGAGAGCCTTCGCGGCGGGTATCGCAGATGCAGGCCAACCTTCACCGTAGGGCTGTGCCAAACCAAGCCCACACGGCAGGGATCGTGGAGAGCCCGGTGCGTCCAGAGGCGCACGCCGGGTTCGGCGAGCGGCCTGGGGAAACGGACCAGCAGCAACGCCTGCACCGCGCCCCAGGCCGACTCAACCCTGAGGACGCGCCGCGCGAGGAGAGCGGTCGATGTCCCGTGACACACCAGCGTCGTTACCGCCCGCTTGGACGCACATGTCAGGTCCGCCGGCGCCGCACCAATGGCGGAGTCGAAGACGCCTTGCAGCGCGCTTGCGGCGGTGTCTCCTTAAGCAGAGTGGATTCGGATCCGTCGTAGCCCACGATCACGGGCTTCTTCGCCGGGACTGCCTGTTCGGCAACCGCCGGTCGCGGGATGTAGCCCCGACGAGCGAAGGAGAGCAGTGCCAAGCCTGGGATGTGCATCATCACGCCGTACACGGCCGCTGGCAGCGCGATCTCCTCCGAGCCGAGTGCGGTCAGTCCCAGCAGCAGCGTGAGTGTGATGTTCTTGATGCCGAACTCCATGCCCAGGGCCACGTGGCCCGGTCTTGGCAGCCGGGTCAAGACGCCCAAGCCGAAGCCCGTTGCCGTCGCGAGGCAGGCCAGCAGCAGGGTAGCCGGACCGGCTTGCCTGAGCAGGTTCCACGCATCGTCCAGGGTGACCGTGACGCCGATGATCAAGCGAACAGCACGATGCCACTCACCTTCGACACGGTGTTCTCCAGGCGTGCGGCCAGGGCAGGCCGCCTGGCACGGACGAGCATGCCCAGGCTCGTCGGAATCAGGACGAGGCCCGCCAGGAGGAGGGCCACATCCATGAAGCCCACCGTGACGTTGGCCCCGGCTTCGACCGCGTCGCCCCACCGGTCCAAGGCGATGCCGGCCCAGAACGGAATCGACACGATCGTTGCGAGGTTGGCCAGGACCGTGAGCACGAGACTCAGTGCAGTGTTGCCCCCGCCCAGACTCGACTTCCGCAGATAGTGGGCACGCGTTGGCCTGGAATGCGTCG
>CAYHHE010000123.1:0-5228 GCA_964356295.1 uncultured Actinomycetes bacterium | reverse complement strand
CACTGCTGCCTCCCGTAGGAGTCTGGGCCGTGTCTCAGTCCCAGTGTGGCCGGTCGCCCTCTCAGGCCGGCTACCCGTCGTCGCCTTGGTAGGCCATTACCCCACCAACTAGCTGATAGGCCGCGGGCCCATCCCGAGCCGGAATCCTTTCCACCACCAGACCATGCGGTCGGTAGTCGTATCCGGTATTAGCAGCGGTTTCCCACTGTTATCCCAGTGCTCGGGGCAGGTTGCCCACGTGTTACTCACCCGTTCGCCGCTGATCCCCACCCGAAGGTGGTTCACCGCTCGACTTGCATGTGTTAAGCACACCGCCAGCGTTCGTCCTGAGCCAGGATCAAACTCTCCATCGGAAATCATATGGCAACCCGGCTGGCGCCGGGCGTACCGACTTCGTCAAGTGGTGCCCGAGGGCACCGGTTGAACCTGGCAAGTCAGATGTGAGTCCATCTGTCTTACCAAAGGAATCCCAACGCGGTCGGCTGAGACAGCCACCCGCGACGGGGGTTTGGCATCGACTTGTTTGGCACGCTGTTGAGTTCTCAAGGATCGGACGCGCACCGTTGCAACCGTCACCGGCTGCCTCGGGGCAGACGCACTACCTTACCTCACTAGTCTACCAGATTCCAGGCCTTCGGCGAACCGTCTGACCTGCGGATCTCGTAGCTACGCGACCCTTGCGGGACCATCGGAGCCCAGCCGTTCGGCGGGTCCGGGGCTTCTCGGGCGCGAAGGACAACGCTACGCACGCGGTGCGGCCAGGTCAACTCCAGCGACGGCGCGCCGACCTCGGCGCAGCACCAGCCATCGTCCGTGGAGTCGGCGGTCCTCGGCCGGCGCGGAGTCGGCGTCGGCGACCCGCTCGTTGTTGACGTAGAGGCCTCCCTCGTCGGCCGCCCGACGGGCCGCGCCCTTGGACGGCACCAGGCCGGTGGCCACCATGAGGTCGGCGTAGGAGGCCGCCGCACCGGCTGGGTCGACCCGGACGTGCGGCACCGTCGCCAGCGCGGAGGCAAGCGTGTCGGCGTCCAGGTCGCTCAGCGCGCCCCGCCCGAACAGGGCAGCGGACGCGGTCTCCACCTGGGCCAGGGCACGCAAGCCGTGCACGAGGCCGGTGAGCTCGGCGGCCAGGGCACGCTGGGCGGCCCGCCGGGCCGGTTGGCTGCCGGTGAGTACCTCAAGCTCCTCGATGCGGGACCGGGACAGGAACGTCAGCCGCCGCAGCAGCATCGCTACGTCGGCGTCCTCGACGTTGAACCAGTACTGGTAGAAGGCGTAGGGCGAGGTCAGAGCAGGATCGAGCCACACCGTGCCGCCCTCGGACTTGCCGTACTTCGTGCCGTCGGACTTCAGCAGCAGGGGCGTGGTGAACGCATGGACGTGCTCGGCATCCACGCGTCGGATGAGGTCGACGCCGGCGGTGATGTTGCCCCACTGGTCCGAACCGCCGATCTGCAGTCGGCAGCCGTACCGGCGGAACAGCTCGACGTAGTCGTTGGACTGCAGCAGCACGTAGCTGAACTCCGTGTAGGAGATGCCGGCGCTCGACTCCAGTCGCCGGGCGACGGCGTCCCTGTCGAGCATCCGGTTCACCGAGAAGTGCTTGCCCACGTCCCGGAGGAAGTCGATGGCCGACAGCTCCGCCGTCCAGTCCAGGTTGTTCACCATGGTGGCCGCTGTGTCGCCGGTGAAGTCGAAGAATGGCTGCATCTGGGTGCGCAGCCGCTGCGCCCACGACCGCGCCGTCTCCTTGTCCACCAGGCTGCGCTCGGCGCTGGGCTTGGGGTCGCCGATCAGCCCGGTCGCGCCACCGACCAGCACGAGCGGCCGGTGACCGGCCTGCTGGAGGCGTCTCATGGTCAGCACCTGCAGCAGGTGGCCGACGTGCAGGCTCGGTGCCGTCGGGTCGAAACCGCAGTAGAAGGTGACCGGTCCGCCCTCGAGAGCGTCGGCGAGCGCTGAGGCGTCGGTGCAGTCCTGGATCAGCCCGCGCCACTGCAGGTCCTCCATGAGCGAGGCTGCCGGCGCGGGCTGCGTGGGAGTGGTCATCGCGTCCGGCAAGGTACATCCAAGCCTCAGGCTCGCGACCCCCGACGCCCCCGTTCCTGCGCGCCGCGATCTTGACGCCACCTGCGACCTGCGGTCCTCGCGGACGCGGTAGAGGACTCGGTCGGTGCCCATGCGGGCGGACCGAAGGCCGGCGAAGTCTGCGCGCAGCGGTCTGCCGAGACGATGCGGGTTCTCCACCACGGCCGTGGACCTGCTTGATCCTCCATGCACGTCGTCCCCCGCCGTGGGTTGCACGCTGACTCCGCACGAAGCCACACGAACCCGCTCGGGCGGGGGTCAGCGCCCCGGGTCCTCCACGATCGACAGCAGGTTGCCGTCCGGGTCGTGGAACCAGGCCACCCGCACTCCCCCGGGCCCGGTCCAGGCGCCGGACTCGTCGTGCTCGAGGTGTGCGAACTGGACGAGGGTGATGCCCCTCTCACGCAGCGAGGCCGCGACGGTCGTCAGGTCTGTCACCCGCCATCCTAGCTGCGCGTAGGGCGCGGGGACGACCTCGCCGACGCGGGTCAGTCGGAGCTCGGTGCCACCGGCCTCCAGCGAGGTGCCGTACTCGTCTGCGGAGATGATCGACAGCCCGAGGACCTCGTGGTAGAAGGCGAGCGCCCGATCCATGTCGACGGTGCCCAGCACCGCCATCGCCGGGCGGCCCTGAACACCCCTCATGGCTGGCATCCCCCCTGCGGTTCCCGACGTCGTCGTCCCCCTGCACGATAGGCCGACACCGTCGGCTCGTCAGGCAGCCAGAACCGCCACGGACGGTCAGCGGCCTGCCGCACCCCCACTCGGGGTCCGGTCGCGACTCGCGCGAGCGTCGTCGTGGGCAGCGACAGGCGCAGGATCCCGTCCGGCCTGAGGAGGTCCAGCCCGTCGTGTGCCGCGGTGACGGCGAGAGCCTCGGTCAGCCGTGCCGGACCTCGAGCCAGGTCACGGTCTGCCGGGACACGGCGGCCGGACGTGCTGCGACGCCGCCGCGCCACGTCGTGGCCATCGACGACCTCACCGGCGCGCAGCAGCACCGCCGAGCCCTCGCCGGACGGGCCGGTGACGACGTTGAGGCACCAGTGCATCCCGTAGGTGAAGTACACGTAGGCGTGGCCGGCGGGGCCGAACATCGCCGCGTTGCGCGGCGTCGGGCCGCGGTGGGCGTGAGAGGCGGGGTCCTGGCCAAGCCCGGCGTAGGCCTCGACCTCGACGATGCGGACCGTGACCGTCTCGGCGTCGAGTGCGGAGGTGACCAGCGCTCCCAGGAGCCACGGGGCTGCTTCGACCGCCGACGCGGCGAGCACCTGCACCATCGCAGGAGTCTGCCTCGGTCAGTCGCCGTCGCGTTCGCCGGGCCAGTCGGGACGCGTGACCTCGGCGCGCACCCCCAGGCCTGTCCTGCGGGAGAAGCGGTGCCTGACGTCGCCGACCAGCCAGTAACCGGCGAACCGGGGCGCGACCTGCGTGAGGTCGAGGCAGTCGCAGGTCGCAGCACCGGACCCGCGCACTCCACCACCCCGTGCAGGAACCGGGCGGCCCGACCCGGCAGGGTGCCGTCGGCCAGCGCTTGAGCACGCTGCTGCCCGATGTCGTCGTGGACCAGCACCCGCTCGGCGTCCCATCCGAGCCGAGCCAGAGCACCTGCGGCAGTCTCCATCCACGGCTCCTGCGGCTCGATCGGGACGGCCGTGGCCGACGCAGTCTGCGTGCCGCCCGCGGACTGCCCTCGGCCACGATCTGCTCCGTCTCGACCGGAGGGGCGCCCGGCGTAGGCCGAGGCTGCTCGGGGGGTGCGATGTCGGGGACATGGATCGGCACGGGCTCCTCCAGTCAGTCGTTCCTCGAGCGTTACACGGCTGCGGGCAACGGCGTCAGACAGTCGCCGGCCGCGGTGCCTTTTCGCGACTGGGGGGCGTCGTCCGCCCAAAGCGGTCCGTCCGACTCTGCCTGTCGCGCCCTCGTGGGACCACCATCAGGAAGAGGTGGTCATCATGACTGTGGTCACTCCTCCCCCGACTCCCACTGAGCACCCGAGCACGCCGCACCGTCGATGGTGGCTGGTGGCATCGGTCCTGGCCGTCGTGCTTCTGGTCGCCGCCGGCACCTGGCTGCTGCTGCGCGACGAACCCGACACGGTCAGCACCCAACCCGCGGCCAGCCCGGCCGCGACGCCGTCCGCCACGCCGTCCGCGACCCCCGCCGCCCCGGCGCCTGCTGCGCCGGCACCGACAGCGCCGGCACCCACAGCGCCGGCACCTGCTGCCCCGGCACCAACCCAGCCCGACACGAACGCGGCGCCCGTCCCGGCCCCCGTCGACTGCTCGGTCGTGCCTGACCGCGCGGCCTTCACGGTCGGAGCCACCCACCCGTGCTTCACCGCGATGGGAGAGCGGTTCCCGGTGTGGCTCGGTGCCAACACCCACCGCACGGGTGCCACATACGTGCCCAGCACCACGTTCAGCGCGGTGGACGTCGACAACGTCAAGGATGTCCAGCGGCTCATGGGCGACAGCACGGACGGCTGGCTCGGCCCGCGCCAGTGGACCCGTCTGACCACCCAAGGGCCGCCGCCGGTCACCGAGTTGCGGGCGAACGGCATCGGCCCCCTGTGGTTCGGCATGACCGCCGCTCAGGTCGAAGCCAGCGGCATCGGCACGGTTCGCGTGGACCCTGATCCGGAACTGGAGCCTGCCGTTGAACTGCCGGGCGTGGCTGCATACGGGTGCTACACCAGCGACGAGTTCTACGCCCTGCTGGTCAAGGGACCGTCGACCGTCCGCACTGTCGAGGGGATCACCACGTCGAGCTCCGTCAGCGACCTGCAGGCGGCCTACGGGGACCGGTTGGTCACGCGCACCGTTGATTCCTACCCCGTGTGGGTCGACTACGCGGTCTACGAGGGCGACTACGGGTACGCGTTCTTCCCGCAGGACGACGGGAGCATGATGATCGTGTCGGGAACGCGGGGCTTCATCGACTCCTCCGGTGGCGGGCCGCACGGGCTGTGCGAGTGATTGACCAGAGCGATGGGCTGGTGACGGGGCACACGACTTGTCAACGGGCCATTCGCATACCTGACGTGATCCACTGGGCGGCCAGGCGGGGCTAGAACGCCCTGGTCGCAACGGAGGGGCGGGACGTCCGGCGTGACGCTGGTGCCGTGCATTCACGCCTAG
>CAYHHE010000122.1:0-5382 GCA_964356295.1 uncultured Actinomycetes bacterium | reverse complement strand
GGGGCGGGCGGGGGCAGCGCGGGGTGGGGCAGGCCCGGCCAGGGCTCAGCTCCAGCCGGGCAACCAGATCCGCAGCCGCCACTGCTCGAGCGGGAGGGGCTCGCCGACCCAGATCGGCCAGAAGAACCACGCCTGAACGACCACCAGGCCCAGCAGCACGACTCCCGCGAGCAGCACCCAGCGACGCCCACGTGCAGCTTGGGCCGGGCCCCGAGCATCTACCGCGTCAGGCAGCACCCGAAGGGCCACGACGATGGCCAGCACGAGGAACGGCAGGGTCACCACGGCGTAGCTCGAGAACACCGGTCGGCCGACGTAGGGGAACCATGGCAGCCAGGTCGCGGCCACCCCGCCCACGACGAGCCAGGCGCGCCAGTCGGCTCGGGCCAGCGCGCGCCACAGCGCCAGCACCACCGCCGCGATGCCCACCCACCAGGTCAAGGGGGTCCCCAGCGCCAGGATGTCGGACACGCATTGCTCGGCCGTGCAGCCCTCGACGCCCAACGTGGGCCGGTCGCGGTAGAACAGCACGGGGCGCAGCAGCACCAGCCAGCCGAACGGGGACGATGCCCAGTTGTGGTCGGACTCCAGCTCGGCCAGCAGCTGGTAGGCCACCGCGTGGTAGTGCGCGAGGGAGCGAAGGGCATCCGGGACGAGGTCGGCCAACGGGTTGGACGCGGGGTTCTGCGCTCCCCACTGCCGTGCGTACCCGTCGTCGGTGACGAGCCACCCGGTCCAGGTGGCCAGGTAGGTCGCGGCGGCGGCACCCACGACCGTCACGAAGGCGACCGGAGCGTCCAACGTCAGCGCCCGCCTGACCGGGCGCCGCTCACCAGCGTCGGCCAGAGCGCCGGCCTGCCACACGACGGTGAGCAGGCCGAAGACGGCCAGGACGGGGACACCGCTCCACTTCGTGGCGCAGGCCAGGCCGAGCGCCACTCCCATGGCCAGCCGCCACGGCCGCCACAGCGGGACGGTGACTCGCACCGGCCCCGTCGCGTCCGGATCATCCGCGCGGCCGGGATCCTCGCAGGGACTGCCCGGCCCCGCCGACGCCTCCGGCATCCTCGCGGCCATCGCTGAGCGGGCCGCGTCCCGGTCCCTGACCAGCAGCGCCGCGGACAGCACGACCCAGAACATCAGCAGTCCGTCGAGCAACGCGATCCGGGCGGTGGTGATCGCCAGCCCGTCCAGGGCCACCAGTAGCCCGGCCAGCCCACCGAGCGCGGTCGAGCGCGTCACCCGCCGGGCGAGCAGCACCATCACCACGGCCGCCAGCGTTCCCAGCACCGCGACGCCGAGCCGCCAGCCCAGCGGGGTCAGCCCCCCGACCGCCTCGCCGACGGCGATCACCCACTTGCCGAACGGGGGATGGGAGGCGAAGGACGCCTCGCCGGCCAGCCCGGACAGGTCCCCGGCCAGGATCCGCTCGTTGGCGTCCTCGGCCCACTGGCGCTCGACCCCGGTGCGCAGCAGCGCCCAGGCGTCCTTGGCGTAGTACGTCTCGTCGAAGACGACGGCAGCCGGCTCGCCCAGCCGCCACAGCCGCAGCACGCCGGCCACCAGCCCCACGCCGGCAGCGACCCCCACCGCGCGCCACCCATCGGCCGGCATGGAGGGGCCCAGCAGTCCAGACGGGACGGGCCTCGCGGCAGGAGGGACGCGCATCAGACCGGGGGAGACGCGCATCGGCGCCATCGTAGGGTCGGGGTCGTGCCCGATCGCGTCGGAGTCCTGGTGGTGGCAGCCACCCCGATCGGCAACCTCGCCGACGCCTCGCTGCGCCTGCAGGACGAGCTCGCCCGGGCCGACGTGGTCGCCGCCGAGGACACCCGTCGGCTGCGCCGGCTCTGCGCCGACCTCGAGGTGGAGCTGCGCGCCGAGGTGATGTCTCTGTTCGAGGGGAACGAGCGATCCCGCACCGACACCCTGCTGGCGGCGGTCCGCTCCGGCGCCCGGGTGCTGCTGGTCACCGACGCCGGCACGCCCCTGGTCAGCGACCCCGGCTACCGGCTGGTGGCTGCCTGCGCGGCCGCCGACCTGCCGGTGACCGTCGTCCCCGGACCTAGCGCCGCCCTGGCCGCGCTCGTGGTGTCCGGCCTGCCCTCCGACCGGTTCTGCGTCGAGGGGTTCCTGCCCCGCAAGCCCGGCGAGCGTGACCGGCGGCTGGCCGAGCTGGCCCACGACCGGCGGACGCTGGTGCTCTTCGAGTCGCCCAGGCGCGCCGCAGCGACCCTGGAGGCACTGGCCGAGGCGTTCGGCGCCGACCGTCCAGCAGCGGTGTGCCGGGAGCTGACCAAGACCCATGAGGAGGTGCGCCGCGGCACCCTGGGCCAGCTGGTGGCCGGCACCGACGAGCGGGTCCTCGGCGAGGTCACCATCGTGGTCGGCGGACGGCCGGCCGGCCCGTCGCAGGCCGACCCCGTTGCACTCGTGGCCGAGCGTGAGGCGGCCGGGCTGACCCGCAAGGAGGCCGTCGCAGACGTCGCGCTCGAGCTCGGGCTGCCCAAGCGCGAGGTGTACGCGGCCGTGGTGGCCGCCCGCGACGCGGGCGGTCGTCCCGGCTGAGAACGCCCGCGGCCACCTCCGGCACGCTCGCCGTAGGCTGACGGGCATGTCCCGGCACGTGCTGACCGCGGTGGCCTGGCCATACGCCAACGGCCCGCGGCACATCGGCCACGTCTCCGGTTTCGGTGTCCCGTCCGACGTGTTCAGCCGGTACATGCGCATGGCCGGCAACGACGTGCTCATGGTCAGCGGCACCGACGAGCACGGCACGCCGATCCTGGTGCAGGCCGAGGCCGAGGGCGTGCCCCCGCAGGTGCTGGCCGACCGCTACAACCGGGTGATCGTGGAGGACCTGCAGGCCCTCGGGCTGTCCTACGACCTGTTCACCCGCACCACGACCCGCAACCACTACGCGGTCGCGCAGGAGATGTTTCGCACCCTGCACCGCAACGGCTACATGGTGCCCCGGGACACCCTCGGCGCGATCAGCCCGTCCACCGGCCGCACCCTGCCCGACCGCTACATCGAGGGCACCTGCCCGATATGCGGGTACGACGGCGCGCGCGGCGACCAGTGCGACAGCTGCGGCAACCAGCTCGACGCCTCCGAGCTGATCCGCCCGCACAGCCGGATCAACGGCGAGACGCCGCGGTTCGTGCGCACCGAGCACTTCTTCCTGGACCTGCCCGCGCTGGCCGAGGCGCTCGGTGCCTGGCTGCAGACCCGCAGCGACTGGCGTCCGAACGTGCTGAAGTTCAGCCTCAACCTGCTCGACGACGTTCGTCCCCGGGCGATGACCCGCGACATCGACTGGGGCGTGCCGGTCCCGCTGCCCGGCTGGGAGGACAACCCGGGCAAGCGGCTCTACGTCTGGTTCGACGCGGTCATCGGCTACCTGTCGGCCTCCATCGAGTGGGCGCGGCGCAGCGACGACCCCGACGCGTGGCGGGCCTGGTGGAACGGCCCGGACGCGACCGCCTACTACTTCATGGGCAAGGACAACATCACCTTCCACAGCCAGATCTGGCCCGCCGAGCTGCTCGGCTACGCCGGACGCGGCTCCCGAGGTGGCACCCCCGGCCCCTACGGCGAGCTGATCCTGCCCACCGAGGTGGTCTCCAGCGAGTTCCTCACCATGGAGGGCAGGAAGTTCTCCTCCTCCCGCGGCGTGGTCATCTACGTGCGCGACTTCCTGTCCCGCTACCAGCCGGACGCGCTGCGCTACTTCATCGCCGTCGCCGGGCCGGAGAACCAGGACACCGACTTCACCTGGGCGGAGTTCGTGCGGCGCACCAACGACGAGCTCGTGGCCGGCTGGGGGAACCTGGTCAACCGGACAGCGTCGATGGTCAGCAGGAACGTCGGCGCCATCCCCGAACCCGGCCCCCTCACCGACGCCGACCATGCGCTACTGGGCCAGACCGCCGACGCCTTCGACACCGTCGGCGCACTGCTGGTCCGCAGCCGGCAGAAGGCGGCCATCACCGAGGTCATGCGGGTCGTCGGCGAGGTCAACGCCTACCTGTCGCAGCAGGCCCCGTGGAAGCTGCGCGCGACCGACCCGGGGCGCATGCTCAGCGTGCTGCACACCGCGACCCAAGCCGTCGACGACTGCAACCGCATGCTGGCGCCGTTCCTGCCGCACGCGGCGCAGACCGTCCACGAGTTGTTCGGGCGGGACGGCACCCTGGCCCCGCAGCCGGAGATCCGCGAGGTGGACGACCTGGACGGCGGCCCGTCCTACCCGGTGCTCATGGGCGACTACGCCTCGGCCGCGGCCTGGGCGTCGCAACCGGTCGTCCCGGGGACGCCGATCGGCGCGCCGCGTCCGGTGTTCACCAAGCTCGACCTCTCGGTGGTCGACGACGAGCTCGCCCGGCTCGCGGAGGCCGCCGGCTCGTGAGCCCGTCGACCGGGTCGGGGCAGCAGATCTGGGTGCCCTCCCCCGAACCGCTGCCCAGCCCGGTGATCGACAGCCACTGCCACCTCGACATCGACCGTTCCCCGGACTCACCAGCGCTGCCGCTGGACGAGGCGCTGGCCCGGGCTGCGGCCGTCGGGGTGACCGCGGTGGTGCAGGTCGGTTGTGACCTACCGAGCGCGCACCGCGCGGTCGCCTGGGCCCGCCACAACGACGCCGTGCACGCCGCGGTCTCGCTGCACCCCACAGAAGCCGCCGCACTGGCCGCGTCGTCCCGGCAGCGCCTGCACGCCGCCTTGGACGAGATAGAGGAGCTCGCGGGCGATCCCGTCGTGGTCGGGGTGGGGGAGACCGGGCTCGACCACTACTGGACCACCGACCAGGCCGGACTGTCCGCACAGGAGGACACGTTCCGCGCGCACATCCGGCTCGCCCGGAGCCTGCATCGGACGCTGGTCATCCACGACCGCGACGCGCACGCCGACGTCGTCCGGGTGCTGGAGGACGAGGGGCCGCCGGAGCGGGTGGTCTTCCACTGCTTCTCCGGGGACGCCTCGATGGCGCGGCACTGCGTCCGCTCGGGCTGGTACCTGTCCTTCGCCGGGCCGCTGACGTTTCGCAACGCCGGTCCGCTGCGCGAGGCGGCTGCGGCAGCGATGCAGGAGCGAGGGCTGGACCTGCTGCTGGTGGAGACCGACGCCCCCTACCTCACCCCGCACCCGTACCGCGGGCGGGTGAACTCCTGCTACCTGCTGCCACTGACCGTCCGGGCGCTCGCCGAGGTCGCCGGCGTCGCTGTCGACGAGGTCTGCCGGTCGACGACCGCAGCCACCTCACGCGCGTTCCACCTGCCCTGACCTGCGCAGACGCGGCCGTGTGCGATGACGCACACCCCCCGGATTTGGTCGTCCCCACGCCGGTCGTTATCGTGTTGTTATCGAAACGTGACCAAC
>CAYHHE010000121.1:0-5446 GCA_964356295.1 uncultured Actinomycetes bacterium | reverse complement strand
CTCCTCGCTGACGGGGGTGATCGTGCAGGTCGCCCGCTTGAAACCAGGCAACAGGAACCGCTGCAACGCCTGCCAGTCCTCGGCCTCCACGACGTCAACGCCCCCAGGGCCTTCGCGGCGGGTATCGCAGATGCAGGCCAACCTTCACCGTAGAGCTGAGCCAAACCAAGCCCACACGGCAGGGATCGTGGAGAGCCCGGTGCGTCCAGAGGCGCACGCCGGGTTCGGCGAGCGGCCTGGAGAAACGGACCAGCAGCAACGCCGGCACCGCGCCCCAGGCCGACTCAACCCAGTCGACCGCCCTCAAAGCGGCCATGAGCGCAACGGCTGCGCGGATCGCGGCATGGTGCGGGTGTCGCGGCCTTGGGTTCTACGCCGGGGTGCGGACCGGTGATCCGCGCAGTGCCCACAGGGCCGCGGCGGCCAGGGTCCAGCCCAGCGCGAACCAGGCGGCGACCTGTGCTACCTCGGCGGGGGGCAGGTCGGTGATGGCTGCCCCGAGCCAGGCGTTGGTGGCCGCATGGAGCACCGACACTACGAGCACGCTGTGGGCTGCGTTGTTGAACAGCCAGGTGTAGACGACCGAGATCGGCACGCTCGCGGCGACCCAGAACAGCAGGGCCGGCCAGAACCCGACCACACTGGCGACGATCTGTTGGGAGGTTCCCTCGACAATCAAGGCGGGGGCGTGCCACAGGCCCCAGCCCAGGCCCACCAGGACGCTCGCCGCCAGCGCCGGTCGGCGCTGCTGCAGTCGGGCCAGCCAGAATCCGCGCCAGCCCAGCTCTTCGGTGATCCCGTTGACCGGGATGAGAACCAGGATCATCGGCACCGCCGCCAGCCACGGCCCGAGCGAGAACGCCCAGGCGTGACCCCCGGTGCGCATCGACCACGCCGTCACGGCCCCCACCACGATGGCCAACGGGAGCAGCACCGCGACGGCCCACCAGATCAGCGGCACCCGCCACCGCAGGGCCCCCCGGGTGAACCACCACCCGGCGCCGGGACCATCGACCAGCCGGGTGACGACCAGTGCCGCGACCGCCGGGCTGGCGACGGACAGCACATACATCCCGTCCGCACCAACCCCGCGCGCAACCAGGACGACGGTCCAGGACAGCGCCACGCTGAGCAGGTAGAAGGCCCACAACGGGTGCCGGGCGACCAGCGCCGGAGCAGTCGTCGCCTGCGCCGTGGCCACGGCCTCAACGATCGCCTTACGGGGTCGTTGGCGCTAGGGGCGACAGTCCCACCAGTCTCGGCCAGCCCCTGATCCGCGGCACGGTCGGCCAGGCCCTCAGTTCGGGCTGCGCAGCGGAACACGACGATGACCATCAGGGACGCCTGGGCCAGGTTGATGCCGAAGGTGACCACGGCCAGCCGCTCGCCGACGTCGACCAGGTGGGTCGCCATCAGGCTTGAGGTGTGCGGCAGTCTGGACACCAGCGGCAGGACCAGGTTCGGCCCGAGCCCACCTGGTCGGCGGCCTTGAGGATCGGCGTGGGACTTCGGACGCCGCGTCCAGGGAGTGGTCGGCGATCGGCCTGGTCCCCCCCGGTGAACGAGAGCGTCTGGGGGCACACCGAGCAGATCGCGATGCTGCTGTGGGCCCCGATCGTCGGCTGGCGGACCCGATGGCTCGCGTGCGCACGTGTCACCGGGGTCGTCGGCGCCGGGCTCCTCGGCTACTGCGCGCACATGGCGGTGCTGGGCGCGTGGCTGGTTCCCGCTGGACATGATCCTGTTCGTGCAGTGAGCGCTGGCGGTGTTCGGGTGGCTGCAAGCCGTGGCTGAGCGCTGCCCGTTGCTGGCTGCGCTGGCGCCGTGCCGGCCCGGCCGAGTTGCCCGCCTTCGCCGGGCTCACCGTCGCGCCCCGGACTGGCCGATGGTCGTGCCCGGGGTGCGGAGGCGGCTTCCGTTGGCCGCTCCCCTCGCTCGGCATCGCGTTGTGAGCTGGACGAGCAGTCCCCCGGGCAGCGGCACGCCAGGGTGCCACTGTTCGCCGCCCCGAGTGCGGGGACCTTCGGCTCTGCGGCGGTCGCCGCCGGGGGCTCGATCCTGAGAACCAGGCGCGGATCGAGGGCAAGGTGCAGTGAGGAGGGGCCTGCCATGACCAGATCATGGGTGGTCCTGATCGTTGGTGCGCTGCTGGTCGCGGGCTGCGCGCCGGCGGCCGACTCCGGCCCCTCGGCGTCGCCGTCGAAGAGCGGGCCCAGCCCGTCCGGGTCGGGGGTGGTCTGCCCGGCGGGCTCAGCGCCGGATCAGCTCGGAGACCCGGCCCAGGCGCGGCCCGCGCTGCCAGAGTGGTACCAGGTGGCCGCGATGGACCCGACCGGTCCACGGATCATCGTCGGTGAATCGGGCATCGTCTCGGAAGGGGCGGGCAGCGCCACCCTGCAGTCCACATGGGCCTTCGACGTGTGCACCAACACATGGGCCGAGCTGGGAGACGCCACGCTGCCTGTCCCGGAGCAGCGTCCCGCGCTGCTGCAGCTGGTGACCGATCCCGGCGCCGGGCTGGTGCGCGGCATCCCAGCCGGGTGGACACCGGTCTGGGACTTCACCCCAGCCGGCGATTCCTGGAGCGCGGCGCCCGCGGACGGCAGCGGGCCGCAGGCGGTGCCGAGGGTCGTCTACGACCCCGCCGCAGACCGGCTGCTGGGCTTCCGTCCCGGCTTCCCCGACGCCGATGCCTCCGGGATCCTGTTCTACGATCCGTCGGCGGGGACTTGGACCTCTCTCGACCTGCCGGACCCGCAGGCCACGGTGCCGCTGGTTGCGATGGGCCCGTACGACGTGGCCTACGACGCCACGGTGCGCCGGCTGATCCTGGTGATCACACCAGAGGGTGGGGACGGCCCCGCGCAGACCTGGCGGTTCGACCCGGCGGCCCGCACCTGGTCGCAGGGCGCGGACGTGCCCGACACGCTGGCCGGGGGCTACCCGTCCTCCGGCTGGGCGGCGGCCTTCGACCCGGCAACGGGGCGCACATGGTGGTTCGCCGACACCGCGATGCTCGGCTACGACGCCCGGGCCGACGACTGGACGGTGGCCGAGCGCGGCGCCGGCTGGCCCGAGCCGATGATGCTCGGCGAGGCCCAGGTCGACCCGACCGCCCGGATCGTCAGCACCATGGTCCCCGACCCGGTCAACGGCCGGCTCGTCGTGATCGGCGGGCAGGTCCGGCCGGTCGGCGACCCGGTCGGCGGCGTCGTCGAGCCGAACTCGATGCTGGCCACTGACGATGTGTGGGCCTACCAGCCGGACGCCAACGCGTGGACCCTGCTGCTCGCCCCGACGGCGGCACCGGCCTCGTACGGCCCCGGCTGAGCCCATGGACTGTCCGGCCGACCAGGCCAGGGCATGCCGCGGACGGTACGCCGTACGCGTCGCGGCCCCACGACCGGCGCATGATGGGAGCCCGGGCCGTTGGTCAGGCCGGGCCCGGGTCGTCGTGGTGTCAGGCTGTGGAGGCGCGCTCGACGGTGGCCGAGACGCGTTCGGCCACGCGTGCTGCCATGTGGGCGCAGTCGGCCGTCGCGTCGCGATCGATGTAGTCGACCACGTCCGTGGTCGAGGCGAAGTCGCATCGGGTCAACGCCCGACACTGGGTGCTGCCGAACTCCGCGTCGAACCACTCGCTGAGCTCGTGGCCATGTGTTGAACGGCTACGGCAAGCCATCACGTGGTCGGCCCCCGGGCTCGTGGCGTCGGGCGTCCGCGACGTGATGGCCTTTCATCCGCCGCAGATCACCCTGCGCGCCACCGACGAGGTCCTCCGGCAACTCGGCGCCTGACGGACTTCCGACGGCACTGAGACCGCGTTCGCGAAGGCCCGAATCCCCGTGACGAGTCGCGTCCTTCCGCCGCAATCGACCGCCCCCAATGCGGCATTACGCGGACGTTCGCGAGCGTCTGCGTCCGCTGATGAGCGGACGCAGACGCGGGTGAGGTACGTGGTCCTGTCAAGTCCGGCTGGTGGGGGTCTGGGTCCTTGGGGCATGGGACTAACGCCCCTCGACACATCGTTGCTGGGGAGCCAGGGTGAGGTGAGAGTGTCCCCAGGGGTGGTGGCTGATGCGGGACCTGAGGGACTGCGTCCAGATTGATGCCCCGCCGGATCGGGTCTGGGCCTGGTTGGTCGAGATGTCCGAGCACTACGCGAGTTGGCATCCGGCGCACTTGTCGGCCGAGTGGGAACGCGGGGAACCGAACCAGGTCGGGTCGATCATGAGAGCTGTTGAGGACCTGGGCGGTACGCGTGAGACGCTTCGGCTTCAGGTCACCGCGGTCGACCCTGGGCGGGGCTTCACGTACCGGTTCCGCGGCCCGATCTCGATCCTTCTTCCTGGTGGCTCGTTCGTGGTGGCGCCCGATGACGGTGGGTCGTCGTTCACCGCCACGCTGTGGTATCGCTTCGGCCCACTGACGAGGGCCGTGTTCCATCGGAGGGTCGCGATACTGCGCCAGCACATGCGCGAGGAAGGGCTGAACCTCAAGCGCACGATCGAGGCAGGACAGCGCGCCTCGGCGGCCCCGCGACCTCTTGCCGATCCGAGCATCGAGCGCCGGAGACAGTTGTGACGGCTGGCAGCCCTCCTTCGCGGGTGCAGGACCGTGCGATCACGGCCGTCAAGGTCAGTTTCACCCGGTCCTACCTGCTGCCCGCCGCCAGCGGCTACCTGCTGGTCGACACCACCTATCCCGGTCGGTTCGACGAGTTCGTCGGCAAGCTCCGCGCGCAGGGCATCGACCTGGCCGATGTCAGGTTCGTGTTCTTGACCCACCACCATGACGACCATGCCGGGCTGCTTCGTGATCTGCGTGCGGCGAACCCCGGCATCGTCCTGATCGCTCAGGAACGGTCCCTGCCGGCGCTGCGAACCGGGCTCCCCGATCCGGGTGACGTCCCGATCAACCGGCGGGTGGGAGTCCTGGTCTGGCTGTTCAACCAGCTGGGGAAGGACACCCAGGACTGGAGCTTCCCGCCGGTCGAGGTTCGCGACACCGACCTGATCGTCTCCGGCGACGACTTCGACCTGCTCGGTTCGATCGGCATCGACGGGGAGATCCTGCACACTCCCGGACACACCCACGACTCCATGTCGATCGTGCTGGCCGACGGCCGGGCGTTCGTCGGGGACCTGGCCATGACCCTGCTGAGCTTCTGCGGCTGCCGCTACCGACCCATCTACGTCACCGACCTGGACCAGGTCTACCAGAGCTGGCAGAAGATCCTGGACCACGGGGCGACCCTCATCTACTCCAGCCACGCCCGACGCCCGTTCAGCGCCGATCACCTCGTGACGACCATGAACCGGCTCCAGGTGACCCCCGCTCACCCCCGCCATCCGGGCCGCCCGGAGTAGGGCTGACGGCTGTCAGATCAGGGCTTGCTGGTCGGGTGCGACGTCACCAGGGTGATCCAGTCGATGATGGTGTCCGG
>CAYHHE010000120.1:2031-5460 GCA_964356295.1 uncultured Actinomycetes bacterium | reverse complement strand
TGTAGCAACGCGTGTAGCAACGCGATCTCGAAGCAGCAGAACCGCTACCGACTGAGCCCTCGCTCGAGGGCGGATGCGGCCTCGTCGACGAGCCGCTGTGTGACGTGCGCGTAGATGCTTTCGGTCACGCGAGTCGACGAGTGCCCGAGCAGCTCGCTGGCGACCTTGACGGGCACTCCCTCCTCGAGCAGGAGGGTGGCGGCAGCGTGTCGGAGTCCGTGGAAGCTGACGCCGGGCGCGCCGATGACCGCGACGACGGGCCGCAGCGCCTTGCGGGCGTTGTCCGGGTCCCAGAGCGTGCCGACGTCAGTGGTGACGACCAGCCCGGTCTCACGCCAGAGCTGCCCGGCGGTGAGTCGCTGTTGGGCCTGCTCGTCGGCCCAGCGACGCAGCTGCACGGCCAGCGAGGGAGTGATCGGCAGGCGTCGTCGCGAGCCGGGCGTCTTCGGTTCGTCCCGGATCTGTACGCGACGCCCGTTGGCATCGACAGCGCGGGTCACGGTGGCGGTGATTCGCAGGCTCGGCCGTTGGCTGTCGAGGTCCACGTCCCGCCACAGGAGCGACAGCGCCTCACCCACGCGCATCCCGGTGTAGGCGCACAGCGCCACCGTGATGCGCAGACGCGGATCCGACGACTCGATCAGGGCTCGTACCTGCCCGCGGCTGGGCAGCGCCCGCGTCGTGGGCGCCGTGGTGCCTCGAGGACCGGAGACCCCGGAGGCTGGTGAGACGGCGATCAGACGGTCGCGGACGGCCGTGTCGAGCACCTGTCGCAGGACCTTGAACGCCATCGCGCGACTGTTGCGGGACAGCCCCCGGCGTTGCAGATGCGCCAGCAGACGCTCCATGTCAGAGGGGCGGAGATCGCGGAGGCGCCTGGTTCCGAGTGTCGGCAGCACCCAGTGTTCGAGCGCATCGGCGTAGACGAGCCGTTTCGACGCCTTGACGTCGCGCACCGCGAGCGTCGTCTGGATCCACTGCCGGGCGTAGTCCCCGAGCGGGATCGACTGGTCGACGCCAGGTTGGTTGAGTGCCACTCGATTGGGGGCCTCGCGCAGAAGACGCTTCGCTTCCGCCTGGCTGCTCGCGTACAGCACCTGCCTGCGCACAGCGCCGTCGACATCCTGCTCGGTCCATGATGCGACCCACCGGCCGTCGCTACTGCGCTGGTGGACCGACCCCTCGCCGTTGCCGCGGCTCACGCCGCTGGTCCCTCTTCCTGGTCGCGCAGGCGTTGGATGAACGCCTGTATCGAGTCCAGGGGGATCCGACGGAGTCGGCCGACGTGCACGGACTCCAGTTGGCCGGTGCTGATGAGCATGAAGACGGTCGATCGTCCGACGTTCAGGACATGCGCCGCCTCCGCCGGTGACAGCAATTACCGGCTGGGCCGGAGGAGTCGCGTGGGTTGCATCCGACCTCCTCAGCGGTCCAGCCCTGCCGCCATCGTGCGCCGTGGACCCGGGATCTCGGGCTGGCGACCGCGTACTTGTGGACGACGGGCCTCCGGGATGTCGGCGCGTCGGGTGAGTTCGGCGAGGAGTTCGGTGGCGGAGGGGTCGGCGCCGCTGGTGGTCAGGGCGTGGTGGAGGACGTCGGCGACGGTGGCGGTGTCTCCGCGCAGGCCGGGGGTGTCGTGCCCGTCGGCCCTGGTGGGGGTGGTGGTGATCCAGGCGTCGTTGGACTCCCGTCCGCGGGTGAGTCCGACGTAGAGGGCTTCGCGGGTGGTGCCGGGTCCGAGGACGAGGTGGGCGGTGTCGGCGGTGAGGCCTTGGGCGCGGTGGACGGTGATTGCGTAGCCGAGGTCGACGTGCTCGGCCAGGTAGGGGGCGGGCAGCCGGACGGCCGCGGGGGTCTGGCCGGTGGGGGTGTCGCGGCGGGTGGCGGTGGCCGATCCGTCGGGTTGCAGGGCGGTGAGGGTGAGCGGGTCGCCGTTGCGGACCCACCGTCCGGTGGTGTCGGTCAGCGAGCGGTTGTTGAGTCGGGCGTGGAGGTGGTCGCCGACGCCGGCGGTGGTGCCGTCGCGCAGGGGCACGCCGCGCGGGCTGACCTCGCCCTGCAGGACGCGGTGGGTGCGGGCCCGGGCGTTGAGGTCGGTGACGGTGGCGGTGTCGACGGCGAGCAGCAGCGCGTGCCGGCCTGCGGCGATGTCGGCGGCCCACGCGGTGTGGGCCTGGTCGAGCAGCAGGTCACGCTCGTGGTCGGGGGGTGTGCCGGTGGGGGCGGTGTGCAGCCGGTCGTGGGCGGCGTAGGCGGCGAGGGCGTCGGGGTGGCCGTGGCGCAGGCGCAGGGTGGCTTGGGCCTCCCAGGCGTGGTGGTAGCGGTGCAGGGCGGCCAGCTCGGCGTGGTGGGTGTGCCGGGCGAGCAGCCCGAACGCCCCACCGGCGCCGACCGGCCCGCCCTGGTGGGGGTCGCCGACGAGCAGGATGACCGCGTGCGCGGCCTGGGCTTGGGCGGTGAGCGCGGCCAGGGTGTGGGTGTCGGCGAGGGAGGCTTCGTCGACGATGAGCAGCCCGGTGCGCGGCAGGCTCCAGCGGGACTGCTCGGCCAGCACCTCACGTAGCAGCGGGCCGCGCACTGCGCGGCCGGAGGGGGCGGTGAGCAGCCGTTCGGCCAGGGCGGCGCGCTGCTGCCCGGCCGGGCCGCTGGTCTCGTACAGCCACTTGGCGGTGTTCTCGCACGGCACCCCCAGCGAGGCGGCCAGCGTGGCGGCCGCACTGGCGGAGGGGGCCAGCCCGATCACGGTGCCCTGTCCCGCGCGGGCCTGCCACAGCACGGCCAGGGCCCGCAGGGTGGTGGTCTTGCCCGACCCGGCCGGTCCCTCGAGGACGCGTAGCCGCGTCGGCTGGGTGGCCAGGTGGGTGACCGCCGCGGCCTGCTCCGCGGACAGTCGGGGTAGGCCGTAGTAGTCGCCCATCGGCGTGCCGGCGGTGGCGAGCACACCGGCGACGAACGATTCTTCGATCGCCGCCGCCGGGATGTGGGTGGCGGCCAGCAGCGCCTGCTCGGCGTGCAGGATCGCCGGGCTGGTCCACTTGGCCCGCCAGGCGTGCGCCGGATGCCCCGCGGCCGGGTCGTGCAGCGCCACCAGCCCGTCCAGGGCGTGGTCGCGGGTGCGGTCGAGCAGCAGCATCCGGTCCATGACCGACGCCATGCGCAGGTCGCGGGTGGCGCGGGCGGTCTCGGCGAGCAGGTTCAGCGGCGTCCACGACGACCGGCGCGCCTCCACCGCCTCCACGGCTGCTGCGGCGTAGCCGGCCACCTCCTCGGGGGTGACGTCGGCCCGGGCGGGCACCCGCGGTGCCGGGCCGGTGCCCACCACGGGAGTGGGCCCCATGCTGCCCCAAGCCCGTGGCGGGCGGATGCCCTTCCGACGGGCGGAGGCGCCGACGTGCCGACAATCAGTCACGGACGAGGAGGCGGACGAGG
>CAYHHE010000120.1:0-1931 GCA_964356295.1 uncultured Actinomycetes bacterium | reverse complement strand
CGGACGAGGAGGCGGACGAGGCGGTGGCGCGCGATGTGCGTCACGATCCTGCCGTGACAACGGAACCAGGACGGGCCACCGGGGCGCGGGGTCGTCCTCCGGGAGGTCCGGTGCGCCGCTGGACGGGCGCCCGCCCAGCGGACCTCATCGACTTCTTCGTCTACGTCGTCGTGCTCAACCTCGCGATCGAGTACGTCCCGTCGGTCATCAGCGAGACCTTCACCCTCTCGCTGCTGACCGCGGCTCTCCTCAAGATCTCGCTCGAGGTGGTGATCTGGGCCAAGGGACGGATCCTCGTCAGGTTCCGTGCTGCGCAGACACCAGGCGGCAAGGCCGTGGCCACCCTGTCGTTGTGGGTCGTGGCGGCCGGCAGCAAGTTCGTCGTGCTCACGTTGGTCGACCTGATCTTCGGGGGCGCGGTCAGCCTCGGTGGCTTCGTCCCGGTCACGCTGCTCATCGTTGCTCTGATGCTCTCGAGAGCGGGCGTGCGGCGCCTGGTCCGGGACAGTTCCGCAGGGGACTGACGGCCAGGGCCTGACACGTCTCGCCGATTCGAACGCCGTGGCCGGTCACGCCACTCACGAGCGGGAACAGACGCTCAGCGAACGCACTGTCATGCTTGCGAGTAGCGCATCGCGTTCACGTCATGCCCGCGAGGCGGGCGATTCGGTGCGGGCGGCCTGCTCAGAGGTCGTGGCCACGGGGAGGCGTGGACCTGCGAGAACCTGTGGTTCCTCTGCTCAGTACCCCCGCTTGCGCGCCTACGATGTGTGCATGACGTCTGCTCAGGACGAGCTGCTGGGGCGGGTGGTCACCGACCCTGCCGTGTGCTTCGGCAGGCCGACGGTTCGGGGTACGAGGATCTGGGTGGGTCTCGTGCTGGGGATGCTCGCCGACGGGTTGACTGTCGAGGACGTTCTGGCTGACTATCCGTCGTTGTCTGAGGCGGACGTTCGAGCCTGTCTGGCGTATGGGGCCAGGCTGACAAGCGGACGGTTCGTCGACGTCGTGTGAGGCTGAAGCTCGACGAGAACCTGGGCCGGCGAGCAGCTGGTCGTCTGCGTGAGGCTGGCCACGACGTCGACACGGTGGTCGACGAGGAGTTGTCCGGCCAGTCGGATCGTGCCGTGATCGACGCGGCGGTAGCTGCTCGCCGCGCCCTGGTGACACTCGACCTCGACTTCGCCGACCCGGTGCGCTTCCCGCCAGGCGAGACGAGCGGACTGATCGTGCTGCGGGTGCATGACCGGCCCGGCCGTCAGGATCTGGACGCCGTCATCGAACGCTTGGTCATGGCGCTGGAACGCGCCGATGCAACGCGGCGACTGTGGATCGTAGAACCGACGCGCGTGCGCCAGTTCGAGGAGTCGTCCGGGACCACCGGAGGCGGGGACGAAGAACGCGGCGTGTAGCAGCGCGTGCAGCAACGCGTGCTCGTCCACAGACGTCCAGGCACGTTTCTCCACGTCCGGCCATGCCCGTGACCTGCGTCGATGGACTGAGGCACCTTCGCAGGGACGCCACAACGAGATCCGGCAGGTTGGAGGTTCGAGTCCTCCCGCGGGAGCAAACGCCCAGGTCAGCGGCTAGTGACCGCGGGTCCTTCGACCGTGGACCGCGCCCGCCGGCTGCGCAGGCTGACCGGCGCCACCCTGCCCGCGATCGGGCGGCTGCGGCGTCCGCCCGCGCCCCGACGGGAAGCAGACCCCGCCGACACCCCGCCCGCGCCACCCGAACTTCGCCGCGCCCTGGCCACCATCGACCGGCACCTGACCACCTCCCTCGACCAGGCATGGAGCGAGCGTGGCCCGGCGATTCGCCTCGGGCAGGCGAGGACGGTGTCACGCCCCACACACATAGTCGGCTTTGCATGGTCTCGGGGCGGCGCGTCTGCGCAGGTCACGATGATCGCCCCGTGGACTATGTGTGCT
>CAYHHE010000119.1:0-5574 GCA_964356295.1 uncultured Actinomycetes bacterium | reverse complement strand
AGTGCCCGACCTCCCGGCCAGGCACCACCCTCGCCCCGCACGTGAGCCGCCCCGTTACGGGCCGCGGACGGCGACACCGTGTCGCTGGAGGCGGTCTTGCGGGGTGTGCAGGACCTGGTGTACCGGCTGGCTCACCCCACCACGCGTCCTCGACCACCTCGCCGACGCAGCACCCGCCCTGTTCAGGAAGGACTGAACACCAGGCTGCGGTGAACCCGAGAGCCCAAGGACACAGCCCCGACGCCTCGAGCTCAGCCAGCGCGCACCGACACCTCGAGAGCGGCGGTGGCGTGGCGCTGGCGACGCCGGCGCAGTGCGGCGGGCAGCGTCAGCACCAGCGCAACGAGGGCACCGATCACCGCCCCCAGCCCGTTGGCCAGCACGTCCTGCTCATCCGGGACTCGTCCGGGGATGCTCCGCTGCGCGACCTCGATGAAGGTCGTCAGCGCGAACGACGCCGTGACGGCGACCCACCACAGCCGCGTCCCGACCAGCAGGAGCAGGAACATCCCGACCGGCACGAACAGGGCGACATTGGCCAGGAACTCCAGTTGGCTGTCGTCGATGGACAGCAGGTAGCCACGCTGGTGCAGGGCGTCGAGGACCCGGTAGATGATTGCGATGCGCTGAGCAGCATACGTCTGTGGGGTCAAGGTCACCCAGGCGACGAACGCCAGGTAGCCGCCCGTCAGCAGGCTCAACACTGGGTGACGATGGAACACGGGTCCAGTATGACCAGGCCGGGCTGGGTCGAGCCGGTGAGGCGGCTGTGAGCCGACCGAGCCCACAGCCCGGCCAAGACCCCGGACTCGACGGCGCGACGTGCCCACCATGCGACGCCGCGGCAAAGCACTCTCCGCGGCAAGTCCGGTAGCCGGCGTGCCTTCCTCGTAGCAGTACCTCAGGCTCGGTCATGGTGTCCCCCGTGCAGGGGTGGGGCACGACGGGTACCGGGTGGACGAGGGCGGCAAGCCCACCTTCGACCGAGTGATGCGCGGCCTGGACCACCTGCAGGCCCACGAGGTGCGCTGGAACGTGCTGACCACCGTCCACCACGCCAACGAGGACCACGGGCTGGCGGTGTACCGGTTCCTGCGAGACGACGTCGCAGCTCGCTACATCCAGCTCATCCCCATCGTTGAGCGACCCGCACCCGGCGGGATCCCCACCGGCTCGGTCGTGACCGACCGCTCGGTCTCCCCGCACGGGTACGGACGGTTCCTCATCGACGTGTTCGAGGACTGGGTCCGCCACGACGTCGGCCAGGTCTACGTGAAGATGTTCGACGCGACCCTGGCCAGCTCCAACGCCTCCGAACACCTGGGCTCGGGTGACCGTCAACGCCGTGGCGGTTACCGGGTCACCAAACTGGCTTGCTCCTCACGCGACCTCCCCTACTCGACGAGGCGCAGCGTGCCAGGGACGTCCATCCGCGCCAGCCGGCGTGCGGTGACCAGGGGCGCGAGCGCGACCGCAGCGACGCCGAGGGTGATGGCGACCAGGACGGTGCGCCCGCCGACCTCGGCCGTCATGGCGACCTCGGGAAGGGTCTGCGGCAGCTGGCCGTAGACCATCAGCCGCGTGAGGACCCATCCCAAGGCCAGGCCGATGACCGTGCCGAGAAGCCCGATGATCACCCCCTCGAGCATGCTCAGGCCGAGCACCAGCCGGTGAGAGAGCCCGTAGGCAAGCATGGTCGCGTGCTCCCGGCGGCGCTCCTCCGCCGAGATGCTCGCCGCATTGACCGCGATGAGGATCGCGAGCACGAGCGCCACGAGGGCGACCACACCGAGAATGCCCGTGAACATGTCCAGCGTCCCGGTCATCTGCTCGACCACGTCGAGGGGAGAACGCACCGTCGCGACGCCCGGTATCCGAGCGAGGCTGGTGCGAAGATCGTCGGGATCGGTCGAGGAGTCGGGCTCGATGACGACAGTGGTCGCCAAGCCCGAGGCGCCGAACACCTCGGCGGTGGTGGGGTCGAGATAGGCGAACGGCCGCAAGGGGTACGGGTGGGTACCGGCCACCTCGACGGTGGTCTCGCGCGGCTCGAGCCCATCGGCGGTCACGGCGGGGTGCTCCAGGGTGACACTGTCTCCGGGCTGGACACCCAGCTCGGTGGCGGCGATCTCGGTGAGCAGCAGGCCACCCGTGGCCACCCCGCTGGTCACGGTCGGCTGCCAGGGCGCGGTCGCCGGGTCGAGCACCTCGACCACCAGGTCGACCGACCCGGTTGACGTCCGCGCGGTGGCGGGCAGTTCCACCGTCGAGCTGGCCGAGGCGACGCCCTGTGCGGAGGAGAGCCCGGTCACGGTCTCGTCGGTGACAGGGCGCAGCCCGTCCAGCGTCACCTCGAGGCGGTCGGGGGCTGCCGTGGTCGACTCCGTCTCGGCCACGTCGAGCGTCGCCTGGAAGGAGTCGAGCAGCCCGCCCAGGCCCACGAGCAGGCCGATGGCCGAGGCCACGCCGAGCGCGGTCAGGGCCGTCCGGCGGGGGGTGCGCAGCACGTTGCGCACCGGCAGCTGCCCGAAGGAACGCCCGGGCAGGTGACGGGCCAGGCCCGACCAACCCGCTCCGGAGGCGGCCAGGTGCCCGACCCTGATCGCCTCGACCGGCTGGACGCGCAGGGCGCGGCGCACCGGGAAGGCCGTGGCCAGCAGCGGCACCAGCACTCCGACGGCAGCCGCGACGAGGAATGGCTCCACCACGAATGGCGTCTTCCACAGCGGCAACGGCAGCATCGTCGAGTAGACGTCACGCAGCGGCCCGACGAGCAACGCCCCCACGGCGAGGCCGAGCAGCACGCCGAGCAAGGCGATGGCGAGGGCGAGCACGAACGGCCGCACCGCGAGGCGGCGCCGGGGCGAGCCCAGTGCCATGCCGATGCCGATCTCACGCCGCTGCCCCTCCATCACCCGGCCGATCAGGTTGACCGCGGCCAGCGTGGCGCCGGCCACCATCAGCAGCGACACGACCGTCCAGAACCTGCCGTCACCCTCGATGTCGTCGTAGAGCACCTGGTAGGAGAGCTCGTCGTCGCGGGTGGTCACCGACGCGGCCACCGGCGGGTCCGCAGCCGCGAGGGTGTTCTTCAGATCGGCGACCACCTCGCCGGCGTCAGCCCCGGGCTCGAGGGTGAGCACGAGGTCGTTCACCACGCCGGGTGCGTCGGCGATGCGCTGTGCGCCGTCCAGTGTCGAGTAGGCGACGGCGAAGCCGGAGTCCGCGGCGAAGAACCCCACCCCACCGGTGTCGACGATGAAGTCCTCCGGCCCCATCCCGACGCCGACGTAGGGGACCTCGACCCCCCGCACCGTCACGGTGCCCTCGCTGGGCAGGTCTAGTGCGGCGGCGAACTTCTGCTCGAGCACGACGGTCGGCACGGGGTCGGCCGACTCGATGGCGCGGCCTGACTCGACGTGCACCATGTTCACGTCGGAGTCCAGCGGCGCGCCCAGGACCCGTCCGGGCACCAGCACCTCCTCGCCCGAGGGGGTCACCGCGAGCACCTGGGTGGGTACCACGAGTCGTTCGGTCGAGGCGGTCACGGCGTCGGCACTTGCCGAGGACGCCAGCAGCCCGGCGAGCGCTCCCTCCGGCAGCACGGCTCCAGGAGTCAGGGACACCTCGACGTCATGCAGCCCCAGCAGCGCGAACGATGCGTCGTTGGACTGCGTGCGCCACTCGCCGGTGCTCGACAACGCTGCATAGGTCCCGGTACCGAGCGCGAGCACGAGGGCGATGGTCGTGACCAGCAGCCAGCGATGGCGCAGGTCCCGGCCGATCCAGCGCAGCCACAGCCACGCCATCGACGAGTGGCGGTCGTGCCGGTGCCGAGGCGGTGTGGGCTCGCCGTGCCGGTGCGCTGAGGTGGTTCGGGGCAGCGTGGGGGCGGACATCGTGGCCTCACCAGTGCAGGTCACGGACGGCCGCGCGGCCGCCGCGTGGCGGCCCGTCCGAGACGATGTGGCCGCTGGAGAGCTCGACGACCCGGTCGGCGACCCGGGATATCTCCCGGTTGTGGGTCACGACGACGACGGTCTTGCCGGCTTCGGCCTGCTCGCGGAGCAGCTCGAGGATCTGCACCCCGGTCCGGAAGTCCAGCTCTCCAGTCGGCTCGTCGGCCAGGATGATCGGGTTGCCCGTCGCCAGCGCGCGAGCGATGGCCACCCGCTGCTGCTCGCCGCCGGAGAGCTGGTGCGGGAAGTGCCGGGCCCGGTCGGCAAGCCCCACCTGGGCCAGCACCTGGTGCGCGACCTCGGCGGGGTCGTCCCGCCCGGCGGCGTCCGCACCGAACTGCACGTTCTCCGCTGCCGTCAGCCCCGGGAAGATGTTGAAGCTCTGGAAGACGAAGCTCACCGTGCGCCGGCGCACCTGGCGCCGAGTCTCCCGTGGAGCGTGCGTGATGTCGACGCCGTTGACCCGCACCGACCCGGCCGTGGGGGTGTCCAGCGCCCCGAGCATGTTGAGAAGGGTGGTCTTGCCCGAGCCGGACGCGCCGAGCACGACGACGAAGGCGCAGTCGTCCACGTGCAGGTTCACGTCATCGAGCGCTCGCACCTCGCTGCCGCCGACGTGGTAGTAGCGGCAGAGGTCGTCGCAGTCGATCCGGGTCCCCAGCGAACCGTCCGGAGCGGCAGCCACCACAGTGTCGGCTGTCACCTCTTCACGATGACCCCCAGGTCACGGACGGTGCAGAGGAAGAGGTCCCGGTCGGGGGACCCCCGAGGTCCTTGGGAACCTTGAACGACCGACCGCTCCTACCACTCGGACTTGGCCGGGTCGGTAGCGTTGCGGGGCTCAGAGGAGGCGCGGGCGGGCATGACTGCCTCGATCATGGCGACAGGCGTGACCCGCAGGTTCGGGCCGGTCACAGCGGTCGACTCGGTGGACCTCAGCATCTCCCCAGGCACCCTGTACGGATTCCTGGGCCGCAACGGTGCCGGGAAGACGACTCTGATCCGGATGCTCCTGGGGCTCATCCGGCCTTCCGCTGGCCAGGTGAGCATGCTGGGTCGCCCGGTGGACTCCCGTGGCGGGCCTTCGGGCCCGTGGGCGGAGGTGGGGTACCTGGTGGAGGGACCAGGCCTGTACCCCGAGCTCAGCCCACGCGACCACCTGCACCTGGCGCGGACCTACCGCGGAGTCTCGGCAGCAGCCTGCGACGAGGTGGTCGAGCGGCTCGACCTCGGCAGGTACCTCGATGTCCGGTCGCACGCGTTGAGCCAGGGCAACAGGCAACGGCTCGGCCTCGCGATGGCCCTGGTCCACCGACCGCGGGTGCTCATCCTCGACGAGCCGACGATCGGGATGGATCCGGTGGGCATGGTCGAGATCCGTGCCTTGCTCCGCGCCCTGGCCGACGCCGGAGCGACCGTGTTCATGTCGACCCACATCGTCTCGGAGGTCGAGCGGGTTGCCGACGAGATCGGGATCATCCACGAGGGACGGATGCTCGACCACCTCAGCCGCGCCCGCCTCGCCTCCTTGGGCCGGCCCCGCCTCGTCGTCGACCTGGCCTCGCCGGCACTGGCTGAGCAGGGGCGGCAGGCGCTGCGAGCGACGGGGACAG
Source organism: uncultured Actinomycetes bacterium (assembly GCA_964356295.1). Classification (GTDB taxonomy): domain Bacteria; phylum Actinomycetota; class Actinomycetes; order Jiangellales; family Jiangellaceae; genus CAVQGZ01. The sequence continues at coordinate 2 of CAYHHE010000119.1, read as the reverse complement.
CG
>CAYHHE010000118.1:0-5616 GCA_964356295.1 uncultured Actinomycetes bacterium | reverse complement strand
TTCGCGGCTACATCGGTGGTCGAGAGCCGTGCCGGCAGCGCCCGGCAGGCCTACGCTCAGCGTGTGCTCGCACTAGGCCAGGTAGACCTCGACGAGATCGCCCAGGCGTTGGCCGACCAGACCGACTACGACCACCGGTGGATGCTCGACCCGGCCACCGGAGAGCTACACATCTGGACATCGGACACCGGTCTGGACGGGCAGAACCCGATGGACGGCGACGAGCTCGAGGAGACCGGTCTGCTCCCTGTCGACCCGCTTCCGTCGTACGTCTGGTACGAGGACATGGCCGACTTCGCTGAGCGGCTCAGTGACGAGCAGGCCTCCCGCCGACTGGCACGGGCGATTCGCGGCCGCGGTGCGTTCCGCCGGTTCAAGGATGAGCTGTACGAGGAGTACCCGGACCTGGTGTCGGTGTGGCACGCCTTCCGCGACGTGCGAGCCAGGTGCCGCGCGGTGCAGTGGCTGCTCGACCAGGAACTCATCGACATCGGAGAGGCCGAGCGCTACCTGGCGGCCCATCCAGATCCGGAGTTGCCCTGATCCGAGGCAGGGCCTCACCCGGAGCTAGCGTCACAGGGACCCTCACGTGACCGATGAGGGGAGCGTCTGCGGTCATCAGCGGTTAGGCACGGTGTGCATTCCCTGCTGGTCAGGGGCCCTTTCGGGTCTCAGGCCGCCGGGTTCGAGATCAGCTTCGGCAGCATAACCCGGCTCCCATCTGGCCGACACTCAGGTGAGCGGCGACACCGCGCGTGAACCGGGCGGGACGGGCGGCGGAGGCTCGTCCTCCCCGCCGAGGAACTGGCTGATGTAGAGCTCGTGGTAATCCCCGCCCTGGGCGAGCAGCTCGTCGTGGTTGCCCTGCTCGACGATCCGGCCGTCAGTCATCACCAGGATCGTGTCGGCGCCTCGGATCGTCGAAAGCCGGTGGGCGATGACGAAGCTGGTGCGACCGTGGCGAAGCCGGGCCATCGCCTGCTGGATGAGCACCTCGGTGCGGGTGTCCACCGAGCTGGTCGCCTCGTCGAGGATGAGGATCGGCGGGTCGGCGAGGAACGCCCGCGCGATCGTGACCAGCTGCTTCTCACCGGCCGACAGGTTCGACGCCTCGTCGTCGAGCACCGTGTCGTAGCCGTCGGGCAGGGTGCGCACGACATGGTCGAGGTGCGCAGCCTCGGCTGCGGCGAGCACCTGGTCCTCGGTGGCGTCCTGCGCTCCGTAGGCGATGTTGTCCCGGATCGTCCCGCCGAACAGCCAGGTGTCCTGCAACACCATGCCGAAGCAGCGGCGCAGCCCGTCCCGGCTCATGGTGCGGGTGTCGATCCCGTCGAGTGTGATCCGCCCGGCGTCCACCTCGTAGAAGCGCATGAGCAGGTTGACCAGCGTGGTCTTCCCGGCACCGGTGGGGCCGACGATCGCGATGGACTCCCCTGGTTCGACGACGAGGTCGAGGTCGTCGATGAGCGGGGTGTCGGGCAGGTACCGGAACGACACGGCCTCGAAGGTCACCCGGCCGCGCACCTGGTCCACCCGGGCCGGCGGGTCGGGGTCCGGGTCCTCCTCCTCGGCGTCCAGGAACTCGAAGACCCGCTCGGCGCTGGCCACGCCGGACTGCATCAGGTTGACGATGCTGGCCACCTGGGTGATCGGCATCGTGAACTGGCGGGAGTACTGGATGAAGGCCTGGACGTCGCCCAGCGGCAGGGCACCGGTGGCCACCTGGTACCCGCCGATGACGGCGATCGCGACGTAGGTGAGGTTGCCGATGAACGCGATCGCGGGCTGGATGACCCCGGAGATGAACTGGGCCCGGAAGCTGGAGGAGTACATGTGCTCGTTGAGCCGGTCGAACTCCTCGACGGCGGCGTCCTTCTGGCCGTAGACCTTGACCACGTCGTGCCCGGTGTACATCTCCTCGACGTGCCCGTTGAGCCGACCCGTCCAGTCCCACTGGGCGACGAAGTGTGGCTGGGACCGGCGGGCGATCGCGAGGGTGACCACGAACGACAGCGGCACGGTCAGCAGCGCGATCACAGCCAACAACGGGGAGATGATCAGCATCATGATCAGCACGCCGACGACGGTGAGCACCGACGTGATGAGCTGGGTGAGCACCTGCTGCAGGGTCGTGGCCACGTTGTCGATGTCGTTGGTGACCCGGCTGAGCAGGTCCCCGCGGGCGTGCCGGTCGAAGTAGGTCAGCGGTAGCCGGGCGATCTTGGCCTCGACGTCGGCCCGCAGCTCGTAGACCGTCCGCTGCGTGACTCCCGCCATCAGGTACCCCTGCACCCACGAGAACACCGAGGACAGCACGTACACCAGCGCCACGAGCAGCAGCAGGCGGCCCAGCTGGTCCAGGTCCACGCCCTGCCCGGGGACGAGGTCCATGGCGGCGACCATGGAGGCGAGCTCGTCCTCGCCCTGCTCGCGCAGCGTCTGAACGGCCTGGTCCTGGGAGACGCCGGGGGGCAGGCTGCGCCCGACCACACCCTCGAAGATCAGGGTGGTGGCGTTGCCGAGCAGCTTGGGCCCGAGCACGGCCAGGGCCACACTGACCACTGCCGCTGCGAGGACCACCCCGATGACCAGACGTTCGGGACGAAGCCGGGCGCCGAGCCGGCGCAGGCTCCCGGAGAAGTCCTTGGACTTCTCCACCGGGACGGTCAGCCCGGCCATGGGGCCGCCGCGACCGGGACCCATCCCGGCCGGCGGGGGGACGGGTCGGCCGCCGCCGGGCCCGGCGCCTCGTCCGCCCACGCCGGCGCCGCCTCCCCCGGTCGGGGGTGCGTGCAGCGTCACGCGACGTCCGCCTCGCTGAGCTGGGACTGCACGATCTCCCGGTAGGTGTCGCACCCGGCCAGCAGCTCGTCGTGCTGCCCGAGCCCGACGACCCGACCGGACTCGAGCACGACGATGCGGTCGGCGTGCATGATCGTGCTCACGCGCTGGGCGACGACGAGCACCGCGGCGCCGACAGCCTCGCGACGCAACGCGGCCCGCAGCCGCGCGTCGGTGGCGTAGTCCAGCGCGGAGAAGCTGTCGTCGAAGACGTAGAGCTCTGGGCGACGCACGACCGCCCGGGCGATCGCGAGGCGCTGGCGCTGGCCTCCGGACAGGTTCGCCCCACCCTGCTCGACGGGTGCCGACAGCCCGTCGGGAAGGGCGCGGACGAAGTCGGCGGCCTGGGCGACGTCCAGGGCGTGCCACATCTCGTCCTCGGTCGCGTCCGGCTTGCCGACAGCCAGGTTGCTGGCCACCGTGCCGCTGAACAGGAACGCACGCTGGGGGACGAACCCGATACGGGACCACAGGTCGGCACGGGCCAGCCCGCGGATGTCGACGCCGTCGAGGACGACAGTCCCACCGTCGACGTCGTAGAGCCGGGGTACCAGGTTGACCAGGGTCGTCTTGCCGGACCCGGTGGACCCGACGACGGCAACGACCTCCCCGGGACCGACGGCGAAGGACACCCCGCTCAGCACGGGCTCCTCGGCCCCCGGGTAGCCGAAGTCGACGCTGCGCAGCTCCAGCACCCCGTGGGCGGACACGGTGCGCGGGCTGACCGGGTCGACGACCGCGGGCTCGACGTCGAGGACAGCGGCGATGCGTTCGGCCGACGCCGCGGCCCGCGGCACCATGACCACCATCATCGTGGCCATCATCACGGCCATGAGGATCTGCATGAGGTAGGTCAGGAACGCCGTGAGGTTCCCGATCGGCATCTCACCGGAGTCCACCCGCAGCCCGCCGAACCAGATGATCGCCACGGCGGAGAGGTTCATGATGAGCATGAGCGTGGGCATCACGAGGGCGAAGATCCGGTTGACCCGCAGCATGGTGTCCGTGAGGTCGGCGTTGGCCGCCTCGAAGCGGCGCTGCTCGTGCTCGTCGCGGACGAACGCTCGGACCACCCGCACGCCGGTGAGCTGCTCGCGCAGCACCTGGTTGACGGAGTCGATCTTGCGCTGGGTGGCTCGGAACAGCGGCACGGCCCGGGAGAGCACGAGCCCGATGAACACCGCCATGACCGGCACGACCACGAGCAGCAGCCGGGACAGGACGGCATCCATCCGCAGCGCCATGACCACCCCGCCGATGGCCATGATCGGCGCCAGCACCATGATTGTCAGCGCCATGATCACCAGCATCTGCACCTGCTGGACGTCGTTGGTGTTGCGGGTGATCAGCGACGGCGCGCCGAAGGTGTTGACCTCCCGCTGGGAGAAGCCCTCCACGGACCGGAACAGCGCCCCCCGCACGTCGCGGCCGAACGCCATCGCGGTGCGGGCGCTGAAGTAGACGCCCACGATCGAAGCGACCCCGAGGGCGGCGGTCACCGCCAACATGACGCCGCCGACCCGCACGATGTAGCCGGTGTCTCCCTGCACGACCCCGTTGTTGATGATGTCGGCGTTCAGCTCCGGCAGGTAGAGGTTGCCCACCGCCTGGACGAACAGCAGCGCCAAGACGATCGCCAACGGCCCGCGATAGGGCGCGAGGAACCGCCGCAGCAACGCGAGCACGGCCTGACGCTACCCCCGCACGACGGGCGGCCCGGAAACCCTCCGGGCCTGCCCCCGCGTGGGCCCGTGCAGTGGCCCGTGCCACCCGGGCGCCCCGCCAGGCCGGCCCCGTTCGACGGGGAGGCGGCGCGGCCAGTGGGCGTCTCTGGAAGTTCGTCGGGGGTCAGGTCCAGGCGGTGGGGTCGTTGAGGTAGAGCCCGCAGGCGGTGTCGAGGGCGTCTTCTGCGGTGCCGCCCATGATGCCGGTGGGGAGGAAGGAGTCCTCGTAGTCGTCGTGGCTGGCGCGGTAGATGGCGAAGCCCCACTGGTTGGCGTATCCGGCGTAGCGCAGCTGGCACAGCTTGAGGGTCTCGCCGTTGGGGAGGGCGGCGTCGACGTAGGCGAACCCGGCGTGGTAGCGCACCTGGATCTCAGACACCTGGGGCCAGCGGTCGCGGGCCCGGGCGTACAGCCGTTGGTGCAGCGAGGTCTTGGTCGACTCCGGGATGGTGGGCAAGGCGGTCATGGTGGCCCACCGGGGGGACGGACCGGCACCGGGTGCGGCGTGTCGCCGCCCCGATGGGGTGCTGGTCGGCGACAACAGGGCGGTGGTGATCTCTTCCCCCTTCGTGATCATCCTGTCCGCCGCCGAGCACGCCGTGCTGTCTGCCCGGGTGCGGTCCGGGCGTGCCGGGCATCGGGTGGTGATCCGCGCCCGGATCGTGCTGGCCGCCGCTGACGGCCGCACGAACGCCGCGATCGCCGCTGAGGTGGGGGTGCATGTCGACACGGTGCGCAAGTGGCGTCGACGATTCCACCAGCACGGCCTCGACGGGCTGGTTGACCGGTCCCGGTCTGGCCGTCCGCCGGTGTTCGGCCCGGTCCAGGTCGCGCAGGTCAAGGCGCTGGTCTGCACCCCATCCAGAAGATGCCGGGGTGCCGCTGGCGCGCTGGTCGGCCGCCGAGCTGGCCGGTCAGGCCGTCGCCGAGGTGCCGCATCGGGCATAGCGTTCACGTCATGCCGCGCATCGGGCGTTCGCATTTCAGCCTGACGTAGTAACTGTTCAGGTGCCGACGGCTATGGACTGGCGCTTGTGGCGGGGATCCAGGT
>CAYHHE010000117.1:0-5690 GCA_964356295.1 uncultured Actinomycetes bacterium | reverse complement strand
TTAGCGCAAGCGAGAGACGACCTGAGCGGCCATCCGCGACGCTGCTCCGCTCACCTGGGCGGCCAGGTCACCGAGGTCCGGGCCGCGGGCAGCGTTGAGCAGCGCGATGACCCCGTCCAGGCTCTTCGCGCTGATCGCTCCCCCGCTGATGAGCGCCAGGGCGCGCAGCGGCAACTGCTCCATCACCGCCCTCATCATCTGGGCAGACTCCGGATCGGTCGGCTCGCCCATGCGACGTCGGGCGGCCGCGGCGAGCGCCGCACGGACCAGGCGCCCGGCCTGCGTCTGGGCGAGGTCGGCGACGGTGGAGTTCCGGCCGTAAGGAAGACGTGGTCGCGGCGTGGGAACCTCGCGGCAGAGCATGGCGGCGAACTCGTCGTCGGTCGCGACGTACTGGGCCGGCCCCACCGACTGGGCGAGAACGTCGGCGGAGTCGACATGCACCCGCACGCTCGCACGGATGTCGACCGACGACGAGCCAACCAGGAGGTCGAACTCCCCACCCTCGACCAGCCAGTCCTCGACCACCACGTCGTAGACGGCGAACGAGCGGCGGTCCAGGGCGAGGTGAACCAGCTGGGTCTCGCCCGGGTCGAGGCACACCTTCGCGAAGGCCTTGAGCTCCTTGTCCGGCCGGTGGACGGTGGTAGCGCAGTCACTGACGTAGAGCTGGACGACCTCGCATCCGCGGCGAGACCCGGTGTTGGTCACCGGCACCTGCACCTGCCGGTCGACCCCGCTGCCGCTGACCTCGACCTCCCCGTAGGCGAAGGTCGTGTACGACAGCCCGTGCCCAAAGGCGAACCGAGCCGGCACTCCCGCGCTGTCGTGAAAGCGGTAGCCGACATACAAGCCCTCGCGGTACTCCACCTGGCTGGGGGTGCCGGGGAAGTTGCGCGAGCTGGGCAGATCATCGCCCCGGACAGGGAAGCTCTCGGCCAGCCGCCCCGAAGGCTCGGCGAGACCGAGCAGGACGTCGGCGACCGCCGACCCCCCGGCTTGCCCACCGAGATAGGCCTCCAGAAGCGCCGCGGGTCGGTCGGCCCAGTCGATCTCGACGGGCCCGCCATTCATCATCACGACCACCGTCGACGGATTCGCCTCGACGACCGCCTCGACAAGACGGTTGTGCCCGTGGGGCAGCGCGAGCGTGTCCCGGTCGTACCCCTCGGACTCCAGCACGGCGGGTAGCCCGACGCACAGCACCACCACGTCGCACGACGCGGCGAGATCGGTCGCCTCGCCTACCAGGACGGGCGTGGTCTGCCCGGTCCGGACGTCGTACCCGGGTTCGTAGTCCACGCGCGCGGTATCGCCCACTGCGGCCCGCAGCGCCTCGAGAACCGTGTCGAGGCGCGTGGGGTGGACCAGCGAGCTTCCGTTGCCCTGGTAGCGCGGCGACTCGGCGAACGCACCGACGACGCCGATCCTGCCGCGAGCCGCCAACGGCAGCAGTCCTGAGTTCGTCAGTAGCACCATCCCGGACGCGGCGGCCCGCCGAGCCAGCGCATGGTGGTCGTCGTGGCGCGGCGTCTCGTCCGCCGCTCGCGTCGTCTCGGCGGCGCGCAGCGCCAGGTCGACCACCCGGGTGCACGCGCGGTCCAGATCGGCGACGTCCAGGGACCCGTCGTCCAACGATGCGAGGACCTCGCCGTCGAAGAACCCGGCGCCGCCAGGCATCTCCAGGTCCATGCCCGCCGCGACGGCCGCGACCCGGTCGTTGGTGGCCATCCAGTCGCTGACGACCAGCCCGTCGAACCCCCACTCGTCACGCAGGATGTTCGCCAGCAGTCGCTTGTTGTCCGAGCAGTACTGCCCGTTCACTCGGTTGTAGGCGCTCATCACGGTCCAGGGCGACGACTGACGGACGGCGATCTCGAAGCCGGTGAGGTAGATCTCGCGCAGCGTGCGCTCGTCGACGATGGTGTCGATCACCATCCGGTTGGTCTCCTGGTTGTTCGCCGCGAAGTGCTTGAGACAGGCCCCGACACCCTGCGACTGGATCCCCCGAACCATGGCGGCGGCCAGCACCCCAGACAGGTACGGGTCCTCTGACAGGTACTCGAAGACCCGCCCACCGGCGGGATGGCGCTTGATGTTGAGACCGGGCCCGAGGACGACCCCGACGCCCTCGGCGCGCGCCTCCTGGCCGAGCGCGGCTCCGACCTCCTCGACGAGTGCCGGGTCCCAGGTCGACCCGAGCGTGGCCGCAGTAGGGAAGCAGGTAGCCGGGGCGGACTCGGCCAGGCCGATGTCGTGGGTGTCGATCTGGCGTCGCAGCCCGTGCGGCCCGTCGGTCAGCAGAACGCTGGGGACGACGGAATCGGCAACGGCTTCCGTCGTCCAGAAGTCCGCCCCGGACAGCAGCCGCACCTTCTGCTCGCGGGTCAGTCCGGCCACGATCTCGCCTGTCCGCTGCAGCGTCGGTCTCATGCTCGCCGACGGTAGCGACCACCCTGCCCGGATTTCACACCCCTAGGGGGTAGGGGTTGCATTCGCGCCGTCCCCCGGGTACACACCCCGGCTACCTCAGCGACAAAGAAGACGTGCTGCGGCGGCTGCGCAAGATCGAAGGCCAGGTCCGGGGCTTGCAGCGGATGGTCGACATGGGCTATTGGGACGGCTCGACCGGTTGGCCGTGGCGCGAGGCTTCGAGTTCTCGCTTCACTCGGCCAGCGTGTCCTCGATCTGGCGCCCGTAGCTCCTGCCCTTCGCCGTCATGCGGATCGCCACGCCCTCCAGCAGCGGGATGGGTGAGGAGAGCTCGGCGTGCCAGGTCATCCGGGTGCCGATCGGCGTGGGTTCTAACGTGATCGCGGCCACGTTCTGGGTCCACATCGACGCACCTGCCGAGAAGGTCTTCGACTACGTCAAGGATCCGCACAACTTCTACACGGTCATGAGCGAGTTCCCCGGCTCGCGTCTCACCGGCCACATGAAGGCCGAACTCATCGACGTGAGCATGACCCCGGACGGGGGACTCGGGTCGACGTGGTCCTTCAAGGGAGCCTTGTTCATCTTCCACGTCGACGCGACCTTCACCCGCGACGAGTACGTCCCCAACGAGCGCTTCGCGGATCGCAACGCCGACGCTGGCACGAGCTGGACGTTCACCGTCGCGCCTGACGAGACGGGCACGACCTTGGGCATGGGCTTCGCAATCTCGTCCAGAGTGCCCCTGCTCGACAAGGTCGAAGACCGCCTCTCCTGGGACGGCGACAGCGACCTCGACACCATGCTCACCATCTTCAAGAAGGCGATCGAGACCTGACACCGGTAGCCAACAACGCCATAGCCACCGTCGGCCGGTCCTCCGGCTGGCAAGGGAGGTGCGGAAATGGGAAGGCGGGTCTCCGAGATCGACATCGACGCTCGGGTGGACGCGGTGTTCGGATGTGTCGAGGATCCGGAGAACTTCAATGCGTTCATGCCGGGGGTCACCTTCGGCGACGTGACCCGAACCCCAACAGGTGTAGGCACCACCTACCGCCTTCGCACACGGGTGGCCCGGCTCATCATCCGAGGATCGGGCCGGTTCGTCGAGTTCCAACGGAACCGTCTGATCCGCGACGAGACGACCCTGGCCATCGAGGGCTCGTTCATATGGCGCTTCGAGTCCCTGCCGTCTGGCACCCACCTCACCCTTGAGCACCACCCCGGACGGTTCTGGGGTGTCCCGCTCATTGGTCGCTTCCTCGCTGACAGCTACCAGCGATCAGATGAAGACGTACTCCGCCACATCAAGGCAGCATGCGAGCAGGAGGCCAGCGCGGCCTCGCCTCACAGCCACGCCAGTTGACAGGAGGCAGGTCGCGCCAATCACCGACCGACTCTGCCGCGCACCGGGCAAGATCGGGTGGGGATCGGCAAGCTGGTAGGTGCGGCCAACGCTGGCGGGCAGGCCGGACAGGTGGACGGTGGCGTCGATGACGTAGTCGCTGCACGACATTGACACGGAAGATACGCGCAAGCCGGGTGGGGCAACGGACGCCCGCGATGGCTGAGGGGCTCGATGCTGGCCGAGCACGGCCCCGCTTGTCGACGGCTCCTATGCTGAGCCCCGCTGAGGCCTGTCGAAGCTGGCAGCAGCGGCAGCCGCCCCTGACACCGACGTAGCATCGATGGGAGCCTGTGTGCCCAGGATCCCGGCGACGAGCGTCGGGCAGGATGTCGGGCGCCGCCTGCTGGGCGTGGCGCTTGTGGGCGCCGGAGTGAGTCACCTGACGTGGCTGCGCGAGGAGTTCCAGGCGCAGGTGCCGTCGTGGTTCCCGGTGGACAAGGACCTGGTGGTTGTCGCCTCCGGCGTGGCCGAACTGGCGCTGGGGACTGCGTTGATCGTGGCGACTGGACGACACCGGGTGCTCGTCGGGTGGGTGAGCGCAGGGTTCTTCGTCGTGATCTTCCCCGGGAACGTCGCGCAGTATGTCGAGGGAACCGACGCCTTCGGGCTGGACTCGGATCAAGCACGGGCCGTCCGCCTGGCGTTCCAGCCGGCACTGGTCGCTGTCGCGCTGTGGTCGACCGGGGCGTGGTCGGCGTGGAGAGCCCGTCGGGCCACGGGACGCGGTCAAGTCCCACCGTGATCGGGTGCCCCGCTCGCCGATGAGTGCGTCAGGACGTCTTCACGGCCCGGGTGGCACGACCGAGCCGAGGTCCCATACCTCGAGCCGGACCGTCCTTCGGGCCGGCACCCCTGCAGTGGTAGCAGCACGCCGCAGCCCCTGGGGACGCCCCTGTCCAGCAGTCTCCTCTGCACTCGCCCGGGGGTGCCGTCCCCATCAGGGTGGCTGGATCGAAACAGCAACTCCGCCGCGCTTGTGGCCGGCTTCGACGAATCGGTGCGCTTCGACGATGTTGTCCAGCGGATACGTCGCCCCCAGGACCGCGGTGAGCGTGCCGGACTCGACGAGGGCTGTCAGCTGCTCCAGACGCGGGGAGGGTGAAGGATAGAGCCATCACCAGCAGTTCCACCTCGACTTCAGCGGCGGGAACATCGAGGACAGCTGCTCAACCGGGCCGAACGGCCAAGACCCGGTACTGTGCGGCGTGTCACAGACGCCGCCCGACGGGCTTGCGTGCACGTCGACGACCCACCCACCCCCCCGCACGATCCTCGTCGGCTTTGAACCGCTCGGATTCGTGAGCAGAGAGGGTCGGCGATGAGTATCCATCGATCAGGCAGAGGCGCGACGCGACGGCTGGTCCTCAGTTGCGACGTCCTCGGCTGCCCCGTCCAAGTCGAGCCCCCACCTGCCGAGGCATGGCGCCGCGACATCGACGCCGACGCGCACGCTCGGGCCAATGCCGACGGTTGGACTCACGACCCCGTCCGTGGGACTGACTACTGCCCCGAGCATGCCGAGTCGAGCAAACCCCTGGCGGAAGGGAAGGTGGCACCGCGACCGAGCGCAACGGCCCGCGACCAGGCCGGCGACCCGCTGAACCGTGACGACTACGCGGCAACGCTTCGGGCGCAGCTTGGTGACGCGTCCCCGGCAACGGCGGCGCCGACCGTCCTGACCCGAGCCCAGGCCAGGGTCGCGGCCCGGCTCCTCGACGAGTTGGCCGGCGTCTACCGGGGTGAGCCGCTCGGCTCGCTCGCCGCCGAGATGGCCCGGACGCTCGACAGCCTGTCCTAGAGGGCTAGAGGGCTAGGACCGGCGAAGCCGGAATGTGTGGTCAAGTTTCAA
>CAYHHE010000116.1:0-5742 GCA_964356295.1 uncultured Actinomycetes bacterium | reverse complement strand
CTACCTGGCTCGAACACATGTATGAATCATGGCACAGACCAGCGACACAACCAACGCCCAATCCGCACTTTCCCAGACTCCGCGACTGGCGCGAGTGATGTCGCCGGGCGAGTTCGGGAGTGGGTGGGAATCGAAGCAGAGCGTGTCGCGTTCTCCGCTCGTCAGGGTCACCGTCGACGAACAGGAGCACCTGTGCTGTTGGCCTCGCACGTCACCGACCCCGAGGCCTGGGGACTGGTCGAGTCGAGGACGCCGTCAGCGCCGATAGGCTGGTCCGTTGTGAGCCCCGCGACCCCGGCCGACCTCGAGACGCCCGAGCAGCGGGCAGCGCGGTTCGAGCGGGACGCGCTGGAGTACCTGGACTCCCTGTACGGGGCGGCGCTGCGGATGACCCGCAACCCCTCCGACGCCGAGGACCTGGTCCAGGAGACCTTCGCCAAGGCATTCGCGGCGTTCCACCAGTACCAGGACGGCACGAACCTCAAGGCGTGGCTGCACCGGATCCTCACCAACACGTTCATCAACACCTACCGCAAGCGGCAGCGTGAGCCGCAGCAGGCCAACACGGACGAGGTGGAGGACTGGCAGATGGCCCGGGCCGAGGCGCACACCTCGGGTGGGCTGAAGTCCGCTGAGGTCGAGGCTCTGGAGCGGTTGCCCGACCGCGACATCCGTGAGGCCCTCGCGGCGTTGCCTGAGGACTTCCGGATGGCGGTCTACTACGCCGACGTCGAGGGCTACGCCTACAAGGAGATCGCGGAGATCATGGGCACCCCGATCGGCACCGTGATGTCCCGGCTGCACCGCGGACGCAAGCAGCTGCGGGGCCTGCTGGAGCAGTACGCCCGGGAGCGGGGACTGCTCGATGATGACGAAGCGGAGGTGCCGACATGAGTTGCGGCAGCCCGCACGAGGTCGACTGTGAGGAGATCCTGTCCAGGGTCCGGGAGTTCCTCGACCGCACCCTCATGGAGTCCTCCGCCATGGGATACGGGGCGATCGAGCAGCACCTCGTCGAGTGCCAGCCGTGCATCGAGCAGTACGGGGTGCAGGTCGAGCAGCTGCAGCAGGTGCTGCACACCATGCTCACCCGTTGCTGCGGGAACGAGCACGCACCCGAGGAGTTGCGGTTGCGGGTCATCCAGACGATTCAGGTGGTGGCACACCGCACCAACACCAGACCACGGTGACGTCGGGATGTCGTGGGCCGGGATGACGGACGCAGCGCCCTAGGCTGAGCCCACCGGACGGTGGGAAGGGATCGTCATGGACGTCATGCCCGAGGTCGGCAGCAGCGCGGAGCTTCTGCACGAGGTGAGCGAGCAAGACACCGCACCCGCGCTCGGCTCGGGGGACGTGCCCGTTCTTGGCACCCCCCGACTGCTCGCGCTGGCAGAGCAGGCCACCGTGATGGCGGTCTCCTCGGTCGTCCAACCCCCGCGCACCTCGGTGGGCTCACGCGTCGAGCTCGACCACACGTACCCGACGCCGGTCGGTCACAAGGTGGCGGTGCGGGCAGCGTTGGTCCACGTGGACGGCCGGACGCTGCACTTCGAGGTCACCGCCGAGCACCCCGCCGACCGCCGGGTGGTCGGGCACGGGCGCATCACCCGCGTCGTGGTCGACCGCGACGCGTTCCTCGGCCGGCTCTGACCGGTCGCCGCGCCCCCGGGGTCCCCACTGCCGGTCGCTACACCCCGGTGGTCTTTCGAGGGTAGGCGACCTCGGGGTCGAGCAGGACGTTGACCACGTAGGGCTGGGCGCTGTGCAGTCCGCGCCGAAAGGCTCCAGCCAGGTCCCGCGGGTCGGCCACCGTCTCGCCGGCGGCGCCCATCGCCTCGGCGAGCAGGTCGTAGCGGGTCTCGCGTCGTAGGTCGGCGAGCACGTCGTAGCCGTAGAGCAGACGCATGGGGTGCTTCTCCAGGCCCCACGCCCCGTTGTTGCCGACCACGACGAGGGTGGGGAGGTCGTGGCGGACCAGGGTCTCGATCTCGGCCAGGGAGAACCCGGCCGCTCCATCACCCAGCAGCAGCACTCGCGGTGAGTCGGGGCGGACGACGCCGGCACCGACCGCTGCTCCCAGACCCGCTCCGAGGCAGCCGTAGGGTCCTGGGTCGAGCCATCCGCCGGGACGCTGGGGCTCGACGAACATGCCCGCCCAGGATACGAAGTCACCGCCGTCGGCGATCACCACGGTGTCCGCGGTGAGCTCGGGCAGCAACGCACCGTACACCCGGGCGGGATGGATGCCGTCGGAGGCCTCGGCTTCGAGCAGGGCCTTGTGGCGCGTCGCCGCCTCAGTCGCAGCCGCAGCAAGGCGGTCGCTCCAGCCGGCACGTTCGGCGTGGGTGGGCTCGGCCTCCCATGCCTCCCGGATCCCGTCGAGCACCCGGCGCAACGAGCCGGCAGCCGATCCCGCCAGCGGGACGTGGGTAGCGACCTGGGACGGGGCGTCGGCCAGGTGGACGACCGGGGTGGGGTTCTCGGCCGCCCCGAACTGCCCGTACTGCAGGCGGAAGTCCAGCGGGGCACCCGCGACGAGAACCAGGTCGGCCTCGCCGAAGGCCACCGAGCGAGCCTTGCTGACCAGGCCGGGGTGTCCGGGGGGGACGATGCCCCGTCCCATGCCGTTGGGGACCACCGGGACGCCAGTCGACTCGACGAAGGCGCGGGCAGCCTCCTCGGCGCCGTCCATCCACACGTCCGAGCCGAGCACCAGAACTGGGCGCTCGGCTCGGGCGAGCAGTCGTGCGATCGCACGCACCGCGTCGGGGTCCGGTTCGGACAGGCTGACGACCCGGGTAGCCGGGGGAGTGACCTCGGCGTGGGTGAACAGATGGTCCATCGGAACGTCGAGGAACACCGGGCCGCGGTGCGGCATCGTCGCGACACGCAGCGCCTCGTCAACGGCGCCGTAGACCTCTGCGGCCGAGCTCACCGTGGACGCCGACTTGGTCAGCGGGCGCAGCAGCGGGGGATGGTCGAGCTCCTGCAGCGCGCCGCTCCCCCACCGGAAGGCGGGTGCCCGGCCGCCGAGGACGAGCAGGGGGACGCCGGAGGCCTGGGCCTGGGCGACCGCGCTCATCGCGTTGGTCACGCCCGGTCCGGCGGTAACCGCGGCGAACCCCGGCCGACGGGACAGCTTGGCGGCGGCCTCGGCAGCGAAGACCGCACTCTGCTCGTGCCGCACGTCGACCAGCCGCATCCCGGGCTCGACAGTGGTGGCGGCGTCGTAGAGCGGGAAGATGTGCGCCCCGGACAGCGTGAACAGCGCCTGGACGCCGTGAGCCCGGGCGGCTGCCAGGGCGTGCGTCCCTGCGTGACCCGTCACGGGGTGCGTGGTCGCGAGCTCACCGGCGGCCTCGGCGTCGGTCGGCTCGCCCGTGTCAGCCTCTGCCCGCCCCATCGGCGGTGACCCGGGGGACGCGGTCGGGTGCTGGTCGGATGGGTCGGCGCTCACCCTATGAACCTACCGTCCGGCATCGGCGTGCTCGTCCCCTCCTACCCTGGGACGATGCCCTCGGTCGATGACGTGGTGCGCGGCGAGACGTCCCTGGACGAGGCAGACCTGCGCTGGCTGACCGCTCTTGTCGGGGAGTGGCAGCTGCTGTCCGACCTGTCCTTCGCCGATCTCGTGCTCTGGCTGCCTCGCGCCGATGGGGGAGGGTTCGTGGCGGGCGCCCAGATGCGACCCACGACAGCCCCGACGTCCCACGCCGACGATCTCGTCGGGCGCAGGTTGGCCTTCGGCCGGCGCCCGCTCATCGACGCGGCGTACGAGAACGCACGGATCCGACGGGACTCCGACCCCGAGTGGTGGGACGCCGTCCCGGTCAGGGTCGAGGCGATCCCCGTGGTCCGAGACGGTCGGGTCGTCGCGGTCATCGGTCGCACCACGAACCTGGTGGCGACTCGCACCCCCAGCCGGCTGGAGCTGGTCTACCTGGAGGCGGCCGGGTTGCTCGCCCGGATGATCGCCGAGGGCCGCTTCCCGCAGGCGTCCGGACCTGCCCCGGCTCGACGGGGGGCACCTCGGGTGGGAGACGGGCTGATCCGGCTGGACCCCGAAGGCCGGGTCACGTTCGCCAGCCCGAACGCCATGTCCGCCTACCGGCGCCTCGGACTTGTCGGCGACCTCGTCGGGCAGCCGCTGGGACCGACCACCCGCGCGCTGCGCGTCCACCCCGCCGAGGAGGCCGTCGACGAGGGCCTCGACACGCTCCTGCGCGGCTTGCGGCCTCGCCAGTCCGAGCTCGCCTCAGGTGCGGCCGTGCTGGCTGTGCGCGCCATCCCGTTGGACCCGCAGGGGGTCCACGAGGGTGCGATCGCGCTGGTCAGGGATGTCACCGAGCTGCGTCGCCGGGACCACGAGCTCATGACCAAGGACGCCACGATCCGCGAGATCCATCACCGCGTCAAGAACAACCTGCAGACGGTGGCCTCCCTGCTCCGCCTCCAGTCGCGGCGCGTCCCTGACCCGGCGGCGCAGACCGCGCTGGCCGAGGCGGTCCGCCGCGTCGGATCGATCGCAGTGGTGCACGAGATGCTCGCGGAGACCACCGACGAGGACGTCGACCTCGACGACATCCTGGCGCGGCTGACCGCCATGGTCGCCGAGGTGGCCGCACCAGAGCATGGGCAGGTCGTGGTGCGCCGCGGCCAGGCTGGACGGATCCCCGCCACGGTGGCCACGCCGCTGGCCATGGCGGTCACCGAGTTGCTGCACAACGCCCTCCAGCACGGCTTGGGAGACCGACCGGGACGCGTGGAGCTGGCGGTGTCCCGGGACGAGGACCGGTTGGTCGTGGCGGTGGAGGACGACGGCGCCGGGCTGCCCGAGGGGTTCGACCTCGACGGGGGCGACAGCCTCGGCCTTCGGATCGTCACCACGCTCATCTGCGAGCGGGGCGGTTCGGTGTCGCTGTACCCGCGGGATCCCGGGACAGGGGCCCAGGTGACCCTTCCGCTGTCGCCGTCAGGAACGAGCGGCACGGGTCCGGGCGGCGCGAGCGTTGCGGCGTCGTAGTGCTCGACGCTCGTCCTCGCTCATGCCGCCCCAGACCCCGGCGTCCTGCCCGCTGTCCAGTGCCCACTGCAGACAGGCCTCCCGCACCTCGCAGCGGCGGCACACGGCCTTGGCCTCCTCGATCTGAAGAAGCGCCGGCCCTGTGTTGCCGATCGGGAAGAAGAGCTCGGGGTCTTCGTCCCGACAGGCAGCCCGATGGCGCCAGTCCATATCTGCAAACTCCTCACAAGCAGTCCTGTCGCCGACCCTGGCAGAGTCGGCGACCACGGCGCCAGTGTATGTGAATTCGTTCACGAATGTCAGTCCCCGCAGGGGATTCCTCGTCGTGGCGGCTGCTGGCCCACCCGTGGTGACCTCCCACCGCGGCCGGACGGGGTCGGGTCAGACAAGGACGCGCAGCGCGTCCGGCACGGCCTCGCAGTGCAAGCGCGTGGTGGTGCCAAGGTAGTCCCCGTCCACCTGCGCGCCGATCTCGCGCTGCGCGTGCAGCGTGATCCACGGGAGGTCGTGGCGGTGCACGACGTCGGGTCCGCGAGGCCCGCGGCGGGTCCCGACGATCTCGGCGACGTGCTTGAGCAGGGGAACGACGCCCAGCGATGTCGTCCCGACGACGTCGAGCCCGGCCTCGAACGACGACCGGGGGGCAGTCCGAATCCCGATGGGTCCCAGGTAGGTCCACGGCGAGCAGTTCGTCACCAGCACCAGGAACACCTCGG
>CAYHHE010000115.1:0-5878 GCA_964356295.1 uncultured Actinomycetes bacterium | reverse complement strand
AAGGCCATCCTGGCCGCCCTCGACCTGCCCGAGCCGCCCCGCTTCTTCGACTTCACCGTGCCCGACCACGACTGACCCGCCGGGTTCCACCGTCCTGTAGTAACACGCCCCCATCACGCCGATCCGGCATCCCCGCAGGTCAGCGACCCATTCCAGGCGAACGCGTGCCCACCATCTGCGGAAGCCCGGGCAGGGCGCGAGGTTCAGACACTCCCGGCCCGCAGGACGTTCTTGACTCCTTCTCGGGGGTCATCGGGAGGCACGCCTAGGGTTGAGCTACGACCACGGACTTGGGTAGTCATTGCCTCAGGCGATGGGCTGCCGGTCGTGGTTCGGGACGGGATGGCGCATCAGCATGAGCGCTGCCGATGTTGCGAGGGTCGGCACAGGGTTGGCCTTCGTGGTCATGCCGCTGGTATTCGTCTTCGCGTTTGCCACTCATGCGGGGCTGCTTCGGCCGCGGGTGCTGGGCCCGGAGCAGCTGATCGACCGGGCGCGAGGCAACCGGCTGCTGCATACCGGCCACGCTCTTGTCACCGTCAACACAGCGTTGATGATCGTCGTCGCGCTCCACCTCGGACGGATCGTGACCGACCACGGCGCCGGCTGGGCAGGCTTGATCGGCACCGTGCTGGCAGTGCTGGGCACCGTGGCGCTGACTGCCGACAAGGGTGCCCTGTGCCTGACGATGAGCGCACTCGACGGCCTCAGCGATGACGAGTTCGCGGCGGCACGCCCCGCCTTGTCCGCGATCTACGCGAAGAAGGGCTGGCTCTGGATGCTGTGGGGCATCGTCCTGATCCCCGTCGGGTTCGCGGTGCTGGCCATCGCGGCACTCACGTCCGCAGCTTGCTCCCCCTGGGTCGCCGTTCTCCTGCTGGTGGGCGTGCTGTTCATCGGCTTCCCCGACGGCGCCGAGATCGTCAACCTCGGCGCGGCCGTCACGATGGCCGCGGGCCTGGTGCACTACGGTCTGACACTGATCACGGGGTAGGTCGCCACTGGCGTCGGAGTCTGCTCAGCCTGCCCCGCGCCGGGCCTCGCCGGTGCAAGGCCGGCGAGTTCAATGCCTGCCGCGTGGTACCCGCGGATGACCAGAGCGAACTGCCCTGCCAGCGGCACCGATGCTCCTTTCGGCCAAGAGCGGCCGTCCGAGGGCCCTTCTGCACTGTCGGGCCGGCGTTCGGGGCTGGACGTTGGGTCATCGGCGAGTTCTCCCTCGCCCTGTGGCTGCTGGTCATGGGCGCGAGGGAAGAGGAACCCACGCCAGCCGCGGCGCACGCCTGAGGAGGCACCGACATGCTCAAGACCGGCTCGATCCTGCTGACCTTCTGGAGCGGTCTGAACTTCCTTCTCGCAGCCGGAATCCTGACCGCCGTCGTCGCCTTCGACGCCGACTCCCCCCTCCTGCCGCTGGTGTTCGACGCCCCTGAGATCACCGCGCTCGACCCCAAGGTCGTCGCCTCCCTCAACACGCTGACCATCCTGTACAACTCCTGCTCCGTCGTCGTGTCGGTGCTGGTCTGGACGATCATCCGCAGGCACCTGGTCCACGGCGAACGCTGGGCGTACTGGCTGCTGGTGGCCGTGATCGGGTTCATCGAGGTCATGGCGTTCGTCGCCTCCGCACAGGTCGACCACGCCCGCTGGCAGGTCAACGTGGTCCTGACCCTGCTGTACGTCGCGGGCAGCGCCATCACCGGCTACGCCCTCCTGCGACACCACCCAGCCGTCCCGCTCCCGCCTCACCACCACCGGTGAGCGGCCGTCGCCGCACGTGAAGCCTGTCGAGCACTCCGCCTCTTCAGGTCACGACACTGCGCGGAATCCACCCTCTGCTCCGCAGCGCCTGACCCTGCGCGGTCCACCCTCACAGGCAGCGCGAACCCGCGCGTTCTCGGCACGACCGTGACTTCGGCGGCCCGTCGAGGAGCTTGCGGATGCCGCTTCGGCCGCGTTTCGCCTTCGACGACAGCGTGGCCGCGCACCGCCTGGTCACAGCGGGCACAGGCGCGGGAGCGCCGTCCTGCTGCTGATCGACCCGGGGACCGCCGAGGACCCCGGGCCCCGCCCGCGGGGGAGGCCCGACCCGGGCGGGAGGGTGGGCTGGTCGGTCCCTTCCGGGTCTTCGCCTCTGCCGTGGTCCCGGCTCAGCCGGCCGCCGGGGTCGCGGACCGTTCCAGTGCGTCGAGGATGAGATCCAGGCCGTAGGCGAACTCCCGATCGACGGTGTAGTCGGATCTGCGGGAGTGTTCTGCCAGCTCGACCAGGTGCGGGTACTCGGTCATGGTGGCCAGCTCCGGGACCGACGCCGTCGACTCCGTCCCAGGCGGTGAGGTGCTCACTGGTGCGAGGCTGGTCTCCTGGACCACGTGCCCGTACACGTAGGCGTCGAGCAGCCAGAAGGCGTGGACGGCGTTGTCGAGGGAGAACCCCGCCGAGCGCAGGTTCCCGAGGACCGCGTCCAGGTAGCGCATCGTCGCGGGCCCCATCGAGGCGCGGGACTCCAGCAGCCCGATCGCCCACGCGTGGCCGGCGAGCACGCTGCGCGCCGAGGCGGCTCGCTGCCGCATCGCCTGCTTCCAGGGGGTCTCCTCGCTGGGGATCTCGATCTGGCCCACGATGAGCTCGACAACCCCGTCGAGGATCGCCTCCTTGTTGGCCACGTGCTTGTACAGCGACATCGCCTCGACCCCGAGATCGGCGCCCAGGCGGCGCATCGTCAGGGCGGCGAGCCCCTGGCGATCGGCCAGGTCGACCGCGGCGCGCAGGACCCGCTCGGTGGTCAGGGGCGGGCGGGGTGAGATGTCCGGGGCAGCCATCACCTGGACAAGCTTACTAAGTAGCAGTACGGTTACTAAGTAAGCCCACATCGAGAGATGGGAGCCACCAGATGTCCGTCCACGCCGAGAAGGCACCCATGACCTCCGGCACGACCTTCGAACCCGCGACGGTGAACGTGCGGATCAAGATCTCCGCCCTGTGGACAGCGATGATGTTCGTCTTCGCCTACGTCGACCTGTTCAGCCTCTACCGGGCCGACTTCCGGGCCGACCTCGAGGCGGGTCAGATCTTCGTGTTCACCATCAACCAGACTTTCCTGCTGTTCACCACCGCGTATGTTGCGATCCCCGCCCTGATGGTGTTCGGGACACTGGTCCTACGACCAGCGATCGGCCGAATCGCCAACATCGCGCTGAGCGTCCTCTACGCGGTGACGATCATCGGCGCCTCGATCGGCGAGGGCTACTACTACTACCTGCTCGGCAGCACCCTCGAGGTCGCCCTGCTCGCAGCCGTCGCCTACTACGCCTGGACCTGGCCGAAGCTTCCCGCGTCCCCATCCGCGGCCCGACCAGAGGTCCGCGCTGACCCCGCCCAGCACACCGCCGCATGAACCAGCCGAGGCCAGGGGCCACTGCTAGTCGGCCGCCGACTCGC
The DNA here is from genome assembly GCA_964356295.1 of uncultured Actinomycetes bacterium. Taxonomy (GTDB): domain Bacteria; phylum Actinomycetota; class Actinomycetes; order Jiangellales; family Jiangellaceae; genus CAVQGZ01. The sequence goes on along the minus strand of CAYHHE010000115.1, from coordinate 2,437 downwards.
AGTGGCCCTGGCCGCGTCGCCACGCCGTCATCCCTCGCCGCCTCCCGCGGGGGCCACGGTGATGACCACGTGACCCTTCTTGTGACCCTGTTCGACGTACCGGTGGGCCTCGACGATCTGCTCGATCGGGTAGCGCCTGTCGATCACCGCCCGGATCCTCCCCTGCTCGACGAGCCCCTTGAGGAAGACCAGATCCTCGGTCTTCACACCGCCTGCGGCACCGGAGTCCTTGACGGTGTTGAGGTAGACACCTGACGGCTTCAACCGCCCCTTGCCCGTCGACGGGGCCAGCTTGTCCACGGCGTCGAGGATGACGTCGTAGGTCTGCTGGTCCCGGGTGAAGTCCTGCTGGGTGTAGTCGATCACCCGGTCGGCCCTCAGCGACAAGACCATCTCCAGATTGGCGGTGCTGCACACCCCGGTGACCGTCGCCCCGAAGCACTTGGCCAGCTGCACCGCATAGGTGCCCACGCTCCCCGAGGCGCCGTAGATCAGCACCTCCTGCCCGGTCCGGACGTCGGCCTTCCGCAGGACCGTCAGCGCGGCGATCCCCCCGGTCGCGAGCCCTGCGGCAGCCTCCTGCAACGTCATCGTGGCCGGCTTGCGGGCGAGCATGCCCTCCTTCTGCGCTGACTTCCTCGGCCTCTCAGGCAGGCACGTGTACTCGGCGTAGGCACCCAAGCGCCACCCGGTGAACGCGAAGACTTCGTCACCCGGCGTGAACAGCGTCACGCCCTCACCCACCGACTCGACCACCCCGGCCAGGTCCATCCCCAGGATCGGGTGCCGGGGCCGGCGCAGACCGAGCACCAGCCGCGCCGCGATCCGCTGCCCGCGCGGAACATCGAACCTACGGATCCGCACATCGCCCACCTGCACCGTCGTCGCGACCACCCTGACCAGCACCTCCCCGCCCCTGGGCGTCGGCTTGGCCACCTGCACGAGCTGAAGCACCTCCGGCGGGCCATACCTGGTGCACACGACCGCCCTCAATGGATCCCCCCTGCGGCCGCCTGCGTCATCCAGTCGCCGCAGACCCGGGCCTGGGCTCGCCGGGTGCCGCCGGCACCGACGCAGCGGCGAATCCCTTCCAGATCAGAAGGACCGCCAGGACCATCTCCTGCAGGCCGATCGGAGCAGCCAGCAGTTGCAGCGGGAACGGAGCCTCGGCGCCGAACATCTCGGCCACGCCGTACGCCAGGAGCAGCAGACCCCCGACCAGGCCCCACAGCGACAACCAGGCGGGGACCAGCCGGGACCGGTACAGCAGGGCGTTGAGGATCAGCGCACTCACACTGAACACCAGCAGCGTCCCGACCAGGTAGGTCCACTCCCGGGCAGACAGCAGCGCGCCGCCCACCACGTCCCCCCCGACGGCACCCGCGGGGCCCCAGTCCTGGCTCAGCGCCAACACCAGCAGGGCGGTGGTCGAGGCCATCAGGATGAAGGTGGCCTCCACCGTGCGCACAGCGAGGTAGCCGACTGCCATGCCCTCGCCGTGCGGCCGGAGCACCGGCAGCAGCAGCGCGGCGATCCCGATGACCGACAGGGCCAGGATGACCTCCAGCAGGACCCCCAGGATGAGCTGGCCCTCGTGGGCCGCCACCTCGACGAGGTAGTCCGGATCATCCAGCAGCGCCATGACCAGAGTCCCACCCACGATCGAGCAGGCCGTGGCCACGATGAACAGGACCCCCACGAGGCGGGCGGTCACCCTGGGCCTGTCCACCTCGACCGGTGCGGTGGCGGTGACGCTGCGGCTCCCGTCCGCCATCACAATCATCTCCCCTTCCCTGGTCGAACGCTCCCTGCCCATCCGATGGCCGTACTCCCCCCTTCATCAAGAGGCCAACGACCTGTGACGGCGCCAGCCGCAAGGCCGATCCCCCGCAGCCTGAGGCCAACGTCAGGCCCGGTCACCTTGCCGGCGGGGCCCTGCTGCTTGTTCAAGCGCGGAGCATGCCGCGGTCGTCCCCCTGGCAGGGGGCTCATCAGACTGCGGGCCTGAGTTCGTCGAATGCAGTGGCCAGCCGGTAGACTGACAAGACGTCGACCGCCAGCTCGCAGTGGCCCCGACGACGGTTCTGAACGAACGCCCACCCGCCGGGATCACCACGCTCGCCGAACGACTCGCCTTCAGCCCTCACACCGACCGGAGTCTGGCCTTCAGGCGGCCGTGGTCGCCCTCGACGCCGTCCAGGCGCTCGCGGAGGGGGTGATCTGATCCGCTCAGGCAGCAGGTATGACCCGTCCCCGATCGTCACTTGGCAACGCGCTGTCGTCGGCACGAGCGTTGTTCCGCAAGGCAAGCGACGACGAGGACGACCAGCGTCACTCCGCCGCGTAGCGGGCGCCCGCGGCCATACCAGAAACGCACTACATGCGGCAGATTCGAGCGTCGCCCCGGTAGGGGTATCGAACGGCGGCCTCCATCCGG
>CAYHHE010000114.1:0-5944 GCA_964356295.1 uncultured Actinomycetes bacterium | reverse complement strand
AGGGCGCCGTCCGGGTGCTCCACGTCAGCCACCGAGGCCAGGCCTACCGGCGCCGCTAGCAGCAGCATCAGCGACCCGACCTCGATCCGTGGACGCCTTCTGAGGTGATTGGTCGACCAGGCCCCGGCCCCTCTCCTTCGCGGCAGGCATGTGCGGGGGATCGGATCAGCCGGACCGGGCTTGTCGCAGGGACCGTCTTGCCGACCTCGACGAGCGCGACGAGCGCGACGGTGCGGGTCAAGCCTCCTTCAAGGCCCCCGTGGTGTCGGGCTGGCGGTCAAGGGGTGTCGACCGGTCCGCCGTCGCCGGGGACGCGGCCGTCGTCGGTGAGCTGCTCTGCCTTGAGCACTTCTCCGGTGTTCGCCTCGACGGTGGTGCCGACGAGGACGCCGTCGGAGCGGCGGATGACCACGGAGAGGACACTCATGCCGCGGTCGGTGTCGACGACGACATCGACCACCTCGCCCGGGGTCACGGTGAGGGCGGCGTCGACGGCTTGCTGCTCGGTGATGGCTGGGCCGTAGACAGGATCGGGGTTGTCGGCCAAGGAGTCGTCCGTGCCGCCGCAGCCAGTCGCAACGATGGCGACGACCACACCGACGAGCACCGTCCTCGCTCGATGCGTGCGCGGGCGAGTCATGCGCGCTCCTCCTCGGTGGTCAGGTGCCACACCACGGCCTCCCAGGGCCTCAGTGTCACACGGTCAGGGTGCTCCGCGGGGCTGCCGAGGTTGCCGAGCAGCACCGTTCGCGAACGGTACGCGGTGGCGGGCGCGGGCCAGGGGTAGTCGATATCGGTACCGCTGGCGTTAGCGGCGACGAGCAGGGCTTCGCCCTCGCCGTGCCGCAGGTAGGCGAAGACCTGAGGGTGGTGCAGGTCGAGCGGCTCGTACCGACCCGTGGTGACCAGCGGCATGGACTTGCGCAGGCGGATGAGGCGGTGGTAGTACCAGAAGACCGAGGAGGGGTCGGCGAGCTCGGCCTCGGCGTTGACGTGGCCGGCGTTGGGCGCGACCTCGATCCAGGGTTCTTCGGCGTCGGTGAACCCGGCATGCCGTCCGGGGGTCCAGTGCATCGGGGTGCGGCCGTTGTCCCGTGACTTCGCTGCCAGGATCTCCAGCACCGCCGGCTCGTGCACGCCGGCGGTGATCATGGAGTCGTAGGCGTTGAGCGTTTCGACGTCGCGGTAGTAGGAGATGCTCGGGTACCCGGGGTTGGTCATGCCCAGCTCCTCGCCCTGGTAGATGTACGGCGTTCCCTGCATGAGGTGCAGGACGGTGGCGAGCATGGTGGCCGAGGACTGGCGGGAGCCGCGGTCGTCCCCGAATCGGGACACGACTCTGGGCTGGTCGTGGTTGCACCAGAACAGGGCATTCCAGCCTCCACCCGAGGCCATGCCTGTCTGCCAGTCGCTCAGTATCTGCTTGAGCGCGATGAAGTCGTAGGGTGCGGCTGTCCACTTCTGCCCGTCGGGGTAGTCGACCTTGAGATGGTGGAACGAGAACGTCATGTCCAGCTCACGGCTGTCGGGATTCGTGTACTGGACGCAACGCTCGATGCTGGTCGACGACATCTCCCCCACGGTGAGGTGGCCTCCGGGACCGAAGACCTCCCGGTTCATCTCCTGCAGGAACTCGTGGATGCGGGGGCCGTCGGTGTAGAACTCCCGCCCGTCGCTGCCCGGCGGGGCCTGGGGGAAGGCCTGGTCCTTCGACAGCAGGTTGACCACGTCGAGCCGGAATCCGTCGACCCCCTTGGCCAGCCACCACCGCATCATCTCGTAGCACGCCTGCCGCACCTGTGGGTTCTCCCAGTTGAGGTCGGCCTGGGTGACGTCGAACAGGTGCAGGTAGTACTGACCGGTGGCGGCGTCGAACGACCAGGACGGGCCGCCGAACTTGGACTGCCAGTTGGTCGGCGGCCCACCGTCCGGAGCAGGGTCACGCCAGGTGTAGAAGTCTCGGTAGGGGTTGTCCCGGGACGACCGGGACTGCACGAACCACTCGTGCTCCGTCGACGTGTGGTTGACGACCATGTCCATGATCAGCCGCATGTCCCGGGCATGAACCTCGGCGAGCAGGTGCTCGAAGTCGGACATCGTGCCGTAGGGGGCGTAGATGCGGTGGTAGGAGCGGATGTCGTAGCCGTTGTCGCGCTGCGGGGAGTCGTAGATCGGGGTCAGCCAGACGACATCGCAACCCAGGGTCTTGATGTAGTCCAGCCGGGCGACGATGCCCTCGATGTCGCCCTCGCCGCTGCCGGTCGTGTCCTGGAACGACTTCGGGTAGATCTGGTAGACGACTGCCGTCCTCTTCCACGACAGGTCGTCGATCTGCTCGGGCATGTCATACCTCCGCGGGGGCCAGAGCGGCCACTTCGTCCTGGCGTTCCTCGGCAGGATCCTGCGCGGCGAACTGCCGCCGCGCGTACAGGTAGGTCGCGACCAGCGGGATGGTGAAGACGATCAGCATGCCGACGAAGAACAGGCCCCAGTCCGAGGTCTGGATCGAGAAGATGCCGGGCAGACCCCCCACACCGATGCTGTTGGCCAGGACGCCGCCGATGGAGATGATCATCCCGGCCAGGCCAGAGGCGGCCATGCCGATGAAGAAGGGGTACTTGTACCGCAGGTTCACCCCGAAGATCGCTGGCTCGGTGATGCCCAGATAGGCCGAGATCCCGGACGTGAGCGCCAGCCCCTTCTGCTTCTCGGTGCGGAAGACGAAGAACATGGCGATCGCCGCGGAGCCCTGGGCGATGTTGGACAGCGCCAGCATCGGCCACAGGAACGTCGTTCCCGTGGAGCTGAGCAGTTGTAGGTCGACGGCGAGGAACGTGTGGTGCATGCCGGTTATGACCAGCGGGGCGTAGAACGTCCCGTACAGCAGGCCCCCCAGCCACGGCGCCACGTCGAACAGTGCCACGAGCACGTCGGCCAGCGCGTTACCGATCGCGAACGTGATCGGCCCGATGACCAGGAAGGACAAGAAGCCGGTGGTCAGCAGCGCGATGGGGGCGACCAGCAGTAGCTGGAAGCCCTCCGGGATGCGCGCCTTCGCCCACAGCTCGATCCGCACCAGCACCCAGGACGCCACCAAGATCGGCAGCACCTGCCCCTGGTAGCCAATCTGGGAGATCTCCAGACCGAAGATCTCCCACGTCGGCACCAGGCCACCCTCGGCGGCAGCGCCGTACGCCCACGCGTTCAGCAGATCTGGGTGCACCAGCATCGCCCCCAGCACGATGCCCAGCAGTGGGTTGCCGCCGAACCGCTTCACCGCCGACCAGCCGATCAGCACCGGCAGGAACACGAACGACGTGTTGGCGATCAGGTTGATGATCCCGGCGATGTCCGTCAGGCCGGCGTAGCGGTCCACCACGGACTCGCCATCGAAGAAGATGTCCGGAGCGGTCAGCAGGTTGTTGATGCCCATCAGCAGACCAGCCGTGACCAGAGCTGGCAGCAGGGGCACGAAGATGTCGGCGAAGATCTTGATCAACCGCTCACCGCTGCCCAGCTTCTCCGCTCCGGCCGCCTTGACCTCCTCCTTCGTGGCGCTGCCGATCTCGGCGACCTCCAGGACCTCGGCGTAGACCTTGTCGACCAAGCCCGCTCCGATGATCACCTGGAACTGGCCCCCCGCAGAGAACGAGCCCTTCACCATGTCGACGGCGTCGAGTGCGGCCGCATCCACGCGGTCGTCGTCGGCCAGGGCGAAACGCAGCCGAGTGATGCAGTGCGTGGCGGCCACGATGTTGTCCGGACCCCCCAGAGCCCGCACGATCTGTTCGGCGGCTTCGGTGAGCTGCTTCATGACGCCCTCCAACCCAGAGCTGGTGAGCAGAGTCTGAAGCCTGGTGGGCGGCACGGGATGACGTTCCGCCGAAATCGCTCGGGATCCGGACGACACACCGCGCAGCCGACAACTCGCTGTTGCCCGCGCTGCCCCCGCGGGGTCTACCCTCCGGCGGACACGGGAGATGGTGCGGCACTGGCACTGGCAGGTACGGCCGACAAGAGCAGGCGCTGTGTCATTTCCTCAGATGCAGGACCTTGCCCCATCGGAGCCAAGTACGATGCGCGGCGGCCCTTGGCACCGAGGCACCGTCGGCGAGGTGACAGTCAGCGGCGCCACACATGGGTTCTTTCTCGTCACCACAGGAGGCATCAGCCAGGCAGCGCGCGCCTGGGTGACCGACAAGCCCATAACGCTCATCGACAGCCATTCATCGAGCGGCCAGTCCGGTCGCGAAGGCCGGCAGCTGACGCTCGATAACCCCGCACCGAAAGGGGCTCACATGGCGGGGCTACGCTCGCCGCAGATCATTGCGCATCGGGGGGCGCTCTGCGAAGCGCCCGAGAACACGATGCCGGCCTTCGCGCGCGCCCTCGAGCTGGGCGCCGACGGTGTCGAGCTGGACGTGCATCTGAGCCGAGATGGCCGGCTGGTAGTCATCCACGACTTCGACCTCGAAGGGACCACCAACGGTCACGGCCCCGTGACAGCCTTGACCGCCGCAGAACTGGCCTGTCTCGATGCAGGCAGCCACTTCGATGCGCGCTTCGCCGCCGTAGGCGTTCCAACGCTGGACGAAGTCCTTGACCTGGTAGGCGACCGTTGTCGGGTCAACGTTGAGGTCAAGAGCCTTGCCGATGACGCCGGGCCCGCAGCGGAGGCTGTTGCGTGCCTACTCCGCGAACGGCGCCTGTTCGAGCAGGTGATCGTCTCCAGCTTCAACCCCATGACCCTGGTGACTCTCCGCCGGCTGGAGCCGACGATCGATCTTGGCTTCCTCTACGTCGCGCCTCTCACGCAGCAGCAGCAGGCAGAGTTGCTCGCGTCCTCAATGCATCCGCAGGCGCTGCACCCCTATTGCGCTGGCGTTACGGAAGAGACCCTGGCGTGGGCGCGCGCCGAAGGCTTCGCAGTCAACGTTTGGACTGTCAATGACGTCGGAGAGGCACATCGGTTGCAGAGCCTGGGCGTCGACGCCATCATCACGGATGTGCCGGGCATTCTTATTCAAGAACTATTCTAATGAGGCATTTGAGGCTCTTCGATCATTAGCCCGCAACATGCACCAGGCACAACCATTCTGGTTGGCAAGCATGCGGTTCTCGGGGAGCGTGACTCGATCTCCGTGGAAGTTCGGTAGCGGCCCTGCATGAGCATCAGGCTGCGATCGTCATGAGTGTTGCAGTCGGATCCGACAGTTCCGGCGGCGGCATGCCGTTCCAGCGCGGTGCGTAGCGTGGCGCGGCTGGCAGCGTTGGATGAGCGGGTGGTCGAACACCTCCGTAACCGCCGCGCTCAGCGCCTTGGCGCCAGCGAGGACGGCCAGGATCGGCCTGGTGGTGTCCAGCCCGCGGTCGCGCAGCCCCATCATCAGGCCACAGACGAGGGTGGTGTTCTCGGTCGACCCATCGACGACCGCGAGCGGGTGCTTGGTGCCGTCGAGGTCGATGCCGAGGGCGACCACGCACAGGTGGTCGGTGAAGTGCACGTCATCGATTATCGACGCGCCCAGATCCAGCTCGGGGACGTCCCGCGCGAGCAGGTCGGCCGGCGCGGACTCGGTCATCTCCACTGACTCCCGCGAGACCGTCGACTTCGAGGTCGACTTCGCCCGGTTCTCCAGGGCCTGGGCCTGTCCGACCGGTTCCGCTGCTCGGGCACAGCGAGCGCCGATCGCTTCGTGTCGCAACGGCCAACGCACGCCGATTGGACCGTGAACGAAGTCGCAACTCTGGACCAAATGGGGTCCTCCGGCTTGCGTCGAGACGATGCAGTAGGCGCTCGACCTCAATCCAAGGATCGGAGCGGGTCAGTCATGAGGGTGGAACTCACGCGAAGGCGATTCCTTGCGGTGACAGCCGCGGCTGCCACCGCTCTGGCGGTCGCGCCGGGCCTGACCGGCTGCTCGCCGGGGGCGGACAGACTAGT
>CAYHHE010000113.1:0-5960 GCA_964356295.1 uncultured Actinomycetes bacterium | reverse complement strand
ACCGCGTTGATGGTGTCCTCGGTGTAGCCCAGCCGCAGGTTCTCGTCGTTGGCCGGGTCGTCGTCGGACCCCGCGTGGTTGCGGTAGTCGGTGTGCAGCACGACGAAGCCGGAGCGGGCCAGATGGGCCTGCTCGATCTGCAGCCCCTGCCCGGTCACGTAGACCGCCGTGTCGATGTAGCCGTGGTTGAGCACCACCCCCGGGAAGGGGCCCGTCCCGGTCGGCACGTACAGCACCCCGGAGATCTGCAGTGGACCGCTGCGGTAGGTGATGGCGTACTTCGTGTATGCGGACGTGGTCGCCAGCACCTGTCCGAGCCTTAGGTCGCTGCCGTCGAAGGTTCGCTGCATCAGCGCTGGCAGCGACACTGGGTTCGGTGCAGGCGTCGGAGTCGGTTCCGGCTCGGGTGCCGGCGTCGGGCTCTGTCGCGGAGGTTGGGGTGTCCTGGACGGGGGCGTGGGAGCGGGGGTCGCGGTTGCCGTCGTTGTGGGATCGGTCCGGGCCGATGGCGCCGTCGATGGGTCGGCCGAGGTGGCCGCGCACCCAGCGGCGGCCAAGGTAGCTCCCGCAAGGGCAATCCGCGTCACGCGCACGCTTGGGCCCACCGGACTATCGTGAATTGCCACGGCCGACACGGCTACTCGGAGCCACGCTCACTGCGCCCGACAGCACAGGAGCCGACCGTGGGTCGATTCCAGGCGGCGGGGAGCGCACGCCGGAGTCAGAGCCGGACCCGGCGAAGGGCTGCTAACGGCCGCTGCCCCTGCGCGATACAGCGATAGGGCAGCGTCCCGGTTGGGTACCTTGCGGGTGTTGCCCGTCTTGGCTCAGGCGCTAGGATGCGCCAACGCAGTGCGTGCGATGTGACCAGGGGGTTCGTGAACTCACTCATGATCGGTAGACGAGAGCACATGGTCGCCCTGAGACGCCAACATTCGGCGAGTCGGCAGTGAAGCGCGGGCTCTCGGAAGCCACGGCGTCGATGTGCCCGAACGTGGGTCGGCGGCTAAGGGTGAGCGTGGTAACGGTGGTCACCCTTGCGTTGCTGCTCACCGGGCTTGTTCAGCCCGCGAATGCGGCGAGCAGTCGAAGCAGTTATGCATGCACCTCGACCACAACTGACGTCGCAGTCAGTGTCTGTGCCCGGGTCTACTACTGGGACCACGGCAGCCGAGGCATCGATGTCTATGGCGTGCGCGTCTGGTGGTCCCCCGCCGCAGCAGCGACTGCATCGAACGGCACCAAGGTGATGGCCGCAGGGCTGTGGCGCGACGTTGGGACACTGAGGAACAACGAGTACCGTTCAGTGGCCACGCCGCTCTCGACTTCGCGTGGATGCGGAGTCCGGGGGGTTCTGGACGGGCCGTTGTGGCTCAACGCGTCCTGGGCTGCCTACCCCTCTTGCGTATAGGGGTCAGCGCACTCGTCGACCACCTTGCACGACGTGTCCCGGCCTACTGCTGTGGACCGCCGCGCCCATCAGCGCTGTCGACGGATCGGCCGCTGTCGCCGTTGCAGCCGGCGACAGCAAGGCAACTACTGTCAGGGTAGGCAGCGCCACTGGCGCTGCGCGGACCCGCCCGTCCGTCATTGCTGCCGCGGATTCGGCGACCCGGGAACGTGCTCGCAGCTGTCGAGGGCACAATGGCCGACCGTGGCACGCAACCGCGCGTTCGAGCTACGGGTGGCCCTCGACCCGGGCGACTCGCGGCCGCTTCTGGACGTGACCGACCAGGTCCGCCGCGCGCTCGATGGCCGGTGGACGGTGCTCGCGGTCGCCGCAGGCTCGCGTGACCTGGTCGCCGTCGGCCCGTCGTATGCACCCGTCGGGACCGCGACCTACGCCGAGGACGCCTTCGCCGCGGCGCGAGTGCTGCGGGCATCCGCGCAGTTCGTTCAGGTCGAGGCCGACGTCCCGGTGCCGTGGACCCCTGATCCGCTGGCCAAGACCACCGAGTGGACGACCTGCACGAGTGACTCCGACGACCCGGGCTGGGCCCGGGCGACCATCCGGTGGCAGCAGGCGCTGGACTCGATGGACCCGTCCGTCCGCGGAGGACTCGGCGTCTCCGTCGGCCATCCCGACTCCGGCTACACGCTGCACCCGCAGATCGGAGCCGACACGTTCGACCTCGTCCGCGACCGCGACGTGATCGACGACGATGACGACGCCCTGGACGACCTGACGCCGAACCCCTTCTGGCCGCTGCCGAACCCGGGTCACGGCACCTCGACCGCGAGCGTCATCGCGGGCCGGCCCGATCCCAGCGGGATCGCCGGAGTGGCACCCGCCGCGTCAGTGGTCCCGGTCCGTGCCACCGAGAGTGTGGTGCAGCTGTTCGACTCCGACGTCGCCGCAGCGGTGAGCCATGCTCGGCGCAACCACTGCCAGGTCGTCTCCATGAGCCTGGGCGGCAAGGGGTTCTTCGGGCTGCGGCGCGAGATCGACCGTGCCGTCGCGGCCGGGATGATCGTCATGGCCGCTGCGGGGAACGTGGTGCGCTACGTGACCGCACCCGCCAGCTACGACTCGTGCATCGCGGTCGCCGCCACCGGGCCCGGGGACGTGCCCTGGGCCGGGTCGTCGCGCGGAGCGGCCGTGGACGTGTCCATGCCCGGCCACTGCGTGTGGGTCGCCGGCTACAGCGGCACCGACCCGGTCGTGGGTCAGAGCAACGGCACGTCGTACTCCGTGGCGCACCTGGCCGGAGCGGCAGCGCTGTGGGTCGCCCACCACGCTCACGCAGCGTTGGTTGCTCGCTACGGCGCGGCCAACGTGCAGGGCGCCTTCCTGGCGACCCTGCGCCGGCCGGGTGTCTGCGTCGTCCCCGCGGGGTGGGACCGGCGCTGGGGGATCGGGCGGGTGGACGTGGCGGCCCTGCTGGCCGCAGACCTGCCCGACGTGGAGCAGGCGGAAGTCACCCGAGCCGCCGGGGCATCCGCGGAGCCGGGAGAGACGTTGGCGGCCACGCTGGGGCTCGAGCCCACCGCGGCGAAGTCCGTGCTGGTTCCGGGAGTGGACGAGGGCGAGCTGATCTACCGGGCGATGACCGACCCGTCCTTCGCAGCATCGCTGAGCTCCCGAGTGGACAGCGGATGAGTGGCGACCTGGTCGTCTCACGCTCGCTGGTCATCCCCGAGCGCGAGCTTCACTGGCGGTTCTCCCGGTCCTCTGGGCCAGGGGGCCAGTCAGTCAACACCACCGACAGCCGTGTCGAGCTGACCTGGGACCCTCGCACCTCCCGCGCGCTCACCGGACAGCTGCGAGACCGCCTGCGTCACCGGCTGCCGGACGGTCCGATCGTGGTGACCGCGTCCACGCAGCGATCCCAGTGGCAGAACCGCCGTGACGCGCGGGCGAGGCTCGCCGACCTGGTCCGCGCGGCGAGCGCTGCGCCGCCTCCCGTCCGGCGCCCGACCCGGCCGTCACGAGCGGCCACCGAACGCCGACTGGCAGCCAAACGACGCCGCAGCCAGACCAAGCAGCTCAGGCGAGCCGGCGAGTGAGAGGAGCGCCGACTCCTGGTGAGGATCGCGATCGTCGAGGCGAACCCGACGTGGCCCGCACGGTTCGCGGCCGAGGCGCGGCGCATTCGCGCCGACCTGGGTGACTGGGCGGTCCGCATCGACCACATCGGCTCGACCGCTGTTGCGGGGCTGGCGGCGAAGGATGTCCTCGACATCCAGGTGACCGCCGTCGACCCAGCAGAGCTCGACGATCCGCGGCACCCGGGCCGTGTCGCCCTCGAGTCCCGTGGCTACCGATGGCATCCGAACAACCCTGACCGGCGAAAGAGGTTCTTCCGCGGCCCGACGAGGGCCAGCGGGGACGACACCGCGACGGCCGGCGATGTGAACCTTCACGTGCGCCGCGACGGCTGCGTCAGCCAGCAGCAGGCGCTGCTGCTACGTAACTACCTGAGGGCAGAACCCTCGGCGCGCCGCAGGTACGAGAACGTGAAGAGATCGTTGACGCAGCGGGACTGGCCGACGGTCGATGACTATGCGCAGGCCAAGGGCGACGTCGTGTGGGAGCTGCTGCGTGAGGCTGACCGTTGGTCATGGAGCGGATGGCGACCCGGACCAGCCGACGCGTGAACGAAGCCCCCGCGGTGCGAGATCAGGTGGCGTCGTGGGAGGCGGCGATGGTGTCGATCTGTGCGGCCAGCGCCAGGTCTTTGTCGGTCACCCCGCCGGCGTCGTGGGTGGACAGGGCGAAGCGCACCCGGCGCCAGCGGATGTCGATGTCGGGATGATGGTCGGCTTTCTCGGCCGCCTGCGCCACGTCGACGACGATCGCGATGCCGGCAAGGAAACCCGGGGCGCTGACGGTGCGTTCGATGCCCTCGGTGCCTCCGGTCCATCCGGGTCGTTCTTCCAGGGCTGACGCAAGCGCCGCAGCGGACAGAACTTCGCTCATGGGCTCACCGTGGCACGTCCGACGCCGCGCTGCGAGTCGTGCGACGCTGAGGCGGTGCCCGCGTCCACCCCGCAGCCCGCCGGCGGGGTGATCGTGGGAGCCGCCATCGTGCGCGACGGCCAGGTGCTTGCCGCCCGACGCTCGGCACCGGCCTCGATGGCCGGCGGCTGGGAGTTCGCCGGGGGCAAGGTGGAGGCAGGTGAGTCCGATGAGCAGGCCCTGGTGCGCGAGTGCCAGGAGGAGCTGGGCGTGACCGTGCGGCTCGAGCGCCGGGTCGGCGAGGACGTCGTGCTCCCCACCGGCTGGGCGCTGCGAGTCTGGGTTGCGGAGATCCAGACCTCGCCCGGGAGTCATAGCGAGCCGCAGCCGCTGCAGGACCACGACGTGCTGCGTTGGTTGCCCGCCGACCGCCTCGCCGACGTCGCGTGGCTGCCGGCCGACTGGCCGATCGTCCACGCCCTCGCTGACCTGCTGGTCGAACCTGAGCCGTTGGTGGGCGGCCGGGTCGGAGGGGCGGTTCGGGTCGGGGACACCGTCCGGCGACCCATCGGGCCGTGGACGCCCGCGGTGCACGACCTGCTTCGGCACTGCCGGGCAGCCGGTGTCCCCGGGGTTCCCGAGCCGTTGGGGGAGGACCCGTCGGGACGGGAGGTGCTGCGCTACGTCCCCGGGTCCACCATGGGCGATGCCGACCCCGTGCCGGCGCGGTTCCGCAGCCCGTCGGTCCTCCGCTCGATCGGGGCGTGGCTTCGCGACCTGCACGAGGCCACCGCATCATTCCCCGCCGAGGATCGGGTGTGGCGTCGGGGACGGCTCTCGAGGTCGGCGGGTGCGGTGATCTGCCACCACGACATCAGCCCGCACAACATCGTCCTGGACGACGTGGACGGAATCGCTGCCGTCCTCGACTGGGACATGGCAGCACCCGGCCACCGGCTGGACGACGTGGCATTCGCCGCATGGCAGTTCGTGCTTCGCCACGGGCTCACCGTGGCCGAGGAGGCGGCCGGGCTGCGCACCCTCGCGGATTCCTACGGGGTCGACCCTCGCACGGCTCTGGCCCGCGTCGAGCCGCGGCTGCGTGGGGCGCTGCGGTTCATGAGGCGGGGTGCCGCGGCCGGCGACCCAGGACTCTCCCGACTCCTCACCACCGGGGTCCCGGAGTCGGTGGAGGCGGGGCTCGACGACCTCGACCGTCGACAGCAGGAGCTCGACGCCCTCCTCCTCTGAGTCCGATAGAGACGGTTTTGCGAGGTGTTGTGATCGAATCGCAACTTCCGCGAGCGGATCGTGTGACTGCCGACGCCTCGACGGGTGGCACGATGAGGCGTCCGCTCGCGACGGCGCATCCGGCGCCGATGCCGTGTGGAACCGCGCGTCCCACCGGGACGCATGCGGAAGGCATACCGAAGGAGGAATCCATGCGCGGAGTAGCGCGCGCCGGGTGGGTAGCAGGTGCCGCAGCCCTGTCCCTCGCCCTAACCGCCTGTGGTGGCGGCGACGACGAAGCGGCGGAGCCCGAGGCGACCGAGGCCGCTGG
>CAYHHE010000112.1:0-6041 GCA_964356295.1 uncultured Actinomycetes bacterium | reverse complement strand
GTGGCACTGAACTGGTGGAAGGTGACCCGGCGCCCGATCACCTCTGTCGATGTCGACCAGGAGATGAAGCGACTGCGCCCGAGCTGACCCTCCTGGTCCCGCGGACAGAGCGGTTCCAGCCCGCCCACGCGGGCCGGTTCCCTCGGCAGCGGCACCCCCGCCGGCGACACCACACCGGTCGCGGACGCACGAACGTGGACACCGCACCGGGGCCGGTCACGCTTGTCGGGTAGCCCGAGCCCAACCGTCGGCGCACCCCCACGGCCGCCTTCCTCACCGTCCTTGGCCTCGGCAGCCAGATCCCGCCCACCACCTACGCCGAGATCGCCACCCACGGGCCGCGCGCAGCCACCCACCGAGCGGAGTCAACCGGACAAGCACGGTGCGCCTTTCCGCGCGAGGGCGGGGCCGGGAGCCCTGGTGGTCAGCCGCGTACGTCGGCTACCAGCACCACCGGTCCGTCCGCGCTGCTCTGCTGCTTCAGCACGCGGCCGGCGCCGTCGTAGATCGAGGAGATGCCGTGCCCGGTCGAGCGCACGACGGGAACCCCGGCCATGACCGCGGCCCACACCGCGCTGTGATGGTGCAGGACCTCGAACCCGCCGAACCAGTCGTTCGACGGCACCGCCAGGAGCGCGCCGGCCCGCCGCGCCGAGCGCGCGGTGTCGGAGTAGTCGAGGTCGACGCAGATGGCCGTCGACAGCGCTTCTCCGGTGGCCAGCCGGTGAGGGCCGACCTCCATCGTGGCCACGGGGGGCGGCTCGGCTCCGCGGGCGGGGTGCTGCTTGTCGTAGCGCGCGACCACGCCGCTGGTGTCGATGACCGCCAGCGTGTTCCTCGGGGTCGCCGCGTCGAAGTAGCCCGCGACGATCGCCACCTCGAGCGCTCGGGCCCAGGCCTCTACCCCCGCGCACCAGCGCGCCGGCCCACCGTTGTCGGTAACGACGCTGGCCTGTCGGGGAGCACGATCACTCTGGCGCCCTGACGAGCGGCCTCCTCGACGTGGGGCCGGTAGCGGGCCAGCGTTCCCTCCACGTCGCGGTACTCCGGGGACTCGGTGGAGACCACGCCGGTGGGCTCTCCGTGCTCCGGTGGCTTGCCGTCGACGACCACCGCCGCGACGCGATGGGGGCTGCCTTGCCCGGCCCGGGCCGTGGCGCGGCGCAGGCTCGCCCAGCCGAACGTCAGCACCGCCACCACGAAGCCGGTCCCGGCCGCCGCCGCCCCGAGGTAGCCACCCAGCGCCAGCGCCACCGACGCGCTCGCGGTCGCGAGCACCGCCGTCGTCATCAGGTCGCCGCCCAGCCGAGCCGTGTGCACCACCGCCAGCCACGGCTGCTGGGTGCGCACCAGAGGGTTGTTCACGAACCGGGGCGCGCCGATGAGCCGCAGGGGGAGCACGGCGGCCACCATCGCCACCGGAAGGGCCACCACCAGCCACGGCCCGCTCCCCAGCCACGCGGCCAGGGCGGCGCTCGCTCCCCAGCTCACGGCGCTCGTTGCGGCCGTCAAAGGAAGATTGTGGCGCAGCGTTCGTGACCACACCCCGGCGGCGCTCGCCAGCCCGCCCACCAGCGCCGCGGCCAGGCCGGCCTCCAGGGGAGTGCGAAGCAGCGCCAACAGCGCCACAGGGAGAAGGGCGAACCAGCCGATGAGGGGCAGGAGCACGTTCTTGCTCGTCGTGGACATCGTGCCTCCGATCCACCACTCCGGCGAACCACGCCATCCCTTGCAGGCGGTCACAAGCGAGCGACGTGCGCTGACGCCTACGCACCAAGGGTGCAGGGCCACAGCCCTGCCAGGGCCAGAGGCGAACGACCCGAGCGACCGCCCCGTCCAGCCAGCGCCGGGCGCGAAGACGGACCATCGTCGTGACCGGGGTCGTGGTGTGCTCACCTCCCGCAGCACCGGTCAGTGGCCGAGTGTCGGTGAGCGAAGGGCCGACGGGCGGCGACCTGCGCCTGGCCCGCGGGATCACGCCGTAGACCACGCGCGAGTGGTGGCGGGCTGGTGGTAGCGCTGGCGTGGGTGCTGGCCCCGGGGGTCCGACATCGTCCCGATCCCGGGCACCAAGCGAGTGCGCCTCTCGAGGAGAACACCGGCGCGCTCGAGGTCGTCCTGACCGCACAGGACCTGGCTACCACCGAGGCCACCGTCCCCGGCGAGGCAAGTCCTGGGCGACCACCACGCCGACAGTCCTCCATCGACCGCTGAGCAACCGCTGATCAACCCGAGCACCGTCCAATCGGCCCCGGCTCGGGCTCGGAATCGCCACCCTCGCCGTCCGCACAATGCCGCGATCCGCGCGGCAGTCACGCTCACGCTGCGATCCGCTCGGCCTGTGAGTGTCTAGAAGATTCGGGCGGCTCCGGGCAGGCGGACCAGGGCGGCGCCGAGGGTGAACGAGCCGACCACGGCGAGGGTGCTGGCGGCGAGGTAGTCCAGCTCGGGTGGCCACTGGGTGGCCCGGGTGGCGAGCACCGCGGCGAGCAGCACGACCTGGTGCACGAGGTAGGCGGCGAACGCGGCCCGGCTCATCTGCTGCAGCAGCGGTCCCTGCCGGGCGAACCGCCGATGGAAGACGTCGATGAGCCACAGTGGCATGGTGGCCACGAGCGCGCCTTGCAGGCCGGCCAGGACCAGCGACTGCCAGGTGGGGCCGCCGAAGAACAGGTCCAGGTCAGCACCGAGCGCCCCGACCGCCACGGCCACCAGCACCACGACACCGGCGGCGGCGGCCCAGGCGGTGCGGAACAGCCACCGCGACATCGTCGGGGAGATGTCCTCCAGCCACCCCCGCTCCGCGCCGAGCACCCCGAGGGTGAACCCGGCCAGCCACACCGGGGCCTGCCCCAGGTACAGGTCGGTGCGCCCGACCTCCTGCCCGAACGCGACCAGCAGGCGGATCGTGAAGCAGCCCAGCCCGACCAGCACGGCGGTCAGGACCAGCAGCCGGGGCCGCAGCGCACGCCGGCGCGGCCGCGGTGGCACCCAGGTGCGCAGCAGCGCGTAGCCGACCGAGAACAGCCACAGCACCTCCAGGAACCACAGCGGCCCCGGCGCCGGGTGGGTCCAGGCGTTGGGCAGGAACGAGACGAAGCCGCCCTCCCAGGTGCCCTCCTCCCGGACGTCGACGTACTCCACGATCGGGGCGAGCAGCAGCAGGTACAGCACCAGCGGCACCCCCAGCCGCAGCGTGCGGTCCCCGACGTAGCGGCGAAGGCCCTTGCGCGCCAGCGACCCGGGGGTGAACCCGCCAGCCAGCACGAAGAACGTCGCCATCGCGAACATCACCCCGACCAGCGAGGCCAGCATCAGCAGGGTCAGCAGCGGCTCACGCACCGCAGGCTCGGTGAGCACCCACGCCTGGTCCTGCCCGGTCCAGGCCATCGTCGCGTGCGCCACGATGACACCGACGACCAGCAGAACCTTCAGGTTGTCCGCCGAGCGCAGCCGCGCCCGCGCACCCGGGTGCACCGACCCGATCTCCCTGGTCCCCGCCACCATCGGCCTCACCCGCCCGCCCCGGCTGACACCCCAGCGCACTCCCACCCACCGCGCACCGTCAGAGGCCTAGGTCCCGGCGGTTCACCCGAGAACGAACCCCGCAGCCCGGCGGACGCGGAAACCTCGCCTGGTGCCGGAGGGCGACCAAGAACGCCGGCCTCTGCCGCTCGCCCGACTCTCCGCGCAGAACTCGTTCCCAAGGACCCTTCGCACGGCTGCTCGTGCCAGCCAACAGCGGGCGCGGCGCTGATCGTTGCCTCTGGTGGGCCGTAGGGCTCTGAGTCGAGGGCGGCTGACCACGACATCCCCGGATGGGCGGGGTCTGGGGTCTGCGGTTCGGGGGCGGCCGGTGCTGGTGCCTACTGCCAGCGGAAGACGCGTACGGCGATGGTGGTGCCGGCGAGGAGGATGGCGGTGAGGATGAGGACGTCGGGGCGCAGGGCGGTCCAGGGTTCACCGGCCCACAGGCCTCGCATGAGGGTGACGACGTGGGTGAGCGGGATGAACTCGGCGACCTGGCGCAGCCCGGAGGGGAGCAGCTCGAGCGGCAGGGTGGCGCCGGACAGGA
This sequence comes from uncultured Actinomycetes bacterium, assembly GCA_964356295.1. GTDB lineage: Bacteria > Actinomycetota > Actinomycetes > Jiangellales > Jiangellaceae > CAVQGZ01. The sequence goes on along the minus strand of CAYHHE010000112.1, from coordinate 1,966 downwards.
ACATCATCGGGTAGGCCAGGAGCATCCCGATCGTCTGGGCGGCGCGCGCGGTGGGGGCCAGGCCGGCGATGAGGTAGCCGAGGGAGAAGAACGACAAGGCGCACAGGGTGAACCCGGCGAGCACCGCGGGCAGGCTGCCGTCCCGCTGGACGTCGAACGCGACCCGGCCCACCACGAGGAGCAGGAGCGTCCCGGTCAGGGTCATCAGGTAGTAGGCCGTGACGTCGGCGATCAGGTAGGTCAGCGGGCGTAGCGGCGTGACCCGGTAGCGGCGCAGGACACCGAGCTCACGGTTGGTGGCGGTCTGGATGGGGATGCCGATGAGGGCCACGGTCACGATGACCAGCGCGATGTAGGCGGGGACGGCGACGTCCATGGAGCCTCGACCACCGAACACCTCGCTGGGCTCGTTGCCGTAGATCAGCCCGAACAGGACCAGCAGCAGCGGGGCGAAGGCGATGGTGAAGAAGGTCGCCATCGGCTCGCGCAGGTACAGCCTGGCCTGGACGGCTGTCATGGGCAGCAGCCCTCGGGTCACGCGCACCTGTGTCGTCATGCCTGTCACCCCCGCATCGCCCGACCGGTCAGCGCCAGGAACACGTCTTCCAGCGTCGGCTGCTCGGTGCGCAGGTCGTGGAAGCTCACCCCGGCCGTGTCCAAGACGTCGAGGATCGCGGTCACGCACCGGTCGGACTCACCGTGCACGACGATGTGGTCCCCGGCCCGCTCCACCCCGACCACCGCGGGCAGGGCACGCAGAGCGGCCAGGACCGCCTCGTCGGCACCGGCAGCGTCGAATACGAGCCGTTGCCCGGCCCCGAGCGAGGCCACCAGCTCCGCCGGCGGGGCGAGGGCGACGACCCGCCCGTGGTCGATGATCATCACCCGGTCGCAGAGCCGTTCGGCCTCCTCCATGAAATGCGTGGTCAGCACGATCGTGGTGCCGCGGTCGCGCACCCCGCGGACCAGGTCCCAGGTGGCCCGGCGGGCCTGCGGGTCCAACCCGGAGGTGAGCTCGTCGAAGAACACCACATCGGGGTCACCGACCAAGGCCAGCGCGATCGCCAGCCGCTGCCGCTGCCCGCCCGACAGCGCTCCCCACGCCACCCGGGCGCGGTCGGCCAGCCCGAGCTCGTCGAGCAGCACCACCGGCGCCAGCGGATGGGCGTAGAACGAGGCGAACAACCGCATCGCCTCACCCACCCGCAACCGGGCCGGCAGCGCGCTGTCCTGCAGCTGCGCGCCCATCCGCTCGCGCAGGGCGTCCCCCTGCGACTGCGGATCCAGGCCGAGCACCGCGACCTCGCCGGAGTCAGGGACGCGCAAACCCTCCAGGCACTCCACCGTCGTGGTCTTGCCGGCCCCGTTCGGGCCGACGATCCCGAAGACCTCCCCGTCGGCGACCTCGAACGACACCCCGTCCACGGCAGGCTCTGAGCCGTACACCTTCACCAGGCCGGACACAATCACGGCAGCCGCCACGTCCCCAGCGTGTTCCCGCACCCGGCGGCGCCGCCAGAGCCGAACGGCATCCCCCCACCACCACCCACCCGCCCGCCCGGGCCCGAACCGGTGGTCGACGGGGTAGCCCCCCACCCCTGCCGACAGCCGCCACGAGGGCTGGAAGGTTCGTCTGACCGGGTGGGGTATCCGGCCCTTCGGCCCTGTCCGGGACGTCCTCACCCGCGAGCGCGTGGGCCGACTGGTTCCTGCACGCCGCGACCTCCCTCCTGGTCAACGCCAGCGCGAGACCGAGCGCCGCCGGGGCTAACACAGCCGTCTGCCGGTCCGCGAAGCGGCTGGCCAGGGCAGCACCCCGGACCTCAGTGGCCGGCGCTGAACGCGCTGCACTGCCGCGGCGCGGGCGACGACGATCGGGCCACTCCGCCGCGCGCAGGGCATGGCGGTCCTGCCGATGACCGCGTGACGCCGGGCCTGGGGTTCTTCGGCGGCTGGGGGTGGGTTG
>CAYHHE010000111.1:0-6200 GCA_964356295.1 uncultured Actinomycetes bacterium | reverse complement strand
CGGGTGACCCCGTACACCTTGCCGATCTCGTCCAGCGTCTTGGGCTGGCCGTCGGTGAGCCCGAAGCGCATCTGGACCACGCCGGCCTCCCGTTCGGACAGGGTGTCCAGTACCTGCGCCAGCTGCTCCTGGAGCAGCGTGAACGACACCGCATCCGCCGGGACGATGGCCTCGGAGTCCTCGATGAGGTCGCCGAACTCGGAGTCGCCGTCTTCACCGAGCGGGGTGTGCAGCGAGATGGGCTCACGCCCGTACTTCTGGACCTCCACCACCTTCTCGGGGGTCATGTCCAGCTCTTTGGCCAGCTCCTCCGGCGTGGGCTCGCGCCCCAGGTCCTGCAGCATCTGGCGCTGCACCCGGGCAAGTTTGTTGATCACTTCCACCATGTGCACCGGGATGCGGATGGTGCGGGCCTGGTCGGCCATCGCGCGGGTGATCGCCTGACGGATCCACCAGGTGGCGTAGGTGGAGAACTTGTAGCCCTTGGTGTAGTCGAACTTCTCCACGGCGCGGATCAGCCCGAGGTTACCCTCCTGGATCAGGTCCAGGAACAGCATCCCGCGGCCGGTGTAGCGCTTGGCCAACGACACGACCAGCCGCAGGTTCGCCTCGAGCAGGTGGTTCTTGGCCCGGCGGCCGTCCTCAGCGATCCACTCGAGATCCCGGCGGTAGTCCCGCTCCATCTTGTCGCCCTCGCGGACCAGCCGCTCCTCGGCGAACAGGCCGGCCTCGATCCGCTTGGCCAGCTCCACCTCCTGCTCGGCGTTGAGCAGGGCCACCTTCCCGATCTGCTTGAGGTAGTCCTTGACCGGGTCGGCGGTCGCTCCGGCGGTGACGACCTGCTGGACCGGCTCGTCGGTCTCGTCGGTGTGCGAGATGACGAAGGCCTCTTCGGCCGGAGTCTCGGGGTCGCCCTTGGTCCCCGCGGCCCCGGCGTCCTCCTGCTCGATCTCCGACGCGGCGCGCTCGAGGTCCGCCTCGAGGTCCGCCTCGAGGCCGGCAGCCTCCTCCAGGTCGATCTCCTCGACTTCTTCCTCCGCCGGTGGCGTCTCGGGGGGCTCCTCCTCGAGTTCGGCCGGGACGTCCAGGCTCGCCGCATCTATGACTGCGGCAGGCTCGGATGCCTCCTGCGCGGTGCCCGCCGGCGCAGAGACCACCGCCACCGGTCCGGACGGCTCAGCCAGCCCCTGGTCATCGGCACGGGGGAGGCGACTCCTGGCCCACGCCGCGTCGTCAGGTTCCACCTCGACGGAGATCTCGCGCTTGGTCAGATGCCCCACGACCACCCGGCAGTCGGCCGGGTTCAGCTCCAGGGCGTCGAGCACCTCGCGCAGCTCCCGGCTGGTGACCGTCTTGCTCTTGCGCTTGCTGACCTTTCTCACCAAGGCCTTGACGGCAACCAGTGACAACGGATCAGTAGCGACGGTGCTCGACGACACAGACAACCCTTCTCAACGACCCGACAACCGGCCTTGACCGCGAACGGCAACGCCGAGGGAAGCTGCGATGTTCCCCCGGTGCCCCTTGTCTGCCCTTGTCCACGGGCTTGGTGCTCATTGTGACATGGATCGACCCTGCGACGACTTCGCCGCGGCCTTGAGCGCCTTCTTGAACGCACGCACCTGGGTGAGCGACTCCGGGCCGGTCACGTCGGCGACCGACCGTCGGCTCCCGTCCTGGCCGTAGGCTCCGGCTGCCTCGCGCCACCCCTCCGGGCGCACGCCCAGCTGCTTGCCGAGCAGCGCGGTGAAGATCTGCGCCTTCTGCGGGCCGAACCCCGGGAGAGCAGCGAGTCCGGCGACGAGGTCCGCGCCGGACCGGGCGCCCGTCCAGACCCTCGACGCATCGCCGTCGTACTCGTCTGCGATCACGCCGGCCAAGACCTGGATGCGACCGGCCATGGCTGCGGGATACCGGTGGACGGCCGGTGGCTGGCTGAGCAGGGCAGCGAACTCCTCCCCGTCCAGGTCCGCGAGCCGGGCCGGGTCGAGCCTGTCGACACCGAGTCGAGCAGCGATCGTCGCCGGGCCGGCGAAGGCACGCTCCATGGGTATCTGCTGGTCCAGCAGCATCCCGCACAGCAACGCGAAGGGGTCGGAGTCCAGGAGGGCGTCGGCTGCGGGGTCCTGCGCCAGTCGCAGCGTCACGCCTCGACGTCCTCCGCCTTCACGGCCAGCACCGGGCAGGGGGCGTCGAGGAGAATGGTCTGAGCGTTGCTGCCGAGGATGAGCTTGCCCACCGGTGACCGGCGACGCAGCCCGATGACGATCATCTCGGCCCCCGTCTCCTCGGCAACGGCGATCAAGTCCTCGGCGACGTCCATCCCCCGGATGAGCTGACGCATCTCGAAGCCGACGCCGGCCTGCTCGAGATCGACTCGGATGGACTCCATCGCCTCCTCGATCCGCGCCGATTCCTCGGTGTCGAACTCCCGACCGCCCTTGGCCGAGTTCACGACGATCATCTTCGAGTTTCGCAGCTTCGCCTCCGCCGCCGCTCGGTTGATGGCGGCTCGGCCCTCAGGTTTCGGTACGTACCCGACGATGATGGTGGACATCGACGACGGCCTCCCTGCTTCTGCCCTGGTGATCGCTGGGAACGCTACACCGGGGAGCCGGTGATCGACCGGTCAGCCACCGCATCGTGGGAGGATCGGCCCGTGTCCGGCGCCATCGGGTTGTGGCCACCGCGGACAGCGTTCGTGCTGGGCGGCGGCGGTCTGCTCGGTGCCGCCGAGGTCGGCATGCTCCACGCGCTCGACGAGGCAGGCATCCGACCGGACGTAGTGCTCGGGACATCGATCGGAGCCATCAACGGCGCGGTCTTCGCCGCCTTCCCCGGGCCGCAGGCCGTGGCGCGACTGGAGCGGCTGTGGACCTCGGACGCCAGCGCCTCCGTGTTCGGCGCCTCGGCCTGGCAGCGGGTCGGCACGATCGCCAGGTCGTGGACTCACACGCACCCCGTCGAACCGCTGCGTGACCTGCTTGTCGATCAGGTCGGTGACACGCGCATCGAGGACCTCGAGACCCCGTTCCAGTGCGTGGCCGCCTCCATCGAGCGCGCCACCGAGCACTGGTTCCTCGAGGGGTCCCTGGTGGACGCGCTGCTGGCCAGCAGTGCGGTGCCTGGGCTGCTGCCCCCGGCGCGGGTGGGCAACGAGCACTTCGTGGACGGGGGACTCGTGCACAGCATCCCGCTCGGCCGAGCCGTCGCCCTGGGGGCGCGCACGATCTACGTGCTCCAGGTGGGGCGCATCGAACGGCCGTTGCAGCCTCCTCGGCGACCCTGGGAGGTCGCGGCCGTCTCGTTCGAGATCGTCCGCCGGCACCGGTTCGTCGCCGAGCTCGCAGCCGCACCCGACGACGTGGACGTGCACGTGCTGCCGACCGGCGACCCCGAGCCGCCCCGCTACGCCGACACCTCGGCCCTGCGCTACCGGGACACCTCCCGGGTCAGCGACCGCATCGACCTGGCACGGATCGCCACTGCGGCGTACCTCGCCAGCCAGGTGCCCGCCGCTGAAGGGGCGTGACGTGCTGCCGCAGTGGGTCCGTCGGGTGACCATCGACCCGGCCGTCGTGCTCCTCACCGGGGTCGTGATGCTCCACTCACCGCTCATCCTCCTCGCGGGTCTCGCGCTGACCCCGTTGATCCCCGGACGCTGGAGGCCACTGCGGTTCCTCTGGTTCGCGCTGCTGTACCTGCTCCTCGAGGGCGGGCTGCTCGTGCTGCTGCTCCTGCTGTGGATCGCGACCGGCTTCGGCATCTGGGTGCGGGCACCCTGGTCGCAACGCGTGCACTACCGGCTGCTCGGCTTCGCCCTGCGTGTGCTCGAGCACGAGGCGCGGCGGGTCCTCGGGGTCAGCATCACCAGCACCGGTGCGACGCCGGACGAGTTCCGCGACGCACCGCTGCTCGTGCTGGTCCGCCACGCCGGTGCCGGGGACTCCTTCCTCATCGCCGACCTCTTGGTCAACTGGTACGACCGCGAGCCGCGCATCGTCCTCAAGGCTGCACTGCAGTGGGACCCAGCCCTGGACGTGTTGCTGAACCGGCTGCCGACGATGTTCGTCGACGGCAACCCGCAGACCGACCGCGTCGCGCTCATCCGGGACCTGGCAAGCAACCTCGACCACAACGACGCCTTCACGATCTTCCCGGAGGGCGGGAACTTCACCTGGGCCCGGCGACAGAAGGCGATCGCCTGGCTGCGGCATGAGGGCAGCGGGGAGCGGGCGACCCGGGCCGAGCGGATGCGCCACGTGCTCGCTCCGCGTCAGGCGGGGGCGGCCGCGGCGCTGATGGCCGCGCCGGACGCCGACGTCGCGATCGTCGCGCACACCGGGTTGGAGCACCTCGTGTCGGCCAAGGCGATCTGGCGGTACCTGCCGATGGACACCGAGATCAAGGTGCACTGGTGGCGGGTGCCGGCTGCCGAGGCCCCCCGTGATCCGGAGGCGATCGGCGACTGGCTGTTCGGCTGGTGGAGCATGGTGGACGACTGGATCGAGGCCAACCGTCCGGAGATCGTTGCGACAGCCATCGAGGACCCCGAGACCCGTACCGAGCCGATCGCCCCCTGACAGCAGCGATGCTGTGCTCTGCGCCGGCGACGCTCAATCCACCGGCCACGTGTGCACGGGCTCGTTGGAGTGCATGTAGTCGATGTAGCGGCGCAGCATGTCCCGCAACACCTCCTGGCGGGGAGCCGCGTAGCGCTGCTCGAGGGAGCGCACGACGTCGACCTGCCACTCGGCACCGTTGAGCAGCCGCAGGCACCGCGCCTCGATGACGCCGAGGAGTCGGTCCCGGTCCTGCGTGGACACCCCCCACGCGTCCAGCCCCTCAGCCGCCATCGGCAGCAGCCGTCGCAGCACGAGCTCGGCAACCGGCACCTCGCCGATTCCCGGCCAGTAGACGACGGCGTTGATGCCTTGACGGGCGGCGGTGTGGAAGTTCTCCTCGGCGGTGTGGAACGACATCTGGGTCCACGCCGGCCGCTGCTGGTCAGCCAGCCAGCGGACGGCACCGGCGTAGAACGCCGCGTTCGCCAGTGTGTCCACGACCGTCGGTCCCGCCGGCAGCACCCGGTTCTCCACCCTCAGGTGCGGTCGCCCGTGCACCACGTCGTAGACCGGACGGTTCCACCGCCAGATCGTGCCGTTGTGCAGGCGCAGTTCCGCCAGGCTCGGTACTCCGCCCCGCTCGAAGGTTTCCACCGGGTCCTGCTCGTCCACCACCGGAAGCAGCGCCGGGAAATACCGCACGTTCTCCTCGAACAGGTCGAAGATCGAGGTGATCCACCGTTCCCCGAACCAAACCCGGGGACGCACTCCCTGCGCCTTCAGCTCCTCGGGGCGGGTGTCGGTCGCCTGCTCGAACACCGCGATGCGGGTCTCGCGCCAGAGCTCCCGGCCGAAGAAGTACGGCGAGTTCGCGCCCAGGGCGATCTGGACAGAGGCCAGGCACTGGGCGGCGTTCCAGTACCGGGGGAAGGACTCCGGGCTGACCTGCAGGTGGAGCTGGGTGCTGGTGCACGCGGCCTCGGGCAGGATGGTCTCGGAGTAGGCGTCGAGCCGCTCAGCCCCTTCGATGCGCAGATGGAGGTCCTCACCGCGCTGAGCGAAGATCTGCTCGTTCATCAGGTGGTACCGCGGGTTGAGCGAGATGGCCTCCGGCCCGGTGTGCTCGAGGGTGAGGGTCGGCAGGATGCCGATCATCACCAGGTGCGCGCCCTGGCTCTGTGCTGCGTCCTCGGCAGCGTTGAGGCTGGAGCGGACCTCGTCCTCGAAGGAGCGCAGCCCCTGGTCGAGCAGCAGCCGGGGTGGCACGTTGATCTCGATGTTGAACTGGCCGAGCTCGGTCTGGAAGTCCTCGTTCGCGATCGCCGCCAGCACGTCGGAGTTGCGCATCGCCGGCTCGAACTCCTCGTCGACCAGGTTCAGCTCGATCTCCAACCCGGCCATGGGTCGGTCGAAGTCGAAGGTCGACTCCCCCAGCATCTGGGCGAAGACATCCAGGCATCGCCGGACCTTGAGCCGGTAGCGCTGACGGTCCTCGCGGGTGAAGCCGCGACTCTCGACGTCCTGGCCCATCGGACCTCCCGCGTCCGCCCGCATCCGGTGCGGGGACAACGCTAGCCGCCCAGGTCGGCTCTCGTTGCGCGGCCTTGATCAAGGCGACCAAGCCTGCGCCCCTAG
>CAYHHE010000110.1:0-6292 GCA_964356295.1 uncultured Actinomycetes bacterium | reverse complement strand
GCACCGGGCCCGCAGCTCGACCGAGCCGACTACTCCGGTCCGAGCGCGGCGCCCGGGCCGGCTGGCGCGGCGTTCTTGAGCTCGACGAAGATCACGTGGGTGTCGGTGTCGCCGGCGTTCTCCCCGTAGTGCCGCTGGGCTGGTAGCCGGTGCGCGCTCCCGGCCGCGATCGCGACATCACGGAACGCGTCGTCGGAGTGCAGGCCTCTCGCACCGTGCGCCGGTGCACATGATGCTTGTCCGCGAGCTCCCGGATCGAGAGCTTCTCAACCCGCCGGTCACGCCTGATCTGCTCGAACAGCTCCACTCTGGACCGCGCCATTCCCGACCTCCACGCCGACGACTACGACGTGAAGATCCGAACCGGGGTGGGGCCAATACTCGTGACGACACGCTGCACCCACCACGATCACCACCCAGGCGGGGCCAACATTCGCGAGGCAGGTTCCAACCGGGGCCAACTCAGGTGACCACACTCACGCGAGGCTGCCGCGATAGCGCACTACCGGGAGACCACCGACAACCTGGCCCAACTGCAGGCCGACGGAACGATCCGTGACTTCGCGTGGTACCTGGCCGCCCAGACCGGCCCGCACTCCTGAATCGTCAGGGGCGAGACGGAGGCGTTGATGGCATTCTCGGCCGCTCCGGAGACCATGGCAGCGAACATGAAGGCGGGGTTGATCAACGAAGGCTTCCAGTGGGGCCTCTACGCGACCGGGGAAGCGGTCGACGCGATGCTGGGACTGTTCGCCCAGAAGGCTGAACAGGCGAACGCCTCCTGACCCGCGTCCGCCTGCCGGAAGGCACGTCGTAGAACACCGCCATAAGGCCGCGATCCGCGCAGCGTGAGGGCGGCTCGGTTGCGGAGCTGGGGCGATCCGAGTTGGGCTCTTCGGGGTCGGCCAAGTTGTGGTCCGGCCCGATGCGCCCGTGTCCAGGGCTCCGTCCTCGACGTCCAGGGAGGCGCCGCGGGGTCCGTTGACCGGACCCGTCGTGGCTGGTGGCTGGTCAACTGTCGGCGACGTCGACTCCCAGAGCTCGGGCAGCCTCGACGACGCGCTCATCGAACGAAGCCAGTCGTGCCTGCCGGTCACGTGTGCTGAACAGGACGCAGCAGTCCGGCATCTTCAACCGGGTCTCGGCGCGGAGTTGAGCCAGCGTCACGGCCGACCCTGCCGGGAGCTGCAGTGTCTCGACCCCGAGGTCGTCGAGGATGCCAAGGACCTTGTCGCGTTGCCCCGTTCGGGTCGGTGCGACCAAGATCTCGGCAAGTGTCAGGAGGTTGACGGCGAAGTCGTCGTCGATTTCGCGGGCGAGCAGGGCTGCGGCCCGTTCGTGGTGCGCGTCGCTGGCGTCGAGGTAACCGATCAGGACGCTGGCATCCAGCACGATCACTCGGGCCAGTCCTCCCGGAGCGCCTCCAGGTGCCCCCGCGGGTAGACACCGGTCAGAGCGCCACTGTGCCGCCTGAGCGCTTCGAGTCGGGCGCCGCGGTGCTGACGCTGCCGGACGACGGCGGCTCGATGCCCCTCCAACGCCAACCGCGTGATCAGCTGGCCGCGGCTCAGCGCGGGCCAGCGCGACGCGGCCTGGTCCAACGCGGCAGCCAGCTCGTCGGTCTCCGTCACCTGATGGCGAGGTCTCGTCGTCGGCACCAGGAGAGTGTACCACCTATCCCGTGTGGTGGTACACCGTGCACGCGCCCGGCTTCACTCCTCGATTCCCGGTTCGGACGCACACCCGCACATTCCGCGCACAGGGCATAGCGTCGACTGCTCAGCCGCGTGGCGGGCGGTTCTCGTGTCGTCAGGTGCGCTCGACCCATCTTCGACGATGTGAGAAGCCGCTCCGCCATGGACACAGTGTCGACGAAGCCTTCGACAGACCGCAGCGTGCCGTCGCCGACAGCCCGGTCTGCGCACGTGCGTACTGACCGCTACACCCCGGCCGCGGTTCACCAGCGCGGCGATCCGGAACACCACCCCGATGACGAGGAACGGCACCACGACGATCGTGGACGACGTCGTCAGGGAGGCCTCAGTCCCGGCCACAGCTCGAGGAACATCGGCAGGTACGCCACGAACGTGAGAAGCGGCAAGGCGACCGCCACGGCAGCCACCATGCCGATCGCCTGCCAGCCCCCCGGGTCCTCGAAGGCGTAGCCCGCGGCGAACAGGCCGAACAGCAGCGTGAAGGCGGCCATCAGCCCGAAGGGGACCCGCCTCATGACCCGCCAAGCACGTGTCCTGTCGCCCACCCCCTCTCCAACTTCAGCATCGGCCGGGGGACGGTGTGGGTTCCAGTGTCGTTCAGCCCCGCTGACGAGAGACGGGGGGAGGGGCCTCAGCCTCTGGCATGCGATGCCCGTGCGCGGGACCGTCCAGGCGAACGATTCGACCGTCATGACAACCACGCAGACGAGGCGACGCCGTCGCGTCCCGACATGAGGTGGAAGGTGCTGAGGCTGGCGGTCCTGGCGATTCCGCTGCTGGTCATCACGGTCTTCGCCGTCGGCGAGGGGCTCGGCGGCGAGAGCGGGTGGTGGGGCCACCTGATCCAGCTCGCCATCGGCCTGGCTGCGTTCGCCGGCGCCGGGTTCGCCCCCAAGGTGGTCGGGCCGCTACTCGTGCTGCTGGGGGCCGTGTTCACCGTCGTCACGCTCGTCAACGTTACGGCCGGCGGGATGATCGGCGCGGCGATCATCATTCTCTGGCTGCCGATGATCCTCAGTGGCGTGCAGCTCACCGTCGCCGGCTACCGGGGCCAGAGCGCAGACAGCGACTGAGCTGATGGGGCCAACCCGACCGCGTGGGCCGCGCCCAGGAATCAGTGCCGACCTGATCGGCGCAGAACCGAGGCCAGCGCCCACGAGACGAGAACGACGGCTGCAGTCGCGATGAGGCGGTCGGCATCCACGGCGGGCTTGAACGTCACGTCCTGGCCGCGCACGACGTACACACCCGCGGGACGGGCGACCACGCCGAAGCCGCCGCCCTCACCCTGCTCACCGTGGTCGGAGCCCTGGCCTCCCCCGCCGCCACCCATGACGCGCGCGACGGGCACGACGGTGACCCCGTCCCGGTCGATGGCCTCACCGAAGACACGGCCGACGGTCACCTGGTCGCGCAGCCGGTGCATGAGCTCGTTGACGTCCATCAGGTCATCCTGATGCAAGGACCGCTCGCTGACCAGCGCGAGGCAGCCCCAGACGGCCCCTCGTCGCGGCCACCACTGCAACGGCGGCCAGCACCAGGGTGGCCAGCACGACAACGTCGACCACGAGCGCGTCGGGAACCAGCGTCAGGTGGTCCTGAGCCGGGGTGATACTGGCGTGCAGAAGCACGCAGAGCAGGGCGCTTCCGGTGCGGTTGAGCAGCCACGTGTACAGGAACGACAGGGGCACGGTCACCACGATCGCCAACGGCTGCACCGGCAGGTGCCACAGGCCCCACACGACGCCGACGACGAGGGTGGCGACCACGGGTGACATCCGTTGCTGCAGCGTCGGCTGGGCGAACCCACGCCAGCCGGGCTCCTCGAGGCCACCCATGAAGAAGGCGGCCACCCACGTCGCCGCGTAGGCGGGGATGCGCTCACCGGCGAGCGACCAGTCAGGCTGCTGGCCGAGCACCAGCATCACGACGTTGGTGCTGCCGTACAGCAGCACCGGGAACCCGATCGCGAACACGTAGAACCAGGGCGACACGCGCCACCGCGTCACGCGGCCCCACCACTGCGACAGCGTCCCGGTCTGCGAGGCGACGAGGGCACCGGCGATGGCCGGGCCCAGCCCGCCGACGAAGAAGAAGACCCCGCTCGAGGTGAGCATCGACAACCCGAAGAAGACCCATGAGATGGTGAACGCGAGCACGACGAACGAGCCGAACGGCCAGCGTCGCACGAGCTGCTCGAGCCTGCGCTGGGTGTCGGTGGTGTGGACGGGCATGGGGACCTCCGCTCGACGAATCCCAGGTTGCCGAGGGGCGAGGCACGCCAGCAGAGGCGAAAGTCAGGCGGGGGCTGCCGACCGGCGTCCAGCCGATGACCGGGACGGAGGCCTAGTAGAGCGTCGCTTCTAACGGTCTGGGTATAGGTGGCGGAGTCGGGTGCGGGCGTCGCTGGTGGTGAAGTGCCAGCTGACTTGCCGCTGGTCGGCGTTGGTCGCGTCTTGCCAGGCGGCGAGTCCGGTGTTCACCGCGTCGAGGTCATCGATACGCCGATCCAGGCACTGGCGGGTCAGCGCGGAGAGCTCGATCTCGGCGATGTTGAGCCTGGAGCCGTGCTTGGGGGTGTAGTGGATCTGGAGTCGCTGGGCAAGGGCTCGGGCCTTGGCAGGTTCGAAGGTCTCATAGAGCGATCCGAGGGTGTGGGTGTTGAGGTTGTCGGTAACTAGCACGACCGTCGCGGCGTCGGGGTAGTCGACGCTGAGGAGGTGGTCGATCTCCTCGGCCCAGCCCACCCGCTGCTCTTGACCGGGGAGAACGTGAGGTCGTACCCGGCGACCGCGGTGGTGCGCGGGCGGGAGTGCCGCTCGATCGTGGCGGCGACCTCCCGCGGCCCGCCCGGCTCCCGGCCGTGCTCGGCCCGGACGAACGGCACTGCGACCTCGGTGCGCCCCGGGCCCGGTCCTCCGCCGACACCGGGCGTCGCAGGGCAGCCCCCGGGCCACGTTCAGCTCCTCCCGCCGGCCGGCGACCTCCCGGCGGAACGCCGACACGTCCTCGGCCGGCGAGTAGACCTTGAACGGCGCGCCCAGCCGGGTCACCGCCCACACGTCGACGTCGGTCGCATCCGCGGGCAGCGCAGCCCGCCGCTCGTGCTCCAGCGGATGGTGCCCGGACCCGAACAGCGCCTGCGTCTGCTCGGCGCTCACCTCGTCCCCGACGTCCAGACCCTCGATGCCGGCCATGCCGGCACCCATCCACCGCCCCGGCGCCTCACCCTTCGCCGTGTAGTAGTCGGCCAGCGCCACGTGCCCCGCCTCGGTGCCGTCCTGCCACGCCACCTGCCCGGTCAGGTAGTCATACCCCGACCCCGCGGTGAGCTTGTGCAGACTCATCGTCACACCACGTCAAGCACCACCTGTGGACATCAGGTCCGTCCGACGCCCCTTGTCCGGCGCGCCGGAGCACACTTGTGGCCCGCGCGCCCCCCGAAAGCACGCACCTGGTCCGGGGGACGGCAACGGGTGGGCGCCTCTCGGACGAGATCACTAACGGTCTGGTGTGCTGACACCGCGCGAGTTGCTGCAGGGCGTTCAGGGTGAGGTCATCGACTTGGACGTCGAGCCGACGGGATCTCCGCCTTGTCCCGCAGGTCGTGGGGTCGGCACCGGCGGATGCCGGACCGGGAGGGGCCGAGTGGCTCTGGACAGGAGCTGCCGCGGGTATCGCATGAAGGGTGGAGTTGCCAGAATCCACGGAGAGGGGATGAGTGCTATGGCAACGCTGACACGGAGCATCACCATCGACGCGCCGGTCGAGAAGGTGTTCGACTATGCGCTCGACATCAGGAACCTGTGGGTGATCCCTGACGTCGGGCTCGCCGACGTCGATCAGAAGCCCGAGGGGGTCGGGTCCACCGCCCGGATCTTCGCTCACTTCCTCGGGATCCACTTCACGATGAAGTTGGAGATCCTTGAGGTCGTGCGACCGGACAAGATCGTGTTGAAGATCAGCAGCAACACCCCGGACCGCCCGATGTGGACCTTGACTTCCGAGCCGGTGGAGGATGGCACCAAGCTGACGATGCTTGGCGAGTGGCACATCAACGTGCCAGGCGTTGGTGGGCCCATGGAGGAGATGCAGGCCCGCAGCCACAAGACGGTCGTCGACGGGATCCTGGCCAACGTCAAGGAGAAGGTTGAGGCCCTGGTAGCCGCCTGAGGGTCACGCTCGCACGCGCGCGCCTAGCAGTCCGCGCGTGCGAAGCCGGGCGCGGCATACCTTCCGTGGCCGGCGCGGGCCGGTTGGGCACCCTTGTTGACCCGCACGAGGTTCAGGGCCCGGTCGATGACTGCGGGGGTGAGTTCGCCGAGGCGGACCTCACCGAGCGCCGGCTGGACGTCGAGCCGGGCCGCGGCCTCGTTCAGCTGGCGGGTGGAGGCAGCCAACGAGCCCGCCTCGAGATCGGCTCGCCACATCCTGATGGCCGCGGCGACCCGGGCCCCGCCCGTCCAGTCCCCCGCGGGGAAGGTCGCCTGTTCGGCCAGCGCGGCGTGGAGCCTGCTCTAGGCCCAATACCGTTAAGTTAGAGTCACACGGGTGTAGTTTGGGGTCATGCCGCGCGC
>CAYHHE010000109.1:0-6428 GCA_964356295.1 uncultured Actinomycetes bacterium | reverse complement strand
AGAGGCCCTCCTCGCCTCCACCCGCGGCCACCCACGTTGTTCATCGGCGTCCTAGAGCCAGCCGGCCCGGAGCGAGGCGCGAAGGGGGCACCAGTGAGCGTTCACGCTATAGCCCTGCCCGTGGCATGTGAGTGCGTCGGCGAGGCGCTCGGCTCGGCCCACCCAGAGCCGCCGGTCGCGCACCTGGGTGGCGTACTCGGCCAGGGATCACCCCGACCCGCGGGCGACCTCCGGCAGCTCGTCGTCGGCGTGCAGGTCGAGCAGCCGGGCGACCGCGGGGTAGGTCGAGTTCGTCGCCCTGGGGATGACCCGAGCCCCGACCAACCGGACCGGGCCGCGGGGCCTGGTCCATCCCGCCGTCAGCGCGGGGCGATTCACCAGGCCGGCGGCCGCTCCTGCCGCTACGCGGAGGGAAGCCAGCTCCGCCCCCTCATGCCCCCGCCTCTCGTGCGTCAGCCGGCGCGACCGTGATCAGCGCCCCGACCTGCTCAGGGGGCAGGGAAGCCGTGGTCTTGTGGGCCTACCGTGGGGGCGGGACCGACCGGAGGAGGACCTCGTGCCCACGACCACTCTGAGCTTGATCAAGATCGGCGCTCTGGCCGGGACGAGAGCAGCGCTGGGTGCTGGAGTTGGGCTGCTGGTCGCGGATCGCCTCCAGCCTCGCACGCGCCGAGCGGTCGGCACCGCGTTGCTGGCCGTGGGAGTCGCCTCGACCGTCCCGCTGGTTCTCTCGATCGTGCACGGCATCGGATCACCAGGCCCCTCACCCGCCTGATCGTCACCGTGCGGCAGACCCTGCGCGCATGGCCGAGGGGGACGGCACCTCCGCGTCCGCGCTGCGCAGCTCGTAGACGTCCACGGCGACGGCAGCCCGGCCCGCCGGGCGCTCCGGCTCGAGCCGGTGGGTGCGCTCGCCGGCTTCCGCTTGAGGGACCCACGCGACCGGAGCAGCGGCTCGCTGAGGTCGATCAGCCGCAGCGCCAGCGCACTGCGTTGCGGTTGCGTCGGCGGCAGGGTGGGCGATGGCCACCCGGATCGTGTCGAAGCCGGCCGCCTTGAGGAAGAGGCGGCGGTATCGCGCCTCGCAGGCCTTGATGTGGCGGATCTCGGGGTCGGCGAACCCTGCTCGCGTGAGGTCCTCGCGGGCGCGGGCCTGCGTCCACTCCCAGAACCCGGGCGGGTCGCCGGTCTTCGCCCGTGCCTGCTCGTCCTCGACGAGTGCGCCGACGCTGAGGACGCCTCGGCCGTCGGGCCGCAGCACCCGACGTATCTCCGTCAGCGCCTGGTGTGGGTCACCCACCATGACCTCCACCCCCCCCACAGCTACACCACCGCGCGGAACCGGCCGTCGGGCCACGGCAACGCGGCGATCTCGGCGCTGCCGTCCGCGATCCGCCGGGCCGGGCGGCGCCGGGCCAGGCGCACCTCCTCATCGTCCGCTCAACCGACGCCGGGAGCAGAGACGAACGGCGCGGCTACGGCGGCAGGCACGGGGCCCCTGCGAGGCCCGCCACGGTGGTCGGGCCACAGGGCCTGTTGGACGCCTGCCGGTGCGGTGACATTCTCCGGGAGTGAGCGGGGTGTCCGGCGCGAGGGGTGGTCCAGGATGGTGACGTCGGCGCCGACGCAGCCGCTGCCGTCGGCGACGCACTGGTGGCAACGCCACGGCGAGGAGACGGTGCTGGGGGCCTCGTCGGTACTGCTCGTCACGGGCGGGCTGGCCTGGTTGGGGGGTGCCCGTCCGGTGGCGGCGGTCGTCTGGACGCTGGGAACCGTGCTGGGTCTGGTGCTGTCGCTGGTGTGGACGGCTCGCGCGGTGCGGGAGCGCCGCCCGAGCGTGGATGTCATCGCCGCGCTCGCCCTGGCCGGGGCCCTGCTGGTGGACGAACCCTTCGCGGGCGCCGTCATCACGGTCATGCTCGCCACCGGTCAGGCCCTGGAGGCCCGGGCCGCGGCGAGGGCCCGCCGTGAGCTGAGCCTGCTGGCGGCCCGTGCACCCCGATCTGCTCGGCGCCGTGTCGCCACCGGTGTGGTTGAGGTGCCGGTGGACGAGGTCGCCGTCGGGGACCGGCTGCTGGTGGGCAGCGGTGAGGTGGTTCCCGTCGACGGGCGGCTGCAGGGCCCGGCGATCCTCGACGAGTCCGCGCTCACCGGGGAGCCGCTACCGGTCGAGCGGCCGCGTGGGGACGAGGTGCGCAGCGGCGTGGTGAACGCGGGCTCACCGTTCGACCTGGTCACGACGGCGACCGCGACCGAGTCCACCTACGCCGGTGTGGTTCGGCTTGTGGAGCAGGCCCAGGCGACCTCCGCGCCATTCGTTCGCCTGGCCGACCGGGTGGCCGTGCTGTTTGTGCCGCTCACGCTGCTGCTCGCGGCCGCCGCCTGGGCTCTGAGCGGTGACCCGGTGCGGGCTGTCGCCGTGCTGGTCGTGGCCACGCCGTGCCCGTTGCTGCTGGCGGCCCCGATCGCTGTCATGGCAGGGCTGTCTCAGGCGGCCCGCAGGGGTGTGGTGGTCAAGGGTGGCGCCGCCTTGGAGGGGCTGGCTGGTGGCGAGGTGGCGCTCTTCGACAAGACCGGCACGCTGACCTACGGACGGCCCACGGTCAGGGACGTAGTCGTGGCTGGGTCGAGCCTGGCGGCCGACGAGGCGTTGCGCCTGGCGGCGAGCCTCGACCAGGTGTCCCCGCACGTACTGGCCACGGCGCTGGTGACCGCGGCCGGTGAGCGCGGCCTGGACCTGCAGATGCCCGAGGACGTCCGCGAGGTCGCCGGCTACGGGTTGTCCGGGCGGGTGGACGGCCGCGACGTGAAGGTCGGGAAGCTGGATTGGGTCGTCGGCCAACGGCACCCGGCCTGGGTCCGTCAGGTCCGGCGGCGGGCCGCACTGGACAGCTCCCTCACCGTCTTCGTGGCCGTCGACGACGAACCCGTCGCGGCGTTCATGCTCGAGGACCCGATCCGCCCGGACGCCCCGCGCATGGTCCGCGCGCTCCGCCAGGCCGGCATCGGGCGGGTCGTCCTGGTCACCGGCGATCGAGCCGACGTCGGCGAGATGGTCGGACGCGTCGTCGGGGTGGACGCGGTGCTTGCCGACTGCAATCCCGCCGACAAGCTGGCCGTGGTCACCGAGGAGTCCGAACGCGCCACGACGGTGATGGTGGGCGACGGCGTGAACGATGCCCCCGCTCTGGCCGCCGCCGACATCGGCGTCGCCCTGGCGGCGCGGGGCGCCACTGCCTCGTCCGAGACCGCCGACGTGGTGCTCACCGTTGACCGTCTGGACGTTCTCGCCGATGCCACGCTCATCGCACGACGCTCCCGCCGCATCGGCCGGCAAGCCGTCGGCGTCGGCATGGGGCTGTCGCTGGTGGCCATGGGAGCAGCCGCGGTCGGACTCCTGCCTCCCGCCGCGGGGGCACTCCTGCAGGAGGCCATCGACGTCCTCGCCATCGGCATCGCTCTGCGCGGCGTCCTGCCCGGCCGCGTCCACACGGTCTCGATGCCGACCGCCGACGTGCAGACCGTGCGCCGACTCCGGCTCGAGCACGACGCGGTCCTCGCCGTGGTCGAGCAGATCCGGGCCGTCGCCGACCACCTGATGACACCCGACTGCGACCTGCAACCGGTGTGGGCGCTGCTGACCAGGTTGGAGCAGGAGCTCGTCCCCCACGAGCGCGCCGACGAGGCCCTGCTGGTGCCGATCATGGCTCGTGTCCTCGGCCCGGAGGCCCCCGCCGCGCTCAGCCGCACCCACGCCGAGATCGAGCACCAGACCAACCGGCTGCGGCGCCTGCTCACCGAGCTCGACGACGAGACCGTCCAGACGGAGGACGTGGTGGAGCTGCGACGTCTGCTCTACGGCCTCTACGGGGTGCTGCGGCTGCACAACGCCCAGGAGGACGAGGGCGCGTTCAGCCACCTCCCCGCTGTCGGCGGAACCTGAGCCGTCCGGGCTTGCCGGCGACGGGGACAGCGGGCCGTTGCCGAGATCGCCACCATCCCCGGCAACCCCCCCGGCAGCTTCAGCGACGCCGTCTTCGCTCCCGACGGTGATCTCGTGGTGACCAGCGGCGGGGGGTCGGTGACGGTGTGGGACCTCAGCGACGGCGGCACGCCCATCCGGCGCCTCGCACCGGTCGCGTCGGCGACCCCTGCCGAGGACGTGCGCAGCGTCGCGGTGAGCCCGGACGGCGAGCTCGTCGCGGCCGCGGGCAGCGACCGAGCGACCCGGGTGTGGGACGTCTCCGCTGGCTCCGAGCTCTTCACCGTCGCTCGCGGGTCCTTCATGTGGAGGCCGGCCTTCAGCCCGGACAGCAGGCTGGTGGCGGTGGCCAGCGAGGACGGGGAGATTGCCCTGTACGACCGCAGCGGCGCTCAGAGGGCGGTCATGCGCGCGCCGGAGGGCTTCGGGCTCAGGGACCCCACCTTCAGTCCCGACGGCACGACGGTTGCCCTGCTCCGGTACCCCACCGCACGCAACACCCCGCGGGACTACCGGATGCTGCTGTGGGACTGGCGCACTGACAGGACCCAGGAGTGGGACGCGGTCGTCGGTAGCTCCCCGGTGTTCTCGCCCGACGGAACGCGGCTGGCCACGGCGAACACCTCCGGGCCGGCGGAGATCTGGGACGTGCCCACCCGGTCGCGTCACGCCGTGTTGACCGGGCACACCGCGGGGGTGGGCGACGTCGTCTTCAGCGCCGGCGGCGCCACCATCGCGACCGCCGGACAGGACGGCACAGCCCGCCTGTGGGACGCCGACACCGGCACCGTCCGGCTCGAGTTACCCCGCGCCCCCGCGGAAGTCGCGAACGTGGACGTGAGTCCCGACAGCCGTTGGGTCGCCACAGCCCATGGCAACGGACGTGTTCAGGTCTGGACGACCGACCCCGCAGAGCTCATCGACGTCGCTGAGAACCAGGTGACGCGCGCCCTCACCGACGCAGAATGCCGCCAATACCTGCACCAGAACGGCTGCTGACGGCTGCAAGCAGTGCGCCCCGCCGTCCCCGAAGCTCACTCGCACCGACATAGCCCCTCCGGGGTCTGTCACCTCCCCCGAGATCGTGTCCATTCACGTCGAGCAGTCCCAACCGGTGCAAGACGGGCTGAGAACGACGGCCAGGCCGTACGCCGTGATGGCGATCAGCCAAGCTCGAGCCGCAACGCCCGACCATCAGCGATCCGCGCGGCCGTCACACTCATGGCTCAACCTGGCTTCCCTCCCGGGCTATGGCTTCCTCTGCTGGGGCGGCCGGTGCCATGGTTGCTGACGCTCCCAGCCTGGCAGCCTGGGGCCTTGCCCTCTACACCGGGCAGCTTCTCGACCCCGTGGGTGCAAGCGATGACTACCGCCCCCGACCACCACGGCTACGGCCTCGGAACTGTCGTGGCTGAGGACGACGACGGCGACCCCATCGTTGGGCACCACGGGGACGTCGTGGCCTACCACTGCTCGCTGGCTGTCTGGCCCGAGGACGGCATCGCCGTTACCGTCCTGGCTCCGCAGGGTGCCGATCGGCCGCTGGTCCCGCTCCTCGATCGCCTCCATGACACCTGGGTCGACAGCTGACGACCCCCTCGGTCCGGAAGGGATGATGGCCATGAAGGACGCACAATGCCTGCTCCGCTTCCACCGGTGGGTCGGCCGCCGCCGCCCCACGGACATACCCCGTTCAGGGGTACGCGCCGACGCGACGGGCCTCACGTGGACCAACGACGGGCTTGCGCTCCCCTCGCTGGACGACAACGAGTTCGTGGTGTGGTGCAAGCGCTGCGGCAAGGACCGGGACGACTCGAACTGGTGGATGGCAAGGCTCGGAGGCTGACTCCGGCAGCCCGGCGAGCGCCGAGCGCCCTGGGTCGATGACTCGGTGGTGCTGGGTCCAGCCATGCCGTCGCAGCGGCGGACGTTCGATGCAGCCGCACCAGCAGAGCACCGAAGTCGGAGTCCCCGAGGCCCCGGCATTACCCCCGCCGGCGTCATCCCGCTCGCGATCATCCCCACGACCCTCGCCACCGGATCCTCAAGCCGCGAACGCACGGCACCCCGCCGCATCTGACGAGAGTCGACCGTGATCCGGTCAGCCCACGTCCCCACCCACCCATTCGGGCCAACTCAAAGCCGGCCGGCCAGCCAGCCCGGGCAGCGACATCCAGCGCGTCCGAAGTTGATCTTCCGAATCCGGTGAGGCGAGTGCTTGCGTATCGCCCCTTGCGGCGCCAGAATGGCGCCATGACCAGCATCCAGATCAAGGACGTTCCGGCGCAGACGCACGCCGTGCTCCGTCGGCGCGCCGCGGCTGCCCACCAGTCGCTGCAGGAGTACCTGCGCACCCGGCTGATCGAGGAAGCTTCGCGGCCCACGCTCGATGAGGTCCTCGATCGTGCGGGGGGACGGGCTGGCGGCTCGGTCCCCCTCGAGGAGG